>CP001622.1:4182500-4427500 GCA_000023185.1 Rhizobium leguminosarum bv. trifolii WSM1325 | reverse complement strand
AAGTCGGTGGGTGCGGCGTTGGAAGATCTCGCCGGCGCCATTCTTGCCTATGAGACAGTGACGGGCCGAAAGTGACAATCAGTGCATCCTTGCCGGAGCTTCCGGTTTCACATGTCCTGCCGGCCGTCGCCTCTGCGCTGGAAAAGCAAAAACGCGCCGTTCTTTCCGCCCCGCCCGGCGCCGGCAAGACGACGCTGGTACCGCTTTACCTGCTTGGCCAGGCCTGGCGCGGCGATGGCAAGATCATCCTGCTGGAGCCACGTCGGCTGGCGGCGCGGGCAGCGGCAAGCCGGATGGCATCGCTCATCGGCGAACAGGTCGGCGGGACGGTCGGTTACCGCATGCGCCTCGACAACAGGATATCGGCCGCGACACGCATCGAGGTGGTGACCGAAGGGGTTTTTGCCCGGATGATCCTCGACGATCCGGAACTGACCGGTGTCTCGGTGGTGATCTTCGACGAATTCCATGAGCGTTCACTGGACGCAGACTTCGGACTCGCTCTGGCGCTCGACGTCCAGTCGGCACTGCGCGACGATCTGCGTATCCTCGTGATGTCGGCGACCCTCGACGTCGAACGCGTGGCCGCGCTGCTCGACCATCCACCTGTCATCGAAAGCCTGGGGCGCAGCTTTCCGATCGATATCCGTTACCAGGATCGGCCGGGCGGCGAACGCATCGAGGATGCGGTGACGCGGGCGATACTCGATGCCCATGCCAATGAGGCCGGCTCGATTCTCGCCTTCCTGCCCGGCCAGGCGGAAATCACCCGGACCGTGGAACGCTTGCAGGGGCGATTCGGAGCCGAGACGCTGATTGCCCCCCTTTACGGCAATCTCAGCCAGAAGGAGCAGGATGCGGCGATCCGGCCAGCATACCAGGGGACACGCAAGATCGTGCTTGCGACATCGATCGCCGAAACGTCGATCACCATCGACGGCGTCAGGATCGTGATCGACAGCGGCTTGCAGCGTCTGCCGGTGTTCGAGGCGTCGACCGGCATCACACGGCTGGAGACGGTGCGCGTGTCGCGGGCTTCCGCCGATCAGCGGGCGGGCCGTGCCGGACGAACGGAACCGGGCATCGCCGTCAGGCTGTGGCACCAGGGACAGACAGCGGCACTGCCGGCCTTCACCCCGCCGCAGATCCTTTCCAGCGATCTCTCGGGGCTGGTGCTCGACCTCGCACATTGGGGCGTTCAAGACCCGGCATCGCTTGCCTTCGTCGATCAACCGCCGGAAACGACGCTGAGGGAGGCGCGGGTTCTGCTCGGCCAGCTCGGCGCCCTCGACAAGGACGGAGCGCTGACAGCGCGTGGCAAGGTGATGCGCGATCTCGCTTTGCCGCCGCGGCTTGCCGCCATGGTCGTCTCGGCGGGAGAAGTGGGACACGCACGCGATGCGGCGATGATCGCCGTGCTTCTCACCGAACAGGGGCTTGGCGGAACGAGTATCGATATCGAGGAGCGGCTGCGACGCTTCAAGGCCGAGCGGGGCGAGAGAGCGGAGGCTTCAAGGCGGCTGGCAGGACGGCTGGCGAGCGGCCTCGACAGCGTTGCCTCAACGGCGCCGGCGCTTGCCGGCCAGTTGCTGCTGCATGCGTTCCCGGATCGAATAGCGATTCAGCGCGGCGGGCGCGGCCGATTCGTGATGGCGAACGGCCGCGGAGCGGAGCTGCCCGAAACCGAGAGGCTGGCCGGCAGCCAGATGCTGGTGATTGCCGACCTGACCGGACGGGCGGCGCGGGCGCGAGTTCTGGCGGCAGCCGAGGTGACACGCGGCGACATCGAAGCCGAGTTGCCCGGTGAGATCAAAACCGACGACCAAATATTCTTCGACCGACAGAGCCGGCAAATCCGGGCGCGGCGGGCAACCCGGCTCGGTGCGATTGTCTTCGAAGAGACGCCTTTGCCGCGCCCGTCCGGGGCAGCAGTCACCCAGGCGCTGGTGGACGGGGTACGCGAACTCGGGCTCGATCAGCTTGCCTTCTCGAAGGAGGCCATGCAGCTTCGCGAGCGGATTGGATTCCTTCACCGGACGATCGGCGAGCCCTGGCCCGATGTCGGCGATGATGCCCTGCTTTCCCGGTTGGACGAGTGGTTCGCACCCTTTCAGACCGAGGCCCGCGGCCTTTCCGAGATTTCCGCAGCCGGGCTTTCGAACGGGCTGATGTCGCTGGTACCGCATGAGCTGCAACGCGACCTTAGCCGGCTTGCGCCAACCCATTTCGAAGCGCCGACCGGCCAAAGGCATCCGATCCAGTATGAGGGCGAGGAGCCGGTGCTGACGATCCGCGTACAGGAGCTGTTTGGACTGAGGCAGCATCCTGCCATTGCCGGTGGCCGCCTGCCGCTGCTGCTCGAGCTCACCTCGCCGGCGCACCGGCCGATCCAGACGACACGCGACCTGCCGGGCTTCTGGGCCGGCTCGTGGAGGGATGTGCGTGCTGATATGCGCGGGCGCTATCCCCGGCATCCCTGGCCGGAGCGGCCGGAGGATGCGTTGCCGACGACACGGGCAAAACCGCGTGGTACATGAGGGCCGTTCAAGGAGCCCTCGGCATGATCGACAAGCCTGGCATGATCGACAACACGGAAGGCTATACACTGGAGGACCGGCACAACAGCCGCAGGCTGCGCCTGCAGACATTGGTGCGGCTGCGCTGGCTTGCCGTCGGCGGACAGGCGCTGACGGTTTTCATCGTTGCCTTCTGGCTGAACTTTCCCCTGCCGCTGATTGCCAGCTCTTCGCTGATCGCCGCCCTTGCCTGGGTGAATTTTTACCTGACGATCCGCTATCCACCGACGCATCGGCTGGAACCGCCAGCCGCCTTTGCCCTGCTCGGCTTCGACCTTTTGCAGCTCTGCGCGCTGCTGTTCATCACCGGCGGCCTTGCCAATCCTTTCGCCGCGCTCGTCTGCGTGCCCGTTATCATTTCCTTTGCCTCGCAGCCGATCCGCTACAGCACCGCGCTGATCGGCTTTGCGATGGTCTGCATCACGGTGCTTGCCTTTTCGCCCTTCCCGCTGCCCTGGTTCGACGGGGTCGAAATCAATGTCCACAACGTCATGCAGTTCGGTGTCTGGTGCTCGATCGCCTCGACCATGGCATTCGCCGCCTTCTATGCCTATCGGGTCTCGATGGAAGCGAGCCAGCTTGCCGATGCGCTGGCTGCGACCGAACTGGTGCTGCAGCGGGAAAAACATCTGTCGCAACTCGATGGGCTGGCGGCCGCGGCCGCCCATGAGCTCGGTACGCCGCTTGCGACGATCAGCGTCGTCGCCAAGGAAATGGAGCGGGAACTCAAGGATGACGATCGTTTCCGCGAGGACGTCATGCTGTTGCGCAGCCAGAGCGAACGCTGCCGCGACATCCTGCGGCGGCTGACGACGCTTTCCTCCGAAGGCGAGGCACATATGCGCCGGCTGCCGCTTTCGTCGATGATCGAGGAGATCGTCGCCCCGCACCGAGAATTCGGTATCGCTCTCGAGCTCATCGAAAAGAGCCCGCGCAAGGGTGAGCCGGTCACCGACCGCAATGCCGGCATCATGTACGGGCTCGGCAACCTGATCGAAAACGCCGTCGATTATGCGCGGGAGAAAGTGATCGTGACTGTCGAGCACGATCACGACAAAGTCCTGATCGTCATCGAGGACGATGGCAACGGTTATGCGCCTGACATTCTGACGCGGATCGGCGAGCCCTATGTGACGAAGCGGCAGAAAGAGGATACGGCTGGCGGCCTCGGGCTCGGGCTGTTCATCGCCAAGACGCTGCTGGAGCGCTCCGGCGCATCGCTGATTTTCGAGAACCGCGATCCGGAAAGTGCGGGCGCGCGCATCCGAATCGAATGGCCACGCATGCTGATCGACGCAAATTCGACAAAATGACTTTGTCGGCATAAACAGGATATAGCGGTTGACGCAGATCGGGCGTTCAACCGCCGGGGCCGAGACGATGACAGAACAGAATCATGACAATTTCACCGCGTCGGACGAGGATCATATCGGTCCCGACGCCAGCCTGCTGATCGTCGATGACGACGGGCCGTTCCTGCGCCGCCTGGCACGGGCGATGGAGACGCGCGGCTTCCAAGTGGAGACGGCCGAATCAGTAGCGGAGGGCGTTGCGAAATCGAGAGGCAGGCCGCCGAAATATGCGGTGGTCGACCTTCGGCTCGGCGACGGCAATGGGCTCGACGTCATCGAGGCGATCCGCCAGCGGCGCGACGACACCAGGATCATCGTGCTGACCGGCTACGGCAATATCGCAACGGCGGTCACGGCCGTGAAGCTCGGCGCCGTCGATTATCTTGCAAAACCTGCGGATGCCGACGATGTGTTTTCGGCGCTGACACAGCGGCCGGGTGAAAAGGCTGAGCTTCCCGAAAATCCGATGTCGGCCGACCGGGTGCGCTGGGAGCACATCCAGCGAGTCTATGAAATGTGCGAGCGCAATGTTTCCGAAACGGCGCGCCGGCTCAATATGCACCGGCGGACGCTGCAGCGTATCCTTGCCAAACGCGCGCCGAAATAGACGCGCACCTCGCGCGCTTATAATTAGACGTCGTCCACAGTGAACGGTTTTCCGTTCGCCCATTCGGCCATCATCAGCCTTTGCGCGGCAGCACGCGAGAAGTTGAGCGTGACGGATTTGCGCGTGGCCGGCGCCATGCGGTGTTCCGGCGCCTCGCGAATCATATGGGCGCCATAACCATCCGACAGGAACAGTCCGCATTCCTCGGGAAAGATCTCCAGCGGCACATCCTGGTGAGTCGCAAAGAACAGGCGGTCGCAATGCAGCCTGTATTCCGGCCATTTGCGATCCACCCTGAAATCCTCGATCGAGGTCTTGATTTCGATGATCCAGACCTCGCCTTTTTCCGAAAGAGTGATCAGATCGGCGCGGCGGCCGCTGGCCAGCGGCAGTTCGGGCAGCACGGCGTGGCGCATTTCATGCAGCAATATCTGCGTTCCACGCCGCACCATCATGGCCCTGTCCGATTGCCGGCCATCGATTAACGGATTGTTATTGTAAACGCTCAAAATCGTCATGGATAACCATCAGAGGGGCTGGCGTGTTGTTGCAAAAAAACCATGCGCTTCTAATTTGCGCGGCAGACGGATTTGTCGCGCTGCAGTAGCCTTGCAAAGCGCAAGTTAATCGAAAATAAACCATAATCAACGATGGTCGAAAGACCGTTCTCCTTGCCCCAAAACTTCAAGAGTCATCCATGCGCATCTGCAATGCATTCCCTGTATTTGGCCTGCTGGCGACGCTCGCTCTGGCCGGTTGCTCTACGACATCAGACAGCGCATCCGTCGACGACAAGGGCGCAGGCCCGACGGTACAGACAGCACAGATCTTCAATGACGCCTACGGCGTGACGAAGGATGCCGGATACTCCCTGCCGGCGATCCCGATCGACAGGGTCAAGCCGCAGTTCCGCCGTCAGGTCGTCAGCTACCAGACCACCGAGCGCCCCGGTACAATCATCGTCAATACGCGCGAGCGCTTCCTCTATTACATCCTGGCCAACGGCAAGGCGATGCGCTACGGCATCGGCGTCGGCAAGCAGGGCTTCGCATGGGCCGGCACCGCCTACGTCGCCTGGAAGCAGGAATGGCCGAACTGGCACCCGCCGAAGGAAATGGCCGTCCGCCGTCCTGATCTCGCCAAGTACGTCGAGGACGGCATGGGTCCGGGGCTGACCAATCCGCTCGGCGCGCGCGCCATGTATCTTTTCAACGAGGACGGTAAAGACACGCTCTTCCGCCTGCACGGCACGCCGGAATGGGCCTCCATCGGCACCGCCGCTTCCTCGGGCTGCATTCGCCTGATGAACCAGGACGTCATCGATCTCTACAGCCGCGTTCGTCCCGGCAAGGGCACGTCCAAGGTCGTCGTCATTCAATAAGCTAATTGCCGAATTCGGTATAAAAAAGGCCGCCGGAACTGTCGTTCCGGCGGCCTTTTCGCATTCTCCGGCAAGCGTCACGCGGCCTGTTTCGCCTTGAGCTCGCGGCGGCGGCGGTGAAGCACCGGCTCGGTGTAGCCGTTCGGCTGTTCCCTACCCTTGAGGACGAGATCGAGGGCAGCCTGGAAGGCGATCGAGTCGTCGAAATTGTCGGCCATCGGCTGATAGGCGGTATCCGACGCATTCTGACCGTCGACGACGGCGGCCATGCGTTTCATCGTCTCGACGATCTGAGCTTCGGTGACGACCTTGTGATGCAACCAGTTCGCCATATGCTGGGCCGAAATGCGCAGCGTCGCGCGATCTTCCATCAGGCCGACATTGTTGATGTCGGGCACCTTCGAGCAGCCGACGCCCTGATCAACCCAGCGCACGACGTAGCCGAGGATGCCTTGAGCATTGTTGTCGAGTTCGCGCTGGATTTCCTCCGGCGTCCAGTTCGGCCGCACCGCAACCGGCACGGAGAGAATGTCGGAGAGCTTGGCGCGAGCGCGATCCTTCAGCCCCTGCTGGACACGGGCGACATTGACGCGGTGGTAATGGGTGGCATGCAGGGTTGCGGCCGTCGGCGACGGCACCCAGGCGGTGTTGGCGCCGGCCTTCGGGTGGGTGATCTTCTGTTCGAGCATCGCCGCCATCAGATCCGGCATCGCCCACATGCCCTTGCCGATCTGGGCGTGGCCGGCAAGGCCGCATTCGAGGCCGATGTCGACGTTCCAGTTTTCATAGGCGGAAATCCACGCCGCCTGGCGCATGTCGCCCTTACGAATCATTGGGCCGGCTTCCATCGACGTGTGGATCTCGTCGCCGGTGCGATCGAGGAAGCCGGTATTGATGAAGACGACGCGCTCGCGGGCGGTACGGATGCATTCCTTGAGGTTGACGGTCGTGCGGCGCTCCTCGTCCATGATGCCCATCTTGATGGCATTGCGCAGCAGGCCAAGCGCATCTTCGACCCGCGAGAAGATTTCGACGGCGAAGGCCACCTCTTCCGGCCCATGCATCTTCGGTTTGACCACATACATGGAGCCGGTGCGGGAATTCTTCCGCCGGCCGGAGGGACCAATATCGTAAAGCGCGATCAGGCCGGTGATAACAGCATCCATGATGCCCTCAGGCACTTCATTGCCGTCGCGGTCGAGGATCGCCGGGTTGGTCATGAGGTGGCCGACATTGCGTACCAGCATCAGCGAGCGGCGGTGCACCTCGAAGGCGGCACCATCCGGGCCGGCATATTGCAGATCCGGATTGAGCCTGCGGATGAAGCTCGTTCCGCCTTTTGCCACCTCTTCCTGCAGGTCGCCCTTCATCAGGCCGAGCCAGTTGCGATAGACGACGACCTTGTCCTCGGCATCGACAGCGGCAATCGAATCCTCGCAGTCCATGATCGTCGTAATTGCCGATTCCAGCCAGACATCGGAAATATCGGCCGGATCGGCTTTCCCGATCGTCGTCGTCGCATCGATGACGATTTCGATGTGAATGCCGTTGTTCTTCAGGAGAATATGCGTCGGGGCGGCGGGATCTCCGCGATAGCCGGCAAAATGCTTGCCATCCGTCAGCATGGCCTGCTCGCCATCGATCGATCTGACAGAGAGCGCTCCATCCCTGACGGCGAAGCCGCCAACGTCCTTCCACCGGCAGTCCTGCAGCGGCGCTGATGTATCGAGGAAATCGCGCACCCAGGCGATGACCTTCTCGCCGCGTTTCGGATTGTAGCCCTTGCCTTTTTGGGCGCCGTCGCTCTCGGGAATGGCGTCCGTGCCGTAGAGCGCATCATAGAGCGAACCCCAGCGGGCATTGGCGGCATTCAGGGCATAGCGAGCATTCATGACGGGAACGACGAGCTGCGGGCCGGCGATCGATGCGATCTCCGGATCGACATTTTCGGTCGAGACCTGGAAGTCCGATCCTTCCGGCAGGAGATAGCCGATGTCGCGGAGGAAGGACTGGTAATCGTCCATATCTGCCGGGGCGCCGTGCCGGCGGTACCAGTCGTCGATCTTTACTTGCAGCTCATCGCGTTTTGCCAGCAGCGCACGATTCTTCGGGGCGAGATCGTGGACTACAGCCGAAAAATCGGCAAAGAACTTGTCCGCATCGACCGCCAGGCCCGGCAGCACCTCCTTGACGAGGAAATCATGAAGGACGGTTTCGATGGCAAGACCGTTCTTATCAACGCGGCTCATGCGACATTCTCCCTGGCAACGACTTTTGAATGCTGCCACTTTGCCCGGCTTTCATTCATAGTCAATTCTGCAATAATTCGAAAGATTTATGCCTTCGTGGAAATTATGCGCGGGGTCACGCGCATCGGCAATCCGTTCTGTGGCTGCGTCGTCAGCTTCTGCACCGGCCAGGGGTTGGTCTGATCGGTGGAATCGAAGCGATAACGATGCATCAGGACAGCAAGCGCGATCACTGCCTCCTGAAGTGCAAAGGTTGCGCCGATGCAGACACGCGGGCCAGCGCCGAAAGGCAGGAACTGAAAGCGGCCGATAGAGCCGCGATTTTCCGGCAGGAAGCGTTCGGGCATATAGGCGCGCGGCCTGTCCCAGTGAAGTTCGTGGCGATGCAGCGTCCAGGGCATGACGAGCACCGTGACACCGGCCTCAAGCTCGACCCGCTCGCCCTTGGGGCTTGTCCAGGAATCATCTGATATGGCAGCGCGATTGATCGATGGCGCCGGCGGATAAAGGCGCAAGGTCTCCTCAAAGGCGGCGCGCGTCTGCGGCATCATATCCAGCCATTCCACAGGTTTGGCCCCGGTAGCGAGCACCGCGTCGATTTCTTCCTCCATCCCCTCGCGGATATGCGGGCTGTTCGATACGCAATACAGCGTCCAGGCCAATGCCCGGGCTGTGGTTTCATGCCCCGCGCCGATGAAGGTCAGGATATTGTCTTCGATCTCTTCTTTGGTCAGCCCGTCGGGGCCGGCCTGCTCCAGGAGCAGTGTCAGGAAATCCTCGGGCGCGCTGCTGCGGTCTGCCTTCATCTTTGCAAGCCGCATATCCATCGTGTTGCGCACGATGGCTCGGAATTTCTCCAGCACTTTCTGACCGCCGATGCGTGTCACACGTGGAACGCATGAGGGAGCGCGCATCAGATCCATCGGATCGACGCGGCCCATGCGATGCAGGAGTTCATTGACGTCGTCGGCGAAATGGCCGCTCGAGGTGACGATTTCGCCGGAGAACAATGTGTCAGCCAGAATCGCGAAGGTCAGCTCGGTCATATCGGTGCTGATATCGAAAATTGCGCCTGCCTCGCCGGCGCCCTCATATTTGCGGGCATAGTCTTCGGACTGGCGCAGCATCTGCCCGGCGAAGCCTTGGGCATGGCGGGGCGTGAAAATAGGCGCCACCGCCTTGCGCGATCTTTTCCAGACAGGACCTTCGGCGGTCAGAAGGCCGTCGCGGAGGATCGGACGCAGGACGAGCTGGCGCACATCCGACATGCGGTAATTATTGGCATTATCGACAAGCACGTGCTTGATCAGGCCGGGATCATTGACGATCAGCGTCCTCTGGCCGAAGAAATTGGTGCGGATCCACGGCAGCGTGTAGGACGGCTCGCCCCAGAGTTCGAGCGGATTGCGCAGGATGATGCGAATGATTTCCAGCCGGCTCGGCGGCACGGTACGCGGCAGCGGTGCTGGCGGGACGAAGGGGTCCGGACGCATGTCCATCGTAAAAGCCTTTCGGGGAAGATCTAGGCCTTCCCGGCAAGCTTGAAGCTAGAGCAGGCCCTTAAGTTCGTCCAGCTTGTCGTTGATCAGCCAGCCGTAATAATTCTCTTCCGGCCAGATGGTCGTACCGGCGCCGCGGTTCTTCGCAGCAAGGGCTGCGGCGCGCTGGCGCGAATTGCCGACATTATAAAGCGTTGCCGTCAGGCCGGGATTGCCCGAGATATCCATGCCGGCGATCTCCTTGTAATCGTCGATCGACCTGCGGACCGAGGCCGCGACGAAGGCGAGCGAGATATCGGGATCCATGATGGCCTTGTAGACGGCGCCGGCATTCTTCTCATTCAGCTTCGGATAACCCGACACGCGGGTCACGAGATCGGAGAGCATCAGCGCCGTCAGCGGATTGACCTGGCCGAGGCCGAAGGTCTGACCGGCATAGAAGGGCTGGAAGAAGACTGCGCTGAAGCGGTTGTTGGGGAAGCTCGTACCACCCACCGTCTTGCCGCGGAAATCGGTTTCCCAGACATCTTCGCGGCAGGACCAGAGCGAGTAGGAATCGCTCTTGCCTTTGCATTCGGCAAATTGCGGCCGCGCCACGAATTCGTCGACGTTTTCGCCGTCATAGGCGAAGCGGAAGCTTTCTCCGGCGTAGGAGACAGCCTTGACATAATAGGCCTGCAGCCGGTCGTAGGCGTCGACATTATAGGTGTGTTCGCCGACGATCGCGCCGACGACATGGATGGGATTGATGCCGTAGGCGCTGGAGATCTTGCGGATCTTGCTCATCAGCTCGCGATCGGTTGCCAGAAGCTCATGAACCTTTTCGTATTTCAGATCGAAGCTGCTCTTGGTGCCCTTGGTGCGCCTGATGGAAGCACCCGGAATATCGGGCTGCTCGGCGTGACGATTGCCGGCCGGCACCGTCTGCATTGCGAAGGCAGGCGCCGAATTCACCAGGGCAACGGCAATCATAAGGCTTGTCAAAAGGCGTCGCACGATCCGTTATCCCGTCCGTTCCATCGTCTTGTTTGTGATGCGGCTGCCTGGACCAGAATCTTGGCCGAATAAAGCCGAGCAGAAAACAAAACGGGCCTTCACTAGAAAGTAAAAGGCCCGTTGTCGAGAGTCGCGTTCGTTACAATCCGTCATTCATGCCGGGAAGACATGAAGCGGTGCACCGATATCACAGAATGAAGCGCGAGAGATCGGTATTCTGCGCGAGATCTCCGACATGTTCGCGCACATAGGCGGCATCGATCGTTACGGCCGTCCCGCCCCGATCCGGCGCGTTGTAGGAAATATCGTCCAGCACCCGCTCCATCACCGTCTGCAGACGGCGTGCGCCGATGTTTTCGACGGAGGAGTTCAGATGCACGGCGACATCGGCAAGCGCGTCGATTGCGTCGTCGGTGAATTCGAGGCTCAGGCTTTCCGTCTCCATCAGCGCGCGGTACTGGCGGATGAGGCTTGCTTCCGTCTCGGTCAGGATCCGGCGGAAATCATCCTTGTTCAGCGCACGCAATTCGACACGGATCGGCAGGCGGCCCTGCAGTTCCGGCAGAAGATCCGAGGGCTTGGAGACATGGAAGGCGCCGGAGGCGATGAACAGGATATGGTCCGTCTTGACCGGCCCGTATTTGGTCGAAACCGTCGTGCCTTCGACGAGCGGCAAGAGGTCGCGCTGGACGCCTTCGCGTGAAACCCCGGCGCCCATGCCACCGTCGCGGGCGGCGATCTTGTCGATTTCGTCGAGGAAGACGATACCGTCATTCTCGGTGGAGCGAACGGCTTCGCGCTGGATCACTTCGTTGTCGATCAGCTTGTCGGATTCGTCGAGGATCAAGTCGCCATAGGAGGCCTTGACTGTGGTGCGGACCTTCTTGGTGCGGCCGCCCATCGCCTTGCCGAACATTTCCGACAGGTTCAGCACGCCGATATTGGCGCCCGGCATGCCGGGAATTTCGAAGCCACCCATGCCGGAACCGGCATCGGCGACCTCGATATCGATTTCCTTGTCGTCGAGCTCGCCGTCCCGGAGCTTCTTTCGGAAGTTTTCGCGCGTGGCAGGCGATGCCGTGGTGCCGACCAGCGCATCGAGAACACGCTCCTCGGCGCTCACATGCGCCTTGGCCTGCACCTCGGCCCGCTTCTTCTCGCGCACCAGGCCGATGCCGACCTCGACCAGGTCACGGATGATCTGCTCGACATCGCGGCCGACATAGCCGACTTCGGTGAATTTGGTGGCTTCCACCTTGATGAAGGGCGCACCGGCGAGTTTTGCCAGGCGGCGGGAGATTTCCGTCTTGCCGACGCCGGTCGGGCCGATCATCAGGATGTTCTTCGGCATGACCTCGTCGCGCAGGCTCGGATCGAGCTGCTGGCGGCGCCAGCGATTGCGCAGCGCAATCGCAACGGCGCGCTTGGCATCATGCTGGCCGATGATGTAGCGATCGAGCTCGGAAACAATCTCGCGGGGGGAAAAAGTGGTCATTGTGTATCATTCTCCTGGCGGTCCAGGGCCATCAACAGCGCCCGGCCGTATTTCGTCGTTGTTTCGCCAAGTCCTTGAAAGCCCGCCTTGGTATAGGCTCTGATTGCGAATGCATTGTCAGGATGCGGATCGACCAGGATCCGCTGCGCGCCCTTTGCAAAGAGCATATCGCAGAACCCTATCACAAAGGCCGGTCCATGACCCTTGCCCGCGAGTTCCTCGATGCCGATGAACTGGTCGATGCCGTAGGTGCCCTTCGGCTGACCGGCGAGCGCTTCATCGTCCTCGTCGTCGAGATCGGCCGCCTGGATAAAGGCGAAGTCCTTTCCATTCAGCGTGACGATGAAACACGAGACGGAGACCGCGTCGATATGCTTTTCCATCGAAGCCAGCGCCTTGGCCGGATCGCTCCACCAGCGCCTGACATGCCGGCTTTCCAGCCATTTGGCGAGGAGCGGCAGGTCAACCGCGGCAAGCGGCCGGAAGGCATAGGGTTCAGCCTTCGGCATCCAGCGATTCCACCACGACGTTGTGGTTCGTGTAGACGCAGATGTCGGCGGCGATATCGAGGGCGCGGCGGGCGATCTCCTCGGCTGATTTGTCGGTATCCATGAGTGCGAGGGCGGCCGCGAGGGCAAAATTGCCGCCGGAACCGATCGCCGTCGTGCCATGCTCCGGCTCCAGAACGTCACCATTGCCGGTGATCGCCAGCGTGATCGACTTGTCGGCGACGAGCATCATGGCTTCGAGATTGCGCAGGTATTTGTCGGTGCGCCAGTCCTTGGCGAGCTCGACGGCGGCGCGCATCAGCTGACCAGGATATTGCTCCAGCTTCTTTTCGAGCCTTTCGAGCAAGGTGAAGGCATCGGCGGTGGCGCCGGCAAAACCGGCGATGACTTCGCCCTTGCCGATGCGGCGCACCTTGCGGGCATTGCCCTTCATGACGGTCTGGCCGAGGCTCACTTGGCCGTCGCCCGCCATCACCACCTTGCCGCCTTTTCGAACTGTAATGATTGTTGTCATAAAACACCTGTCTGCCGGGCCGCATGCCGGCCCTGTTGAGCCCTATGTAAGTGGGCCGGAGCGGATTGCAAATGGGCCGGCTTTTCTCTTGCCCGGCTTCTGGATATTTCCCGATGCGCCTGATAAGGAACGGCCTTATTCCCGATGGAGGGCCATATGGCCGAGACCGCAGCAAGCCGCACGGGCAGCGTTTCCCGCAAGACCAACGAAACCTCGATTTCCGTTTCCGTCAATCTCGACGGCACCGGCAAATCGACGATCTCGACGGGCGTCGGCTTCTTCGACCACATGCTCGACCAGCTTTCGCGACATTCCCTCATCGACATGGAGATCGATGCCAAGGGCGACCTGCATATCGACGACCATCATACGGTCGAAGATACCGGCATCGCCATCGGCCAGGCGATCTCCAAGGCACTCGGCGACCGGCGTGGCATCACCCGCTACGCTTCGATCGATCTCGCCATGGACGAGACGATGACCAAGGCTGCGGTCGATCTTTCCGGCCGGCCGTTCCTCGTCTGGAATGTCGCCTTCAGCGCTCCGAAGATCGGCACTTTCGATACCGAGCTCGTTCGCGAGTTCTTCCATGCGCTCGCCCAGAATGCCGGCATAACCTTGCATATTCTCAACCATTATGGCGCCAACAATCACCATATTGCCGAGACATGCTTCAAGGCCGTTGCGCGTGCACTGCGCACGGCGACAGAGATCGATCCGAGACAGGCGGGCCGTGTTCCCTCGACCAAGGGCACGCTCGTCTGAGCCCTTCAAGGGAGCGGCGGCAATGACATCCAGCTATATCTTTCTGACAGCGCCCGGCAGCGCGAACGCGACGGCCGATGAGACGCGAACCATCCGTGATGGCTTCACGTTGCTCGGCTTCTTGTTTCCATGGGTCTGGCTGCTGGCGCATCGGCTTTGGCTGCATGCGGCCGCCGCCTTTCTGCTACAGGGGATTGGCGGTGCGCTGATGGACGAACCGGGCCTCGGGCCGGCGGGAACGGCAATCCTGCTGGGCGTGAATATTCTGGTCGGTCTCGAGGGCCAGAATTTCCGTGTCCGCAACCTTGCTGCCAAGGGCTGGAACGAAGACTCGCTCATTGCCGCGGATACGATCGGCGTTGCCGAGCAGATCTATTTTTCGGACCGGGCGGTCATCGCCGCTAGTGACGACGCCGCGGCACCGGACTGGCAGAACAAGGCCCGTCCGATGGGCCCGCACGGCGATGCAACATCGCTTGGTCTCTTTGGTTTTGATGGAGGACGCTGACGATGCGCGTCGCGATTATCGACTATGGCTCCGGTAACCTGCGCTCGGCGACCAAGGCTTTCGAGCGTGCCGCCCACGAAGCTGGCATCGATGCCCATATCGATCTTACCGACAGGGCGGAGGATGTTGCCGCGGCCGATCGTATCGTGCTTCCCGGTGTCGGCGCCTATGCCGATTGCCGGCGCGGCCTCGATACCGTGCCTGGGATGGCCGAGGTGTTGATCGAGGCTGTCGAGAAGAAGGCGCGGCCGTTCCTCGGTATCTGCGTCGGCATGCAGCTCATGTCCTCGCGCGGCCTCGAGAAGACCGTGACGCGCGGTTTCGGCTGGATTCCCGGCAATGTCGTCGAGATGACGCCGGATGATCCCGCCCTCAAGATCCCGCAGATCGGCTGGAACACGCTCGACCTGAAGTGCCAACATCCGCTCTTCGAAGGAATTCCGACGGGGTCGCAGGGACTGCACGCCTATTTCGTGCATTCCTACCATCTTGCCGCCGTAAACGCCGAGGATGTTATTGCGACGGCGGACTATGGCGGTCCGATGACCGCTTTCGTCGGGCGCGACAACATGGCCGGAGCACAGTTTCACCCGGAAAAGAGCCAGAAGCTCGGCCTGGCCCTGATCGCCAATTTCCTGCGCTGGAACCCGTAGAGCATTGTTCACCCAATTCCGGAGACAAAACCGCTACACAGTTTTGCTGGAATTGCTCCAAGGGCTGGCTTTTAATACAGCCGCCTTATTTCCCTTGTATGGAAACGGCGGAACAGGAGTGAGCTCGATGCCGGCTTCACGGAAATCAGCCAAGGTGTTCTACACGTTGCGGCCCTCCAGGGAAGGCTTGCCCCCCTTTACCGATATCAAGCTTCCCGGCGGCACGATCATCCGCCGCGTCGACGAAGCCATCCATAGGAAAGCGCTTTCCAACGCAGCCAAGGCGCTGAAAGAAAGGCTGGACCGATGATCCATGAATCTTTCCCCGCAAACGACGGTCCGAGCCGGCGGCAAAACGGCGTCAGCGCCGGCGACATCGCCGAGGCCGTGCTGGAATTCTATATCGAAGGTGAGGACGATCTGATCGGCCTGCTCGCCTACGCACTCTACGAGCGGCAAAAGCGCGATTTCGTTCTCAGCCATCGCAAGCGGAACGCCGGCCGTTCGCCCGATGAGGCCGAGCTTGCCGCCGTCAACAGCAATTATCTCTCGACCGACCTGCGCAATACGTTGCGCGACCGCGCCTCGCAGATCCTTTCGAGTTATGCCGAAACCTATGTCGAGGCGATGGAGCCGCAGATCCGACTGACCGCCGTCAACAGCGATGCGTTGCGCCAGGTGCGAAACATCGAGAAATCGATCAAGAGGCGCCTGGGCTTCTGGCGTCAGGTCCGGGCCGGCTTTGCCGTCACCCTGCTGCTGCTTCTGCTCTTCGGCGCGGCTACCATTGCCGCTGTCTTTTTCCGCTCGGATATCGTAGATGCGTGGAATGCGCTGATGGTACCGACCAGTTTACGGACGTAAGACGAGATGATCCTTTTTCCCGCGATCGACCTGAAAGGCGGCCAATGCGTCCGCCTGAAGCTCGGCGACATGCAACAGGCAACGGTCTACAACACCGACCCGGCCGCCCAGGCGAGATCCTTCGAAGATCAGGGTTTCGAATGGCTGCATGTGGTCGATCTCGACGGCGCCTTTGCGGGACATTCGGCCAATGGCGATGCCGTCGAAGCGATCTTGAAGGCAACTGACAATCCCGTACAGCTCGGCGGCGGCATTCGCACGCTCGATCATATCGAGGCCTGGCTGTCGCGCGGGCTGCGGCGCGTCATTCTCGGCACCGTCGCGGTCAGAAATCCGGCGCTGGTGATCGAGGCCTGCCGGAAATTTCCTGGTCATGTCGCCGTCGGCATCGATGCCAAGGGCGGCAAGGTGGCCGTCGAGGGTTGGGCGGAGGCCTCCGAACTCGGTATCATTGAACTCGCCAAGAAATTCGAGGGCGCCGGCGTCGCCGCGATCATCTACACCGATATCGACCGTGACGGCATCCTGGCCGGCATCAACTGGACTTCGACGCTGGAACTTGCCGACGCCGTTTCCATTCCCGTCATCGCCTCGGGCGGCCTTGCCTCTCTCGACGATATCCGCCGCATGCTGGAGCCGGATGCTCGGAAGCTGGAAGGGGCGATTTCAGGCCGTGCGCTTTATGACGGCCGTATCGATCCCAAGGAAGCGCTGGCGCTGATCAAGGCGGCCCGGACCAAGGAGACCGTGTAAATGACCCTCAAGGCCCGTGTCATTCCCTGCCTCGACGTCAAGGACGGCCGCGTCGTCAAGGGCGTCAACTTTCTCAATCTCGTCGATGCCGGCGATCCCGTCGAAGCCGCGAAGGCTTATGACGCGGCCGGCGCCGACGAACTCTGCTTCCTCGACATAACCGCTTCCTCGGACAATCGCGAGACGATCTTCGATGTCGTATCGCGCACCGCCGACCAATGCTTCATGCCGCTGACGGTCGGCGGCGGGGTGCGTACCATCGCCGATATCCGCAAGCTGTTGCTGTGCGGTGCCGACAAGGTCTCGATCAATTCGGCAGCGGTCAGCAATCCCGACTTCGTCACCGAGGCGGCCGACAAGTTCGGCGACCAATGCATCGTTGTTTCGATCGATGCCAAGCGCCGAAGAACGCAGGCGGTCGGCGGCGACAATCTCAGCGCCTGGGAGATCTATACCCATGGCGGCCGCAACGCGACCGGCATCGATGCCGTCGAATTCGCCCAGAAAATGGTGGCGCGCGGCGCCGGCGAGCTGCTGGTCACCTCGATGGACCGCGATGGCACCAAGGTCGGCTACGATCTGGAGCTGACGCGGGCGATCGCCGATGCGGTGCGTGTGCCGGTCATCGCCTCCGGCGGCGTCGGCGATCTCGACGATCTCGTCGCCGGGGTGAAGGAGGGGCATGCCAATGCCGTTCTCGCCGCGTCGATCTTCCACTTCGGAACCTATTCCGTCAGCGAGGCGAAGCACTATATGTCGAAGTGCGGCATCGCCATGCGTCTCGACTGAACCTTGAAAGCAGACCTATGAGCGGATTTTCCCTTTCCGATCTCGAGAGCATCGTCGAAGAGCGATCGAAAGCCTCGCCGGAGCAATCCTGGACAGCCAAGCTCGTGGCTGCCGGTCAGCCGAAAGCGGCAAAGAAGCTCGGCGAAGAGGCGATCGAAGCCGTGATGGCGGCGGTGACCGGCGACCGCGACAACCTGACCTACGAGGCCGCCGATGTGCTCTATCACCTATTGGTCGTATTGAAGATTGCTGAAATACCGTTAGAGGATGTCATGGCCGAGCTCGAGCGCAGAACCGCGCAGTCCGGCCTCAAGGAAAAGGCCAGCCGGCAGAGTTCATGAGTATCGCGACTGAGATTATCGGGGTGCCGGAAACATTGGATCACTTCCAGTCGGAATCCTATTCGCCCTACCACTTCTTCTCTTCCGAACAATGGGCGAAATTCCGCGCCGATACGCCGTTGACGCTGACGAGCGACGAGGTCAAACGGCTGCGTTCGATGGGCGATCCGATTGATCTCGACGAGGTCCGGCGCATCTATCTTTCGCTGTCGCGGCTGCTCTCGGCACATGTCGAATCCTCGCAGATGCTGTTTGAACAGCGCAACCGCTTCCTCAGCCTGTCTGATGTGACGAAGACACCCTTCGTCATCGGCATCGCCGGCTCGGTCGCTGTGGGCAAATCGACCACCGCCCGTATCCTCAAGGAGCTCTTGGGGCGCTGGCCTTCCAGCCCGAAGGTCGATCTCGTCACCACCGACGGTTTCCTCCACCCCAACGCCGTGCTGCAGCGGGAAAAGCTGATGCAGCGCAAGGGTTTTCCGGAAAGCTACGACACGGCTGCGATCCTGCGTTTCCTCTCGGCGATCAAGGCCGGGCGGCCGGATGTGAAGGCGCCCAGCTATTCTCACCTCGTCTACGACGTGCTGCCGGACGAATACAAGATCGTCGACCGGCCCGACATCCTGATCTTCGAAGGCATCAACGTGCTGCAGTCGCGCGACTTGCCGGCCGGCGGCAGGATCGTGCCGATGGTCTCCGACTTCTTCGACTTCTCGATCTATATCGATGCCGCCGAAGACGAGATCCATAACTGGTATGTCACGCGCTTCATGCGGCTGCGCGAGACCGCCTTCCGCGATCCGAATTCCTATTTCCATCGCTATGCCTCGATCAGCGACGCGGAAGCGCTTGATATCGCCGAGGATCTTTGGGCAAACATCAACCTGAAGAACCTGCGCCAGAACATTCTGCCGACGCGTCCGCGCGCCGATCTCATCCTGAAAAAGGGCAAGGATCACCTGATCGAACAGGTTGCGCTGCGAAAACTATAGTAGGCTCTAGGGATTGACGCGGCGGAGCGTCAGATTGATGCGGCCGCCATTCTTCAGCAGCGTCGAAGTCGCCGGATGGATACGGTCGACGCCATGGAAGCACAGCCTCCCCTCGCCGCCCAGTACGACCAGGTCACCGCTCGAAAGCTTGAAAGATAGCGTGCGATCATTGTGGCTGAGGCCGCCGACGCGAAAGAGGCAGCTGTTGCCGAGCGAGATCGAGACGACAGGCGCCTTGAAGTCCTGTTCGTCCTTGTCCTGATGCAAGCCCATGCGCGCTTCGTCGGAGTAGAAATTGACGAGGCAGGCTTCCGGCGGCCTGAATTGCTGCGGCATATCAGGCCAGGGTCTGCCGGTTGCTGGGTGTGTCGGCTGGTAGCGATAGCCGTGCTCTTTGTCCGTCACCCAGCCGAGCGGCCCGCAATTGGTCATGCGCACGGACATCGGCTTGCCGGTGCCGGGCATGGCGGGCACATAAAGCGGCGCTTCGGCGACGACGGTGCGGATCGCCTCGACCAATGCCTCCTGACGCGCTCGATCGAGGTAACCGGGGAGATGGCGGATGCCGCTCAAGAGCTCCGGCATATCACTCACCGCTGCCGCCGCCGGGGCGGCCGCGCATTTTCTTGACTTCCGAGCGACCGGACTTTTCCTTCAGGCGGCGTTCGACCGAACCCTTGGTCGGCCTGGTCTTCTTGCGTGGCGGCGGCGGCGGCTTGGCGGCCTCGAGGATCAATTCCTTCAACCGGTCGCGCGCATCCTCGCGGTTGCGGTCCTGGCTGCGAAACCGGCTCGCCTCGATCATCAGCACGCCATCCTTCGACAACCGCCGACCGGCGAGCTTGATCGCATTGGTTTTGACACGATCATTGAGGGACGGCGAATTCGCGATGTTGAAGAACAGCTGGACAGCGGTCGAGACCTTGTTGACATTCTGCCCGCCGGGACCGCCCGCCAGAACGAACTGTTCCGTCAGTTCCCATCCGGCGATGGTGATCCTGTCATCGATATAGAGTGCGTCGCTGGCCATGCGGCGTTCTATCTCACATCGGCGGCGAATTGAAAATATCGGCTGTGACATGGAAAACCCGGCGATCTTGCGATGCCGGGTTTCACGTGAGTCAGAGGTTTGATCTACTTATTCGGCAGCGAGCTTTATGCCGGGGGCCGCATCACGGACGCCGCCGTCGACGTGGTCCTCGAACTTGGCGAAGTTCGCAATGAACATCGAGACCAGCTTTTCGGCCTGCGCGTCGTAGGCTGCCTTGTCGGCCCAGGTCGAGCGCGGATCGAGAATGCTGCCGTCGACGCCGTCGACGGAGACCGGCACGGCGAAGCCGAAGTTCGTGTCAGCACGGAATTCCGCCTGTCCAAGTTCACCGCTAAGGGCAGCAGCGAGAAGCGCACGCGTCGCCTTGATCGGCATGCGCTTGCCGGTGCCATAGGCGCCGCCGGTCCAGCCGGTATTGACAAGCCAGCATTGGACGTCATGACGACCAATCAGCTCCTTGAGCAGATTGCCATATTCGGCCGGGTGCCGCGGCATGAAAGGAGCGCCGAAGCAGGTGGAGAAGGTCGCTTCCGGCTCGACGACACCCTTTTCGGTGCCAGCCACCTTGGCGGTGTAGCCGGAGAGGAAGTGATACATCGCCTGATCCGGCGTCAATCGGGCGATCGGCGGCATGACGCCAAACGCATCGGCAGTCAGCATGATGATCGTTTTCGGATGCCCGGCGCGGCCTGTTTCCGAAGCGTTCGGGATGAAATCCATCGGATAGGCGCAACGGGTGTTCTCGGTCAGCGACCCGTCGTCGAAATCCGGCTCGCGGCTTTCGTTCAGCACGACGTTTTCCAGCACGGTGCCGAAACGCTGTGTCGTCGCATAGATTTCCGGCTCGGCTTCGGCCGAGAGGCGGATGGTCTTGGCGTAGCAGCCGCCTTCGAAGTTGAAGATGCCGTTTTCGCTCCAGCCGTGTTCGTCATCGCCGATCAGCGTCCGGGCCGGATCGGCCGAAAGCGTCGTCTTGCCGGTGCCGGAAAGGCCGAAGAAGACCGCCACGTCACCGTCCGGGCCGACATTGGCCGAGCAGTGCATCGGCATCACGCCCTTGGCCGGCAGCAGGTAGTTGAGCACGGTGAAGACCGATTTCTTCATTTCGCCGGCATAGGAGGTGCCGCCGATGAGGACGAGACCGTTGGTGAGATCGCAGGCGATCACCGTTTCCGAACGGCAGCCGTGGCGGGCCGGATCGGCCTTGAAGCTCGGCAGATCGATGATCGTCAGCTTCGGCACGAAGCTGGACAGCGCTGCGGTATCAGGGCGGATCAGCAGATTGCGGATGAACAGCGAATGCCAGGCGAATTCGGTCACGACGCGGGTCGGCAAGGCATGGCCTTCCTCGGCGCCGCCGACGAGATCCTGGACAAAAAGCTCCTTGCCCGCGGCATGCGCCAGCATATCGTCGCGCAGCACGGCGAAATGCTCCGGCGAGATCGGCTTGTTGTTGTCCCACCAGATTTCGCCATCGGTATTGATATCGCGAACGACGAACTTGTCGCGCGGCGAACGGCCAGTGTGCTGGCCGGTGAGAGCCCGCAGTGCGCCCTGAGCGGTCAGTTCGGCTTCGCCCCGGCGGATCGCTTCTTCATAGAGCGCGGCGGCGGAAAAGTTGTAGCGAACGCTGGATGCGCCGCCCAATCCAACCGTTGCCAGCTCTATTGCCGGGTTATGAACTCCGAACATTTCCATGGCTAGTTCCCTTCACTCAGGCTCGTTGCCGTTAAAACTAATCGCGAAAATACGGGCGAAATTTTAAAACACAAGATGGAAAATCTGAGAAAATGCAGTGATATCAAATAATTAATCGATTTAAATTTATCGTTCTAATTTTAAATCGTTTGAATAGGTCGCGTTTAGACCATCGGAAGCACCACCTAAGATTGCCAGCGAATTTTACGGCAATCCTCCCCTTTATCTTTGCCACAATTTGTTCCACCTTTATCCTCCATAAGCGCATCCGGTCACTGAGACCGCCTGGGGAGAGCAAATCCGGGAGATTGCGCACTGATGACGGAGACCAACACCATGCCGACAATCGCGCTCGTTGATGACGACCGCAACATCCTCACCTCGGTGTCGATCGCACTGGAGGCTGAAGGATATAAGGTCGAGACGTATACGGACGGTGCTTCGGCGCTCGACGGCCTGCTGGCGCGACCGCCGCAGCTGGCGATCTTCGACATCAAGATGCCGCGCATGGACGGCATGGAACTGCTGCGCCGCCTGCGGCAGAAGTCGGACATTCCCGTCATCTTCCTCACCTCCAAGGATGAGGAGATCGATGAACTCTTCGGCCTGAAGATGGGCGCCGACGATTTCATCACCAAACCGTTTTCGCAGCGTCTGCTGGTGGAGCGCGTGCGCGCCGTCCTGCGCCGCGCGTCAAGCCGCGAAGCCGCTGCTGCCGGCACCAGCCCCACCGGCGCCCCGAAGACCGGCGCGGTCCAGCAGGCCCGCTCGCTGGAGCGCGGGCAGCTGGTCATGGACCAGGAACGCCACACCTGCACCTGGAAGGGTGAGGCAGTGACGCTGACGGTGACCGAATTCCTGATCCTGCATTCGCTGGCGCAGCGCCCCGGCGTCGTCAAAAGCCGCGACGCGCTGATGGACGCAGCCTATGACGAACAGGTCTATGTCGACGACCGGACCATCGACAGCCACATCAAGCGGCTGCGCAAGAAATTCAAGATGGTCGACAACGACTTTGATATGATTGAAACACTCTACGGAGTGGGATACCGCTTCCGCGAAGCAGCCTGAGCCCCGAGCGGCGCAGCGCACTCCTGCATAATTTCCTCAATCGGCATCGATTTAAGGATTAAATTATGCAGCAGTTCAAAATGTCACAGCGTCCTTTGCGCGTCTGAAAAGACGCGCGGCGCTGTCGGAAATGTTGAGGGCTGCGGGCCGGTCCATCCGGCCCCGCCCTTCGAAAGGGCCTGTCATTGGCACAGTTGGTGCAGGAAAGGGATCTGGACGATGCGGAGGGCGTGAGCACCCGTCGCGTCCGAGGCCGCCGTTGGTCGCATCCCTTCACCCTGATCCGCCGGATCTTCGGCAATGCCGTCTTTTCGAGCCTGACACGGCGCATCCTGTTCTTCAATCTCGTTGCGCTGGTGGTGCTCGTCGGCGGCATCCTCTACCTTAACCAGTTCCGCGAGGGATTGATCGACGCCCGCGCCGAAAGCCTGTTGACGCAGGGCGAAATCATCGCCGGCGCCGTTTCGGCCTCCGCGTCGGTCGATACGAACTCGATTACCATCGATCCGCAGAAGCTGCTCGAGCTGCAGGCCGGCCAGAGCATCACCCCGGTGCCGAACGATGAGGACCTTGAATTCCCGATCGATCCCGAAAAGGTCGCGCCGGTCCTGCGCCGGCTGATCTCTCCGACGCGCACGCGCGCCCGTATCTTCGATGCCGATGCCAACCTGCTGCTCGATTCGCGCCATCTCTATTCGCGCGGCCAGGTGCTGCGCTTCGACCTGCCGCCGGTGGAGGAAGAGAAACAGACCTGGAGCGAGTGGTTCGCCACCCTGTTCAACAAGGCGCTGCAGCCCGGCAATCTGCCGCTCTATAAGGAAGCGCCGGGTGGCGACGGCTCGATCTATCCCGAAGTGATGAACGCGCTCACCGGCGTGCGCGGCGCGGTCGTGCGCACCACCGAAAAAGGTGAACTCATCGTTTCCGTCGCCGTGCCGATCCAGCGCTTCCGCGCCGTGCTCGGCGTTTTGCTACTATCGACGCAGGCGGGCGACATCGACAATATCGTCCATGCCGAACGGCTTGCCATCATGCGCGTCTTCGGCGTGGCGACACTCGTCAACGTGCTGCTTTCACTGGTGCTGTCATCGACCATCGCCAATCCGCTGCGCCGTCTTTCGGCAGCGGCCATCCGCGTCCGCCGCGGCGCCAAGACGCGCGAAGAGATCCCCGACTTCTCTGCCCGCCAGGATGAAATCGGCAACCTTTCCATCGCATTGCGCGAGATGACGACGGCGCTCTACGACCGCATCGATTCGATCGAGAGTTTCGCGGCCGATGTCAGCCACGAGCTGAAGAACCCGCTCACCTCGCTGCGCAGCGCCGTCGAAACGCTGCCGCTTGCCAAATCCGACGATTCCAAGAAGCGGCTGATGGACGTCATCCAGCACGATGTCCGCCGCCTCGACCGGCTGATCAGCGATATCTCCGACGCCTCCCGTCTCGACGCCGAACTCGCACGCGTCGATGCCGGCTCCGTCGACATGGAGGTGCTGCTGCGCGACCTCATCGAGGTTTCGCGCCAGGTCAGGAGCACCAAGAAGCAGGTGGAAATCGAATATGCGATCGAACGCAAGCCGAACGTCAAGACGCGCTTCGTCATCAACGGCCACGATCTACGCATCGGCCAGATCATCGCCAACCTGATCGAGAATGCCCGCTCTTTCGTGCCGGAAAAGGGCGGCAAGATTATCGTGCGGCTGGTGCGGACGCGTTCGCGCTGCGTCACCACGATCGAAGACAACGGCCCCGGCATCCAGGCGGAAAATATCGACCGCATCTTCGAGCGCTTCTATACGGACCGACCGGAGGCGGAAGGCTTCGGCCAAAATTCGGGGCTCGGCCTTTCGATCAGCCGGCAGATCGCCGAGGCGCATGGCGGGTCGCTGAGAGCCGAAAACATCACCGATGCCGAGAGCGGGCATGTGCTCGGCGCGCGCTTCATCCTCTCTTTGCCAGTCGGCGCCGCAGCATGACCGAGGCAGCCTTCAACATCCATGCGACGGCGATCGTCGTCGGCAAGACGGGGCTGTTGTTCAGCGGCCCCTCCGGCTGGGGAAAATCGATGCTGGCCTTCACCTGCATGACCGAGGCGCGCCGCCTCGGACTGTTCACGGCGCTGGTCGCCGACGACCAGGTTCTTCTCTCAGCGGAGGCCGGCGCGGTGATCGCCACGTGCCCGGCGTCGATCACCGGGCTGATCGAGCTTCGCGGCACCGGCATCGTTCATCAGGACCATATTCCCAAGGCGACCATGCATTATGCCGTGCTTCCAGGCAGCGCTACCGGTGAAAATCGGGTGCCTCCCGAGGGCGAAATGGTGAGCCTTGTCGCCGATTTTTCGCTCCCCGCATTGCGGTTGCTCACAGGCGTCTGCTCACCCCTTGCGATCCTGATGGCAAAAGTGCCGGATATCGGGCGCTGAGGCCTTCCGGATTGGTCAATCTGCCTTATATATTCGCATTTTTATCTTGCACTTCGGCTTTTCATAGCCAAGATGTGCCCCCACCGGTGGACGTAATTGCTGCATTGCGATATTGGGTCCACCGTTTCGTCTATGGGAGCAGTAATATCATGATCGGACTTGTGCTTGTCACGCATGGCAAGCTGGCTGAAGAGTTTCGTCATGCTGTCGAGCACGTCGTCGGTCCTCAGAAATTCATCGAGACGGTTTGTATCGGTCCCGAAGACGACATGGATCAGAGACGGCAGGACATTCTGGAAGCCGTTTCCGGTGCCGATGATGGCCATGGCGTCGTCATCCTGACCGACATGTTCGGCGGCACGCCGTCCAATCTCGCCATATCAGTCATGAGCAGCGGCCATACCGAAGTCATTGCCGGCGTCAACCTGCCGATGTTGATCAAACTTGCCGGGGTGCGCGGCGAGAACAACATGGAGAAGGCGCTGGTGGAGGCCTCCGAAGCTGGGCGGAAATATATCAATGTCGCGAGCCGTGTGCTCAGCGGAAAATAACGGGCCTTCATGACATCGCTCTCCCGGGAACTCCTTATCATCAACAAGCGCGGTCTTCACGCGCGCGCTTCCGCCAAATTCGTGCAGATGGTCGAGACCTTCGATGCCGCCATCACCGTTTCCAAGGATGGAATGACGGTCGGCGGAACCTCCATCATGGGCTTGATGATGCTTGCGGCAAGCCCCGGCTCGAGCGTCGTCGTCTCGGCGAGCGGCAGCCAGGCCGAGGAAGCGCTGGAGGCCCTGGACCAGCTGATCCAGAATAGGTTTGGCGAAGAGATGTGAGCTCCGATCGAGCTCATATAAACATATAAAGACTTCTTTATATCCTTATTGCCATCACCGGCGAAGCCTGCTAAACGGCCAACATGCCGTGCGCTTGCACGCGGGTTATTTTCGCGCCTGCGCCAATTTTGAGACGTTTTCAGCCTGGAGGCCTCTATGAGCACTGAAAAAGATTATGTCGTCGCCGATATCGGGCTTGCGGATTTCGGCCGCAAGGAAATTACGATCGCCGAAACCGAAATGCCGGGCCTGATGTCCTGCCGCACCGAATTCGGCCAGACAAAGCCGTTGAAGGGCGCGCGCATCACCGGCTCGCTGCACATGACCATCCAGACGGCCGTGCTCATCGAAACGCTGGTCGCGCTCGGCGCCGAAGTCCGCTGGGCCTCGTGCAACATCTTCTCGACGCAGGATCATGCCGCTGCCGCGATCGCCGCTTCCGGCGTGCCTGTCTTCGCCATCAAGGGTGAGTCGCTCGACGATTACTGGGTCTACACCGACAAGATCTTCCAGTGGGCCGATGGCGGCCTTTCCAACATGATCCTCGATGACGGCGGCGACGCCACCATGTACATCCTGCTCGGCGCCCGCGCCGAAGCCGGCGAGGACGTGCTGTCTCATCCGCATTCCGAAGAAGAGGAAATCCTCTTCGCACAGATCAAGAAGCGCCTTGCCGCTTCGCCTGGCTGGTTCACCAAGCAGCGCGCCGCGATCAAGGGCGTCACCGAGGAAACGACGACTGGCGTCAACCGCCTTTACCAGCTCAGCCAGAAGGGCCTGCTGCCCTTCCCGGCGATCAACGTCAACGACTCGGTGACCAAGTCGAAGTTCGACAACAAGTATGGCTGCAAGGAATCGCTGGTCGACGGCATTCGCCGCGGCACCGACGTCATGATGGCCGGCAAGGTTGCCGTCGTCTGCGGATACGGCGACGTCGGCAAGGGTTCTGCCGCTTCGCTCTCCGGCGCCGGCGCCCGCGTCAAGGTGACAGAAGCCGATCCGATCTGCGCATTGCAGGCTGCGATGGACGGTTATGAAGTCGTTCTGCTCGAGGACGTCGTTTCCTCGGCCGATATCTTCATCACCACCACCGGCAACAAGGACGTCATCCGCATCGACCATATGCGGGCGATGAAGGATATGGCGATTGTCGGCAATATCGGTCACTTCGACAACGAAATCGAAGTCGCTGCACTGCGCAATCTCAAGTGGACCAACGTCAAGCCGCAGGTCGACCTGATCGAATTCCCCAAGGGCAACCGCATCATCCTCCTTTCCGAAGGCCGTCTGCTCAACCTCGGCAACGCCACCGGCCATCCGTCCTTCGTGATGTCGGCTTCGTTCACCAACCAGACGCTGGCGCAGATCGAACTCTTCACCAAGCCCGACCAGTATTCCAACCAGGTCTATATCCTGCCGAAGCATCTCGATGAAAAGGTCGCACGCCTGCATCTCGACAAGCTCGGCGTCAAGCTGACTGAGCTTTCTGCGGAACAGGCTGCCTATATCGGCGTCTCGCCGAAGGGGCCGTTCAAGTCCGACCACTACAGATATTGATCTGATCGTTAATATCCACAAGATGTAGAAGCCGCGGCATTGACAAATGCCGCGGCTTATTTTTTGGACGCTCCCTTCCCGCCGATTCCCTTCCGAAGTATTGTTTTAAGACTTGATTCGTGACGCCGGACCCTGTCCGGCCGCTGCGAAAATGGGATGTCTTGTCGTAATGCGGCACATTGAAGGACGGAGACATACCGCGGATGTCGGAAATAAAAAGCAGCCTGCCCGGTCAGGCGGATGATGGCGCACGCGCCCATCGCCGTCCGCTGATGGCAGGTCAAGGATATAAATCTGCAACGGCACACGAGGCCGCAAAGCAAGAGCACGGACCATTGGCGCGCTTCCTGAAAAGCTGCGCGGCCGGCACGGCGCTTGCCGCGCTGGCGCGGCCGGCCCTGGCACAGGCGGAGCAGCAGGCGGCGGCGACGGCTCACCTCTTCACATCCTCGCAAGTGATCGGTGTTTCCGTCGTCATCGGCGTCATATCGGCAGCACTGCTGTCGACGCTGTGGCTCGTGCGTCAGCGCGGCAACCTGGAAAACGAGAGCCGGGAAATCCGCTCGGCGCTCTCCGATGCCCAGCAGCGCATTTCGCAATACCAGGCTCTGATCGCCGACAAGAACCGGCGGATCGTCATCTGGGACGGCAATGCGCGCCCCGAACTGCTCGGCCAGCTTCCGCCTGAGACCGGCGCGCCGCAGGACGGCGAATTCCTGGCCTTCGGCCTGTGGCTGAAGTCACGTTCGGCTTCCGAGCTGGAAAAGGCGATCGACCGGCTGCGCGACGAGGCACAGAGCTTCGACATGGTGGTCGAAACCATCCGCGACGAAATCCTCGAGGCGCAGGGCCGGGTTTCCGGCGGGCGTGCCTTCGTGCGTTTCGTGGCGCTCAACAATCTGCGCGCCGAGCTCGCAGAACTCAGGATCGAGCGCGACCGGCTGATGACCTCGATCTCCGCCTTCCAGACCATGCTCGACGCGATCGACATGCCGGCCTGGCAGCGCGATCCGGTGGGTCGCCTCACCTGGGTCAACCAGGCTTATGGCGAGGCGGTCGAAGCGCGATCGCCGCAGCAGGCGATCAATGAAGGCCGCGAGATGCTGACGACCGTGGCGCGCGAACGCATTCGCGCCACGACGACGCCGGAGTCGCCCTTCCACGACAAGATCTCGACGGTCGTGCACGGAAACCGCACATTCTTCGACGTCGTCGACGTCAGGGTTCCCGGCGGCTCGGCCGGCATCGCGATCGATGTGTCCGACATAGAGGCCGTGCGCGCCGAGCTGGAACGGACGCTGAAGAGCCATGCCGAAACGCTCGACCATCTCGCCACGCCTGTTGCCATCTTCGATGGCGAGCGCCGGCTGCAATTCTACAACCAGGCCTTCGTCGCGCTCTGGGAGCTGGATATCGCCTTCCTCGAAGGCCGGCCCGACAATAGTGAGCTGCTCGAGCGGCTGCGGGCGGCCAAGAAACTGCCGGACCAGCTCAACTGGAAAAGCTGGAAGGAAGCCGCACTTTCCGTCTATCGCGCGCTCGACACGCAAACCGATCTCTGGCATCTGCCGAACGGGCAAACGTTGCGCGTCTTTGCGACCGCCCATCCGCAGGGCGGCGCCACCTGGGTGTTCGAAAACCTGACCGAACAGGTCGATCTTGAAACGCGCTACAACACGCTGGTCAAGGTGCAGGGCGAAACGATCGACCATCTTTCCGAAGGTGTGGCGGTGTTCGGTCCTGATGGACGCATCCGCCTTTCGAACCCGGCCTTCCGCGCGCTCTGGGGGATCACCGAAACCGAAGCCAAGCCCGGCACCCATATTCGTGCGCTGGGCGAGGCCTGCGCCCCGTCCTATGACCAGCCGGACGGCTGGAAGACCTTCGCCGAACTGATCACCAGCTTCGACGACGAACGCCGCTCGGGCCAGGGAACGCTGGAACTCTTCTCCGGCCTGGTGCTCGACTACGCCGTCATCCCGCTGCCGAACGCGCAGACCATGCTGACCTTCGTCAATATGACGGACAGCGTGCGTGCCGAGCGCGCGCTGACCGAGAAAAACGAAGCGTTGCGCAAGGCCGACGAGCTGAAGAACGACTTCGTCCAGCACGTTTCCTATGAACTGCGTTCGCCACTGACCAACATCATCGGCTTCACCGATCTCCTGCGCACGCCGGGCGTCGGGCCGCTTACCGAACGGCAGGCCGAATATATCGACCACATTTCGACCTCGTCCTCGGTTCTGTTGACGCTCGTCAACGATATTCTCGACCTTGCGACCGTCGACGCCGGCATCATGCGCCTCAATTATGCGGATATCGATCTCAACGACCTGCTCGACGACGTCTCGATGCAGATCGCAGATCGCCTGCACGAAAGCGGTGTCGCGCTTGAAATCACCGCACCCGCCTATCTCGGCTCGATCGTTGCCGATCCGCAGCGGCTGAAGCAGATCCTTCTGAAGCTTCTGTCCAATGCGGCGAATTTCTCGCCCGAAGGCACCTCGATCTCGCTGGAATGCCATCGCGAAGGCACGGATTTCGTCTTTTCCGTCGGCGATCGCGGCCCCGGCATCTCACCTGACATGATCGCGACCGTCTTCGACCGGTTTGCTACGGGAGCGAAAAGCGGCAAACGCGGCGGCGCCGGCCTCGGCCTCTCGATCGTCGACAGCTTCGTCAGTCTGCATCATGGCGATGTGACGATCGACAGCGAGCCGGGCAAGGGCACGACCGTCGTCTGCCGTATCCCCTCGGTCGATGTCCCGCATTCCGCCGCCGCCGAATGACGACCAGCGATGCGATCTCGCTTTTCCTGAAAGACGAGGCGGCTACCATCCGCCTCGGTGAAGACCTGGCGCTGGCGCTGAAGGCCGGCGATTGCCTTGCCCTTTCAGGCGATCTCGGCGCCGGGAAATCCTCGCTCGCCCGGGCGATCCTGCGCGCGATGGCCGATGACGAGGGGCTCGAGGTCCCGAGCCCGACCTTCACGCTGGTGCAATCCTACGATCTGCGCATCGCCGTTTCGCATTTCGATCTCTACCGGCTCGGCGACCCTGCCGAACTGACGGAGCTTGGCTTCGACGAGGCCCTGCAGAACGGTATCTGCCTCGTCGAATGGCCTGAGATGGCGGAGAGCGAACTGCCCGCGGAGCGCATCACCCTGACGCTGGCGCATGAAGGCAGCGGCCGCCGGGCAACGATCGAAGCCGCTGGCGCGCAAAATACACGCATCCGCCGCGTCCTGGCGATCCGCGAGTTCCTTGATACCGCCGGTTACCCCACTGCGAAACGCCGATTTCTGACCGGTGATGCCTCGCTGCGCGCCTATGAGGCGATCTATCCGAAGGCCGGGAACCAGCGCATCATCCTGATGGACTGGCCGCCGCTTGCTGAAGGCCCGCCGGTTCTCGACGGCAAACCCTATCCCAAAGTCGCGCATCTTGCCGAAAACGCTTATCCGTTCGTTGCGATCGCCGATACGCTGCGCAAGGACGGTTTTGCGGCGCCCGAAGTCTACAAGGTGGATTATGATCAAGGTATCCTGCTGATCGAGGATCTCGGCAGCGACGGCGTGCTGGATGCCCACGGACAGCCGGTTATAGAACGCTATCGCGAAAGCGTTGCCTGCCTGGCCAGACTGCACGCCCTGAAATTTCCGCAGGACATCTCCGTTGGAAAGGGCCATGTCCACCATATTCCTGATTTCGACCGCACGGCGATGAAGATGGAGGTGCGGCTGGTGCTCGACTGGCACCTGCCCTGGAAGCGCCAGGGTGCACCTGCAACGGACGCCGAACGCGCGGATTATCTAGCGATCTGGGATGCGCTCATCGACGAGCTCGCAACGGCCGAGAAGAACCTACTGCTGCGCGATTTCCACTCGCCAAATATCATCTGGAGACCGCATGCGAAGGGCGTCGAACGGATCGGCCTCATCGATTTCCAGGACGCGATGATCGGCCCGACGGCTTATGACCTCGCCTCGATCGTCCAGGATGCGCGCGTAACGATCGAGCCGGACCTCTTCCGGCAGCTGATGGATGATTATCTGGGGCTTCGCCGCGCGCAGGGCTGTTTCGACGAAGCCGGATTTATGAAGGCCTGGGCGATCATGTCGGCGCAGCGCAACTGCAAGCTTGCGGGTCTTTGGGTGCGCTTGTTGCAGCGCGACGGCAAGCCGGGCTATCTGAAACATATGCCGCGGACGCTTTCCTATCTGAACGTCGCGCTCGAGCATGAAACGCTTGCCCCCTTGCGCGATTGGTGCGCAAGGGCTGGAATAGGCCAGAGCGAATCATAAGTTCCGGATCAGAATGACCATCAGACAAGCCATGGTACTGGCCGCGGGTCTCGGAACCCGCATGCGCCCGATCACCGATACGATCCCGAAGCCGCTGGTGAAGATCGACGGCAAGCCGATGATCGACTACACGCTGGATTGCCTGGTCGCGGCCGGCATCGAACGCGCCGTCGTCAACGTTCACCACCACGCCGACCAGATGCTCGACCATCTCGGGAATTATCACGGCCTCGACATCGTCATATCGGACGAGCGGGACGCACTGATGAATTCCGGCGGCGGCCTGGCGAAGGGGCTGAGGCTGCTTAGCCGCGACAATATCTTCGTCATGAACGCCGATCTTTTCTGGATCGGCGAACAGCAGGGGCGGCCGACGAACCTAGAACGCTTAGCCGGATTCTTTGATGCCGAACGCATGGATATGGCGCTGCTTTGCGTTGGGATCGAGGATACGACGGGTCACAACGGCAAGAACGACTTCAGTCTCGCGGTCGATGGCCGGCTGACGCGTTATCGCGATGATCCCTCCAATCCCGTCGTCTATGCCGGGGCGATCGTCATGAACCCGTCGCTGCTCGACGATGCACCGAAGGATGCCTTCAACCTCAATATCTATTTCGACAAGGCGATCGCGCGCGGACGGCTTTTCGGCATGGTGCTCGAAGGCCATTGGCTAACGGTCGGCACGCCCGACGCGATCGGCGAGGCGGAGGAAACGATCCGGCGACTGCGGACGTTTGCGTAAGCCATGGCGGAGCGGCACCAGCCACGCATCGTGACGATCCCCGCAGGCCTCTCCTTCCTGAAAACGCTGGCGACGACACTTTGCGACGGCCGATTGACGCCGATTTTCCGGCACGACGCCGATGATCCGCTATCGCTTGCCAAAGTCACGATCTACCTGCCGACCCGGCGCGCCGTGCGTGTGCTGCGTTCCGAATTCGTCGACCTGCTCGGCGGCCGCTCGGCGATCCTCCCCATGATCCGCCCGCTCGGCGAAACCGATGACGATAGCGGCTATTTCGACGAGGCGCTGCCGGCAACGATCGATCTCGCCCAGCCACTGTCGAATACCGCCCGTCTGCTGGAGCTTGCGCGCCTGATCCTCGCCTGGCGAAACAAGCTGCCGGAGATCGTCCGCCACATCCACTCGGACTCGCCGCTCGTCGCGCCGGCAAGCCCGGCGGATGCGATCTGGCTCGCCCGCAATCTTGCGGAATTGATCGATTCCATCGAGACCGAGGATCTTGACTGGTCGGAGCTGTCGAAACTCGATACCGGCGATTATGCCGCCTGGTGGCAGTTGACGGCGGAGTTCCTGCAGATCGCCAGCGCCTTCTGGCCCGAGCGGCTGGCCGAACTCGGCAAATCCTCGCCGGCGCGGCACAGAAACGCCATTCTCCGGGCCGAAGCAAGCCGGCTTTCGGCGACGAAACCCGCCGGGCCGATCATCATCGCCGGTTCGACGGGTTCCGTTCCCGCCACCGCCGATCTCATTGCCGCCGTCGCCCATCTGCCGGAAGGCGTGATCGTGCTTCCAGGTCTCGATCTCTCCATGCCCGAAAGGCACTGGCAGATGGTCGCGCCGGAACCGGCGCCCGGCCAACATGCCAATCCGGCAAGCCGGAGCCATCCGCAGTATGGTCTGTCTTCGCTGCTCAAGCGGCTGAAGCTGACGCGGGCCGACCTCACGCTCCTCGACAGACCGGAGGCCGATCTTGAGCGGCGTGCCGAAATCCTGTCGCAGGCCCTTGCTCCGGCGGAGGCGACCAGTGACTGGGGAGCTTGGAAAACCGACCTGCCGGCAGGCGCGCTGTCTTCGTCCTTCTCTGATGTCTCGCTGATTGAAGCCGCCAATGAGCGCGAGGAAGCAACCGCGATTGCCATCGCGCTCCGGCTGGCGCTGGAAAGACCGGGACAGGACAGCGAGAGCCGGGCAGCACTCATAACCCCGGATCGCAATCTTGCGCGGCGGGTGATGGCCGAGCTTTCCCGCTTCGGCATCCTCGCCGACGATTCGGCCGGTACGCCGCTTTCGGCCATGCCGCAGGGCACCTTGCTGCAATTGCTGCTGGAGGCAGCGCTGCGGCCGGGCGATCCGGTGGCGATCATCTCGCTGCTCAAACATCCGCTTGCCCGCTTCGGCCTGGAACGCGGCGCATTGATTTCCGCTACCGAGGCGCTCGAGCTGCTGGCACTGCGCGGTGGCGTGGCAGAGGTGGATATCAGCACGCTGGAACCGCTGCTCGCTCACCAACTTGCCGAACAGGCCCTGGACAGGCACGCGCCGCAATGGCGAAAAGCGCTTTCGCCCGAGGCCGCCGACGCCGCATACGACCTTGCCCGGCGGGTGACACAAGCGACCGAGCCTCTGGCTTCGGCGCTGATGCGGGAGCGGCCGGAAGATCGTGGAAGAACAGCGCGCTTCACATTGTCGGAATGGGCGAAGCGCACCGGCCGTTCGCTTGAAGCGGTCGCGGTTGATCCGCACGGCAATCTCGCCGATCTCTGGTCGAACGAAGCGGGAGACGCCCTCGCCGCCCTGCTTGGTGAAGTGATCGACACGGACGGCCAGATGGAGGCCGACGGACCGCAATGGATCGACATCATGGCAGCCCTTGCCGCCGGTCATGCGGTGAAGCCACGGGCGCTCAGCCATCCGAGGCTCTTCATCTTCGGCACGCTGGAAGCCCGCCTGCAGAGCGTCGATACGTTGATCCTCGGCGGCCTGAACGAAGGCACGTGGCCGGGACAGACCGCCAATAATCCCTTCATTCCGCGCATGATGAAGACGGAGATCGGCCTCGAGCCTCCGGAGCGGCGCATCGGCCAGCTGGCGCATGATTTCGAGATGGCAAACGGTACGCGCCATCTGATCTATTCGCGCGCGCTGCGCCAGGGCTCAACGCCAACCGTCGCCTCGCGTTGGCTGCAGCGGCTGCTGGCGCTCGGCGGAGAGGCGTTCGAAGCGGAATTGAAGGGACGCGGTAATCGGTTCCTCCAATGGGCCGCTCTCATCGATCGAGGAGATGCTCAGGCGCCGGCGCAGCGCCCCTCGCCGAAACCGCCGCTGGCGCTGCAGCCGAAATCCTATTCCTTCAGTGAAGTCGGCCGGCTGCGCCGAGATCCCTATGCCATCTATGCCCGCCGTGTGTTGCGGCTCGACCCGGTCGAGCCGTTCAATCGCGATCCAGGGGCCGCCGAACGCGGAACGCTCTACCACAAGATCATCGACCGTTTCATCCGCGAAGCCCATATCGCCGGCACGCCGGATGCGGCAGCAGCGATGGAGGCCATCCTTTCAGAGCTTTTCGACATGGAAAAATTGCCGCCGCATATCGATGCCGTGTGGCGGCCGCGCTTTCGCGCGGTGGCCCGCGCCTTCCTTGAATGGGAGGCTGGACGCCGGCATGGCATCCTGAAAACGCTGACGGAAGTACGGGGCGGCATGGAGCTGGAGCCGATCAATATCCGGCTCACCGGCGTCGCAGACCGGATCGACGTCACGGGGCCACACTCGGCCGATATCATCGACTACAAGACCGGCTTCAATCCCTCGCCGGCGCAGGCACGCGTGCTTCTCGATCCACAGCTTGCGCTTGAAGCGGCCGCCTTGAGCGCCGGTGCCTTCCGCGATGCCGGCAGCCTCATGCCGCAGGACCTTCTCTATGTGCGTCTGCGTCCGGGAAGCCGCTTCCAGGTCGATACCGTCAACAATGAGAGTTCTGCCCGCAGCGACAAGGCGAAATCGGCGATGGATCTCGCCGCCGAATCGATCGACCAGCTGGTCAAATTCGTGGGGTTGCTGCAATCCAACGAAAGAGGCTTTACCTCGCGGCTGATCCCGGCCCAGCAATTCGATTTCGGCGGCGACTACGATCATCTCGCCCGCGTTTCCGAATGGTCGACGGCCGAAACCGAAGAGGGCGGCGGCGATGAGTGATGTGACCGCCATTCCCAACGACGACGATCCGGGCGCCTGGATCGGCTGGACGACGATCCAGCAGGCGATTGCCTCCGATCCGCTGCGTTCGGCATGGGTCTCGGCCAATGCCGGTTCCGGCAAGACGCATGTGCTGACACAGCGCGTCATCCGGCTGCTGCTATCAGGGGCGCGGCCTTCCGCCATTTTATGCCTGACCTACACCAAGGCCGCAGCGTCGGAAATGTCGAACCGCGTCTTCGAACGGCTGGCGGAATGGGTGGTGCTTGACGATGAAGACCTCGGACGGCGGATCACACAGATCGAAGGCATGGCTCCTGACGGACTGAAGCTTGCCGAGGCCCGCCGGCTGTTTGCCAAGGCGCTGGAGACACCCGGCGGACTGAAGATCCAGACGATCCATGCCTTTTGCGAGGCACTGCTGCATCAGTTCCCGTTGGAGGCCAACGTTGCCGGGCATTTCTCGGTTCTCGACGATCGCGCGGCGGTGGCGCTGCTTTCCGATGCGCGCCGAGCGCTGCTGACGGCAACGGCGCCTGACGAAGACAGCGCCCTTTCCGAGGCATTCGCCTACGTGCTCAATCTCGGCGATGAATCCGGACTGGAGAACCTGCTCGGCGACATCGTCGCCAACCGCAATGCCATTCGTCGTTTCACCGCGACGGCGGAACAGCAGGGCGGCGTCGAAGTGGTTCTGCGCAAAAGGCTCGGCCTTGCCGCCGGCGACACCGAAGACCGGATCGCGGCGCAATATTGGCCATTGCCCGCGCTTTCGGGCGGCACGCTGGAGCTTTATCTCTCGCTCGCCGACCAGAAAGGCGGTGCGAAGGCGCAAGAGGTTGCCTATGGCCTCAGGCTCACCGGGCGGGAGCGCGACGACGCAAGGCGCGCTGAGATCCTCGAAAAAATCTTTCTGACCGTGAAGGGCGAGCCCAAGGCGGACTCGCAATTCTTCGTCAAGGCCATGCTTGCCGAGGCACCGCAACTGGCGGAGGCTATCGCCATCGCCCGCGCGCATGTCGCAGCAAGCCGCGACCGGCTGAAGCTGATGCGGATGTACGGCGCCACGCATGCGGCGCTCGTGCTCGCCGATCGGCTGAATCACGACTATGAGGAGTTGAAGAAGCAGCGCAGCCAGCTCGATTTCGAGGACCTGATCACCCGCACCGCCGACCTCCTGACGAAAAGTGGCGTCGGCCCCTGGATCCACTACAAGCTCGATCGCGGCATCGATCATATCCTCGTCGACGAGGCCCAGGATACCAGCCCGATCCAGTGGAGCGTCATCCAGTCGCTCGCCGAAGATTTCTTCTCCGGCGAAAGCGCCCGGCCGATCGTGCGCACGCTATTTGCCGTCGGCGACGAAAAGCAGTCGATCTATTCCTTCCAGGGGGCGAGACCCGAGCGTTTTTCCGAGGAGAGCGACCGGACGCGGCGGCGCGTTTCCGACAGCGGGCAGAGTTTTTCCACCGTGCGGCTGCCGCTGTCGTTCCGCTCGACCGCCGACGTGCTTGAGGCCGTCGACCACATTTTCAAGGCACCCGAGAACGCGCGCGGCCTCAGCGCGCTCGGCGAACCGGTCGTGCATCGCTCCAGCCGCATCGGCCATCCCGGCGCCGTCGACCTCTGGGAGATGGTCGCGCCGGAAGCGGTGATGAAGGAGGAGGACTGGACGGCGCCCTTCGACGCGACGCCGGAAAGCGCGCCGGCCGCGATCCTCGCACGGCGGATCGCCCATTCGATCGGCAGTCTCGTCGGCCGCGAAACGATCGTCGACAAAGGCAAGGAGCGCCCGATCGAGGCTGGCGACATCCTGGTGCTGGTGCGTAAGCGCGACGCCTTCGTCAATGCATTGACGCGCGCGTTGAAGCGGCGCGGCGATATTCCCGTCGCCGGTGCGGACAGGCTCGTGCTGACCAGCCATATCGCCGTGCAAGATCTGCTGGCGCTCGGCCGTTTCCTGCTTCTGCCGGAAGACGATCTTTCGCTCGCCGCCGTGCTCAAGAGCCCGCTTTTCGACCTTTCGGAGGACGACATCTTTGCGGTCGCCGCGTTGCGTGGCGACAATCAGAGCGTCTGGAGCCATCTCAAAAGCTTCGCCGCCGACGGCACCGAGCGTTTCCGCGCCGCCGTCGAGAGGCTGGAGCTGTTTCTCCGGCAGTCCAGGAGCCTTTCGGTTCACGATTTCTATGCGCGCGTGCTGGGCAGCTACGGCGGGCGGCGGCAATTCCTTGCCCGTCTCGGCACCGAGGTCAGCGATATCCTCGACGAATTCCTGACCTTCACGCTCGACCACGAGACCTCCGGCCTTCCCGGGCTGCAATCCTTCATCTCGACGCTGGAACTCGAAGCACCGGTGATGAAGCGCGAGCAGGACAAGGGGCGCAACGAGGTGCGGATCATGACGGTGCATGCCTCCAAGGGTCTTGAAGCACCGATCGTTTTCCTCGTCGACGGCGGTTCGAAGGCCTTCACCCATACCCATCTGCCGAAGCTTCGTCTGATCGAGACCGGCCCCGACGAACCGCCGATGCCCGTCTGGGTTCCTGTCTCCGATCTCGCCAATTCGCTGACCCAGGATGATGCCGCGCGTATCCAGATGCTGGCCGAAGAAGAATATCGTCGGTTGCTCTATGTCGCCATGACGCGTGCCGCCGACCGGCTGGTCGTCTGCGGCTATCGTGGCGTGCGTGTGAACAACGACACCTGGCACATGATGATTTCGACGGCACTGCGCGACGACCATCCGCATGTGGAGGCGACCACATTCTCCGGTCCCGATGGGGAATGGCCGGGCATCAAATGGCGCGTGCCGCGGGTGGAACGAAGCTTCGAGCGTATCGGCCGCAGCGAAGAGCGCGGCAGCGAGGAGACCTTGCCGGACGGCCTGTTGCGGCCATTGCCGCCGCAGGCTGAGCTGCCCCGGCCGCTCAGTCCTTCCGGCGCCGGGACGATTATCGATGAAGACGCGGGTGGCCTGCTGGTCGTCTCGCCGCTGTTCGGCGAGACGGAGCGCAGCGATCGTTCACTGGAGAAAGGCAGGCTGATCCATCGCATGCTGCAGGCGCTTCCCGAAATTCCACTTGCGGAGCGACCTGATGCGGCCAGCCGTTATGCTGAACGGGCAGCTCGATTCTGGCCGGAAGCCGAACGGCGCAAGCTTGTCGATTCGGTTCTGAAACTATTGGACGAGGAAGGTCTGCAGGCCGTCCTCGGTGCGCAGGCCCAGCCAGAAGTTTCGATCATGGGAACATTGACGCTCGAAGATCGGCGCTATGCCGTCTCCGGCCGCATCGACCGTCTTGCCGTCCTTGCCGATCGCGTCGTCATTCTCGACTACAAGACCAATCGGGTGCCGCCGGCAACAGAGGAGGCTATCCCCTTCGCGCACCGGGCGCAGCTGGCGATCTATCGCGAGATCCTGACGCCACTCTATGCTGATAGGCGTATCGATTGCATGCTTGTCTATACCGAGAACGCCTCACTCTTCACGCTGAGCGAAAAAGCGCTCGGTTTGGCGCTTGCAGCGGTCAAGACAAAGTGAAATACCGGACATTGAAAATTCGGCACCGCACCATCACATGTGGTTCAACACCCAATTCCGTTAAAGGAGCAGCGCATGGCTACCGTGAAAGTCGATATCAATAACTTCCAGTCGGAAGTTCTGGAATCCGCAGAACCCGTCGTCGTCGATTTCTGGGCCGAATGGTGTGGCCCGTGCAAGATGATTGCTCCGAGTCTCGAAGAAATCGCCGTCGAGATGGAAGGCAAGGTCAAGGTCGCCAAGCTGAACATCGATGAGAACCCGGAACTCGCTGCACAGTTCGGTGTGCGCTCCATTCCGACCCTTGCAATCTTCAAGGGCGGCGAAGTTGCCGATATCTCTGTCGGCGCAAAGCCGAAGACGGCTCTGTCGAACTGGATTTCGAGCGCCGCCTGATTGATATCGGCCAACTTATATTACTTGACGAAAAAGCCCGGTTCGACCGGGCTTTTTCATTTCGCGGCCTTCATTTCGGGGGCGTGCCGTTGTCGGCAAGCACATCGCCGACAAGATAGAGAGAGCCGCCGACCAGGATGCGCGGCGGCAATGCCTCCGGATCGACGACGGCTTTTATCGCTTCCAGCGCATCCCCGACCGTCGACATCGGTTCGGCAACCAAGCCGGCATCATAGGCGGCATTCGACAAGATCACCGGGTCGATCATCGCTTCACTGCCGCGGATCGGCACGCAGAATATCTTCTCGACCAAGCCGGCAAAGGCCTTGAAATAGCCGACCGGATCCTTGGTGTTGATCATGCCGATAATCAGAAAAAGTGGCCGAGACTGGCGCTCCTCGAAATTGGCCATGGCTTCGGCGATCACTTCGCCGGCACCCGGATTATGCCCGCCATCGATCCAGATCTCGGCGCCGGCGGGCGCATGCGACAGCAGCCGGCCCTCGCTCAGACGCTGCAGCCGGCCCGGCCATTCGACCGAACCCATCGCCTTTTCCATCATCGTCTCGGTGACGGTAAAACCCGCCGCCTTGACGGCCCGAATGGCGGCAGCGGCATTGGCATATTGATGCCGGCCGGGAAGGCGCGGCAGCGGCAGGTCGGCAAGACCGAACTCGTCCTGGTAGACGAGCCGGCCATATTCCTCATGCGCCATGAAATCCTGCCCGAAGACGGCGCTCGGGCAATGCAGCCGTTCGGCCGTCGACATCAGCACGTCGAGAGCTGCGTCATATTCCTGATGACCGATGACAACGGGAAATCCCGGCTTCATGATGCCGGCCTTTTCGGCCGCGATCAGCTCGACCCTGTCGCCGAGATAGGGCTGGTGATCCAGCGAAATCGGCATGATCACTGAGACGGCCGGATCGGAAATGACATTGGTGGCGTCGAACCGGCCGCCGAGACCGACTTCGAGGATCGCGGCATCGGCCGGATGTTCGGAAAACAGGATGAAGGTGACCGCCGTCAGGATTTCGAAGACGGTGATGTGCTGTCCTGCATTGGCAGCGGCCACGCGACGCACGGCCTCGGCAAAGACGGCGTCATCGACAAGCTGCCCGCGTCCACCCTTGACACCAATGCGATAACGCTCGTGCCAATTGACCAGATGCGGTGAAGTGTGGACATGAGCGCTGTAGCCGCCGGCTTCGAGCAAAGCGCGGCAGAAGGCGGTGACTGACCCCTTGCCATTGGTGCCGGCGACATGGATCACCGGCGGCAGTTTCCTGTGCGGATTGCCGAGCACATCGAGAAGACGGGTGATGCGATCGAGAGACAGATCAAAACCCTTGGGATGCAATCCCATGAGCTTGTCGATCTCCTGTGCTGCCTCACTCACCGCGGTTTGGCCTCTGGGTATCAATTCGGCACCCCGCCTGCTTGTCGGTTATCAGGCGCTTGCCGCCAGAGCAATCGCGCCGCTATTCATATCGTTCGCCGCAGAAACCGGCTTCTTGGTCAGGATCTTCAAGAGGCGCGCCAGCGTTTCCGGAATATCGTGACGTTTGACGACCATATCGACCATACCATGCTCCAGCAGGTATTCGGAGGTCTGGAAGCCTTCGGGCAGTTTTTCACGCAGGGTCTGCTCGATCACGCGCTTGCCGGCAAAGCCGATTTCGGCGCCGGGTTCTGCCAGATGAATATCGCCAAGCATGGCATAGGAGGCCGTGACGCCACCCGTTGTCGGATTGGTCAGCACGACGATATAGGGCTGGCCGGATTCCTTCAGCATGTCGACGGCAACCGTCGTGCGCGGCAACTGCATCAACGACAGGATGCCTTCCTGCATGCGCGCGCCGCCGGAAGCGGGGAACATCACCAGCGGGCACTTTTCAGCCGTCGCACGCTCGAAAGCCTTGACGATCGCCTCGCCGGCGGCCATGCCGAGCGAACCGCCGATAAAGTTGAATTCGTGCACGACGGCCACGAGTTTCAGTCCCTGCACCTTTCCGACACCAGCAAGGATCGTATCTTCCTGTTCGGTCTTCAGGCGGCTGTCGCGCAGGCGATCGCTATATTTCTTCGAATCGCGGAACTTCAGCGGATCCTGCGCGACCTTCGGCTGCGGCAGCGATTCGAACTCGCCATTGTCGAAAAGATCGGCCAGGCGGGCCTTGGCCGGCATCTTCATGTGATAACCGGACGCCGGAATGACCCATTTGTTGCCTTCCAGGTCCTTGTGGAAGACCATCTCGCCCGTTTCCGGGCACTTGATCCAGAGGTTCTCCGGCACTTCGCGACGGCCCAGCATGGAATTGATCCGCGGGCGAACGTAGTTGGTGATCCAGTTCAACTCGAATACTCCTGATAGTCTAAAGCGCGTCGCGATCTGCCACGCTTTAGGTCCTAGTTTTCCGCATGTCGTTGCCGCAAAAACGCTGCACACTTTTGCGCGACATGCTTTATTGCCAATGTGGGCAAACTATTCGGCAGCAACAAGGCGCGCCGAACGTGTTCCCGTGGAAAGGCCACGCACCAGCGTGGCAACGGCCTGAACGGTGTCCGCCGTTGCCTTTCCGTCATGCGTCAAGCTGGTCGCGACCTGATTGACGATCGCGGTGCCGACGACGACGCCGTCGGCCGAACCGCCGATGACCTTTGCATGTTCCGCCGTCTTGACGCCGAAGCCGACGCAGACGGGCAGGCTGGTATGCTGCTTGATGCGCTCGACCGCGCCCGAAACCAGCGACGGATCGGGCAGCGCCGAACCGGTGATGCCGTTCATCGAGACGTAGTAGACGAAGCCGGAGGTGTTCTTCAATACCTTCGGCAGGCGCTTCTCATCGGTCGTCGGCGTCGCCAGGCGAATGAAATTAATGCCCTTGCGGATCGCCGGAATGCAGAGTTCGTCATCCATCTCGGGCGGCAGGTCGACGACGATCAGGCCGTCGATGCCGGCGGCGAGTGCGTCGTCGAGGAATTTCTCGACGCCGTAAATATAGATCGGGTTGTAGTAACCCATCATCACGATCGGCGTCGCATCGTTGGTCTTGCGGAAATCGGCCGCCAGCTGCAGCGTCTTCTTCAGCGTCTGGCCGCCTTTCAGCGCGCGCTGGCCGGCCAGCTGGATCGCCGGGCCGTCGGCCATCGGATCGGAAAAGGGCATGCCGAGCTCGATAATGTCTGAGCCCGCCTCCGGCAGCGCCTTCATGATGCCAAGCGAGGTGTCGTAGTCAGGATCGCCGCCCATGAAATAGGTCACAAGCGCCGGACGGCCCTCGGCCTTCAGCTCGGCAAAGCGTTTGTCCATGCGTGCGGTCATGTCTTACAGTCCCATTCCCAGAAGCTTGCCGACGGTGAAGATATCCTTGTCGCCGCGGCCGGAGAGGTTCATTAGGATGATCTCGTCCTTGCCCATCGTCGGTGCCCGCTTGATGACCTCGGCAATCGCATGCGAGGGCTCGAGCGCCGGGATGATGCCTTCGAGGCGGGTCAGGGTCTGGAAAGCCTCGAGCGCTTCGTGGTCCATGATCGGCACATAGTCGACGCGGCCGGTATCGTTCAGCCAGGAATGTTCGGGGCCGATGCCGGGATAATCGAGGCCGGCCGAAATCGAATGGCCTTCCTTGATCTGACCGTCACCATCCTGCAGCAGGTAGGTGCGGTTGCCGTGCAGCACGCCCGGCGAACCGGCGGTGATCGAGGCGCAATGTTCGTCGCCCTGCAGACCCTTGCCGCCGGCTTCGACGCCGACGATCTTGACAGAGGGATCATCCAGAAAAGGATGGAAAATGCCGATGGCGTTCGAGCCGCCGCCGACGGCAGCGATGACCAGATCCGGAAGACGGCCTTCGGCCGCCAGCATCTGCTCCTTCGCTTCGATACCGATCACCGACTGGAAATCGCGGACCATCTCCGGATAGGGATGCGGACCGGCGGCCGTTCCGATCAGGTAATAGGTATCTTCGACATTGGTGACCCAGTCGCGAAGCGCCTCGTTCATGGCGTCCTTGAGCGTGCCACTGCCTGCGGTGACCGGTTTGACTTCCGCGCCGAGCAGTTTCATGCGGAAAACGTTCGGCGCCTGACGCTCGACGTCGGTGGCGCCCATATAGACGACGCAGGGAAGGCCAAAGCGGGCGGCCACGGTCGCGGAGGCGACGCCGTGCTGGCCGGCCCCGGTTTCGGCGATGATGCGGTTCTTGCCCATGCGCTTGGCGAGCAGGATCTGGCCGATGCAGTTGTTGATCTTGTGCGAGCCGGTATGGTTCAGCTCCTCGCGCTTGAAATAGATCTTCGCGCCGCCGAGTTCGGCCGTCAGCCGCTCGGCGAAATAGAGCGGGCTCGGGCGGCCGATATAATGCGCGCCGAGATGCTTCAATTCGGCCTGGAATGCCGGATCGTTCTTCGCCCTGTTCCACTCGTCCTGCAGATCCAGGATCAGCGGCATGAGTGTTTCGGCGACGAAACGACCGCCATATATGCCGAAACGGCCATCTTCATCGGGGCCGGAACGGAAGGAATTCGGTTTAGGCGTCTCGTTCACTCTCAACTCCCTGAGGCCATCATCGGCGCATTCGCCTTTTCGACCGCGTCAAAAAATTCATCGATCTTCGCGACGCTCTTCACGCCAGGCGCAGTTTCGACACCCGAGGAGACGTCGATACCCGGTGCCTTGGTGACGAAAAGCGCCTCGGCGACATTGTCCTTGTTCAGCCCGCCGGAAAGCATGTAGTCGACGCTGCCGTCAAGCCAGCTGAGAAGGCTCCAATCGAAGGAAATACCGTTGCCGCCAGGCAGTTCCGAACCCTTCGGCGCTTTGGCGTCGAAGAGGAAACGGTCGGCGATGCCGATATAGGCCTCGACGCGCTTCAGGTCGTCTGCCGTGCGGACCGAAAAGACCTTCATCACAGGCAGACCATAGACCGCCTTTATGGTCAGCACATGTTCGGGGCTCTCGTTGCCGTGAAGCTGGAGCATATCCGGCTTCAATATCGACACGATCTCGTCGAGTTCGTCATTGGTCGGATCGACGACGACGGCGACGATTTTCGCCTTGCCACGCGCAGGTTCGGCCAGTTTTGCCGCCAGGTCCGGCTCGATATAGCGCGGGCTCTTTTCGAAGAAGATAAAACCGATATGGGTCGCGCCGCGTTTCAGCGCGCGATCGACAGCGTCGGGCGTCTTCAAGCCACAGATCTTGATATCCGGTCTCATGGCAGCGAAGTGACACGAAATGCAGAAAGAGTCGAGCCAATTTGCGACGGACGCTGAATTTAGCGCGGCTCTCGGCCAGAGCGCCGCGCGTCCAAAGGACGCCCTAGAGAAGCTCTATCACTTTAAATCTGCGCGTAATCCTTTCCGAAAAATCGATTCCGATATTCGAGTTTATGCGCTAGTCGAAATCGATCGCGTGCAACTGGCTGCCATGCCGCTTGAGCCAGGATTTCGCCTCGTCCATGCCGGGGCAAAGTTTGCCACAGAGGGCCCAGAAGTGCGGGCCGTGGTTCATTTCCTTGAGATGGGCGACCTCGTGGGCGGCGAGATAATCGATCACCGACGGCGGCGCCATGACGATGCGCCATGAAAAGCTCAGATTTCCCTCCGACGAACACGAGCCCCAGCGGCTGCGAGTATCCTTCATCGAGATCGAGCGGATCGGCGCCCGGATCGCTGCGGCGTGCATCGTCGCCAGTCTTGCGAGATCGGCACGCGCCTCTTTCTTGAGAAAGGCCGCAATGCGCCGTCCGACATGTTCCGGCATGCCGCTGACGCGCAGCACCGGCCTGCCGTCTATTGAAACCGCCTCCGTCAGCCCGCGCAAGCTGCCGCTATGCTGGATGCGATGGGAAACGCCGCGAAGGAGGATTTCGCCGCCGTCACGCAGGCCGGTATCGGTCGAAAACTTGGCAAGCTTGGTGAGCAGCCACCCCTGATGACGGTCGAGGAAGGCATTGACCTCGCGCGCGGCAAGGCCTTTCGGCACCGTCATCTTCAAGGCGCGGCCACCCGGCTCGATGCGCAGCGTGATTCGTGTCGCCCGGTCGTGCTGCTTGATCGTCAGCGGCATGAGCCGGCCGGCGACATCGAGCGTCCGCATTTCGGGCGGAGCCGGCTTTCGCGCCTTCGACATTGTTTTCAGAAGCGAGAACATGCGTGTTTTCTATACGATTCGCCGGCAAATCTAAATGATCGGCGGAAGGGCAGACATGGAAAAACCGGCATCGACAGATGCCGGTCATCATTTCATCGTTCAGGCGTTTACGGCGTCTGATATTCGGCGACCGGGCCGTTGTCATCGCGCTTGGCGTTCCTGCGGTCGCGCATGAAGCGGTCGAACTCTTCCTGATCCTTGGCCCGGCGGAGCTCGCGCAGATACGAGTCGAATTCCTCGCGCATTTCGTCAAGCTTGCGGCGCTCTTCCTCCATCCGGTCGAGTTCGGCCTTACGCCAGTCGTCGAAGGCGCCGTTGCCGGTCGAGAAGTGTGGGCGGTGACGGCCATGCGGGCGGCGGCAGGAGGCGAAGAAGCCATCGGTCGCCTGGTTGACGTCACGCTTGAAGCCGCGCAGACGGTCGCCGAAGATGATGTAGGCAAGCATGGCAAGACCCAGAGGCCAGAAAACCATGAAGCCGAGAATCATCAGGGCAATGGTAGCCGGAGTCCAATCCGGTCGAAGCAATGCTGACTGGTTCATCGTGCGGGTATCCCTCGCTTTCCGCGCCCGGCAGAATACCGAACGCTGAAATCGATGTGGTAACCGCAATAAGCGCCTTCAAGACGATTGCCCGCGAAATCGGACAAAGCCTTGAATTCGTTTTGCTAATTCAGCTGCCCCTGATTCAGCCCGTCCGGCCGCCCTTGATGACACGCGGGATCGGAGGCTTGACGGCGGAACGGGAATGCTTTCGGACGAAATCGATGATGCGCGGCGCGATCTCGCGGCGGAAACGCGAGCCGTTGAAAACACCATAATGGCCGACATCCGGCTGGAGATAGTGCATGCGCATATCTTCGGGAATGTTCACGCAGATAGTCTGCGCCGCCTTTGTCTGGCCGACACCTGAGATATCGTCATTCTCACCTTCGACGGTCAGCAGCGCCACGTTACGAATTGCCGCCGGATCGACGCGTTTGCCGCGATGCATCAGTTCGCCCTTCGGCAGCGAATGCTTGATGAAGACTTCCTCCACCGTCTGCAGATAGAATTCGGCGGTCAGATCCATGACAGCGAGATATTCATCGTAGAAATCGCGATGTCTTTCCGGCTCGCCGTCGTTCTTCACGAGATGCATGAAGAATTCCTTGTGCGCCACGAGGTGGCGATCAAGATTCATCGACATGAAGCCCGAAAGCTGCAGGAATCCCGGATAGACCGGGCGCATGAAGCCCGGCTGCGGCCAGGGCACGTTCATGATGACGTTGTCGGAGAACCACTGCAGCGACCGCTCCTGGGCGAGCTTATTGACCGCCGTCGGGTTGATGCGCGTGTCGATCGGGCCGCCCATCAGCGTCATCGACGCCGGCGAAAGCGGATCCCTGGCTTCCTCCATCACGGCAGCGGCTGCCAGCACCGGAACGGAAGGCTGACAGACGGCGATGACATGCGTGTCCTGACCGAGGAAATGCAGCATCTCGATGACGTAGTCGACGTAATCGTCGAAATCGAACGTGCCTTCCGTCATCGGCACCATGCGAGCGTCGATCCAGTCGGTGATGTAGATATCGGCACTCGGCAGCAGCGCCTCGACCGTGCCGCGCAGCAGCGTGGCATAGTGGCCGGACATCGGCGCGACGATCAGGATGCGTGGGTCATTGCCGCGGGCGGCTGGAATACCGCGGGCGAAATGCAGAAGATTGCAGAAGGGTCGCGACCAGACAACCTCTTCGCGGACGGAAACCGTCTTTTCACCGATCGTCGTCTGCTTCAATCCGAATTCCGGCTTGCCATAGCGGCGCGTCGTGCGTTCGAACATTTCGAGACTTGCCGCCATCGTCCGGCCGAACGGCGTATGGGAGAACGGATTCAGCGGATTGGCATAGGCAAATCGCATGATATCTGCCGCGGCGCGAAACGGCGCCATGGCGGCATGGTTCAATTCATAAAGCTGATAAAACATGGAAGGCGCCACCTTTCTCTATCGAAAAGATAACACCGATTGAAAGGCATCGACTCTTTTCGTAACGCGGGCACGTAGCGCAGACTAACAGTTTTTTGTTGCACAGCAACATTGACGAACCAGACCCACACAAAAAATGCCGGAGAATTGATCTCCGGCATCATAATCGACCTGAAAACTTAAGTTTCTCAGCAGGAAGCGTTATTAACGATCCGCTACGAAAGTCTGCTTCTGCGTGCCGAGACCTTCGATGCCGAGTTCGACCACGTCGCCGGCCTTGAGATAACGCGGCGGCTTGAGGCCCATGCCGACGCCCGGAGGCGTGCCGGTGGAGATCACGTCACCGGGATGCAGCGACATGAACTGGCTGAGGTAGGAGACGAGAAACGCAACCCCGTAAACCATCGTTTTCGACGAGCCGTTCTGCATCTTCTGGCCGTTGACCGTCAGCCACATGCCGAGGTTCTGCGGTTCGGCAATTTCGTCCTTGGTCACGAGCCAGGGGCCGATCGGGCCAAAGGTGTCGCAGGATTTGCCCTTGGTCCACTGACCAGACCGCTCGGTCTGGAAAGCGCGCTCGGAAACGTCATTGGAGACGCAATAACCGGCGACATAATCCAGCGCTTCGGCTTCCGTCACATATTTGGCGGTTTTGCCGATGACGACGCCGAGCTCAACTTCCCAATCGGTCTTTTCCGAACCGCGGGGAATGACGACATTGTCGTTCGGTCCAACGATTGCGGATGTCGCTTTCATGAAGATGATCGGCTCGGGCGGCACGGTCGCACCGGTTTCGGCAGCATGATCCGAATAATTCAAGCCGATGCAGATGAACTTGCCAGTGCCCGCGACGCAGGCGCCGATGCGGCCGGGTGCGATTTCCGGAAGGCTCTTCGGATCGATCGCCGCTATCTTTGCAAGGCCTGCCGGTCCGATCGCTTCACCGCCGATATCGGCGACATGACCGGAGAGATCGCGGATCTTGCCATCGGCATCGAGAAGTGCTGGTTTTTCACTGCCTGCTTCGCCAACACGCATCAGCTTCATGGAATTTCCTCCTCATCGAAAACGGATTTGCAGCCACCTATGAACGAATTATTCATCGGTGTCATTACGGCTTTGCCGGGAAGCGGTACGGCTTTGCCGCGATTCGGATGATTTTCTGCCGAAAACCGCCCGTATCTTTCGGCATCATGCTCTAAAAATTTCCGTCAGATCCGGGCCGGAGGGAATGATCTTCGTCGGATTGAGGCTTTCGATCGAATAGTAGCCGCGCTTGATATGATCGAGGTTCACCGTTTCACCGATGCCCGGCCAATCCAGCATGCGGCGGCAGAAAGCGCGCAGCTTGGCATAGTCGGAAAGCCGGCGCAGATTGCATTTGAAGATGCCGTGATAGGCGACGTCGAAGCGCACCAGCGTTACGAAAAGCCGGATATCGCTCTCGGTGGGATGATCGGCGAACAGAAAAGACCGGCCCTCGAATTGCCGCTCGACCCAGTCGAGGCAGGAAAAAACATCGGCAAAAGCCTCTTCATAGGCGATCTGCGTGGTGGCGAAACCGGCGCGGTAGACGCCGTTGTTGAGATCGGGATAGATGCGATCGTTGAAAGCATCGATCTCGGTGCGTCTCTCCGCCGGGTAAAGATCGATCGGATTTTTTTGCCAGACCACCGAAGCCGCTGTTCAGCATACGCAGGATATCGGCGGATTCATTGTTGACGATGGCCTTTCTCTCTCTGTCCCAGAGAACCGGCACGGTCGCCCGGCCGGTGAAATCGGGTGCTGCCCCGGTATAGATTTCATGCATATAGGTTACGCCGTTGACGTGATCCTTCGTCGCGCCGGGATAATCGCCGAAGCGCCAGCCCTGCTTGCCCAGCAGCGGTTCAACGACCGAGACGGAGATGACGTCGTCCAGGCCCTTGAGCTTGCGGCCGATCAGGGTACGTGAGGCCCAGGGGCAGATATATGCGACATAAAGATGGTAGCGGCCGGCCCTGGCTGCAAAGCCGCCTTCGCCAGTCGGCCCGGCGCTGCCATCCCGGGTCACCCAATTGCGGAAACTTGAGGTCTGGCGGACGAAGCCGCCCTTTTCGTCCTTTGCCTGAACGGGCTGCCAGTCTTCCGTCCATTTTCCGTTCACCAGCATGCGCAACTCCCCGAGCGATTGACTAAACGGTTTATTATCCTGCTTCGACGCCGGCGTGAGGCCGCTTTTGTGGAGACAGTCTGTACACCCAAGCTGCGACGATGCTGCGCTTGCCAAGCCGGTGAAGCAGGAAATATGTCTCTGCTATACAAAATGACGTGGAGTTCGAAATGCATCTCTCGAAGGCCGTCGTGCGGACCGAACATGCAAGCCGCTACCTGCAGCAACTCTGCAAACACTGGAGCCACAAGTTCAGCGTCGATTTTGATCCTCTGAAGGGCCGGGTGCCGTTCAGCGATACGACCGAGGTGACGTTTGCGGCCGACGATGCGGCGCTGACCTTGACACTTTCCGTCGCCGATTCCTCGCAACAGGAAAGGATGCAGCACGTCATCGGCGATCATCTAAAGCGCTTCGCCTTCCGCGAAGAACTCGACATCGTCTGGACGGACTAAGCCCAGCCCCCGATCCAAATTTTCTGCAAACCCTGGAACAAGCATGACGAAGAGCAATAACCGCGAATCCGAATATCCGGTCGATCCGATGTTTCTTGACCGCTGGTCGCCGCGCGCCTTCACCGGCGAAATCATCGAGGAGGCGCAGCTACTCGGTCTGCTCGACGCCGCCCATTGGGCGCCGTCCTCGGCCAACCACCAGCCCTGGCGCTTCATCTATGGCCTCAAGGGTTCGGAGCATTGGGAGAAATTCGTCGCTTTGCTCAACGATTCCAACCAGGAATGGGCCAGGAATGCATCAGCGCTGATCTTCGTCGTGTCGCGCACCTTCACCGGGGCTGCCGGCTCGGCTGAGGAAAAGCCGAGCTACACTCATTCCTTCGATGCCGGTGCGGCATGGGGGCATCTGGCGATCCAGGCGCGCCTCTCCGGCCTTTATGCCCATGGCATGGGCGGCATCAAACATGAGGAGATCAGCCAGGCTTTCGCCATTCCCGAGGGATACCGGGTCGAAGCAGGCGTCGCCGTCGGCCGCCTGGCCGACAAGAGCGTTCTTTCCGAACGCAATCAGGCGCGCGAATTCCCCAGCCAGCGCAAGCCGCTCTCCGAGGTCGCCTTCAACGGGCGCTTCGTCGCGAATTGAGCGAAGCCAAAGGCCAAGCAGATATCGGGCAAACGAAAGCCCCGCCATCCTAAAGATAGCGGGGCCATTTATTTTGAAATATCAATTAGATATCGAGGTTTGCAACGCTCAGCGCATTCTCCTGGATGAATTCGCGCCGCGGCTCGACTTCATCGCCCATCAGTCGAGCAAACAGGCCGTCGGCATCGGTGGCATCATTGACCCTGACCTGCAGCAGTGAACGCACATTCGGATCGAGCGTCGTTTCCCAGAGCTGTTCGGCATTCATCTCGCCAAGACCCTTGTAGCGCTGCATGGTCAGGCCCTTGCGGCCGCTTGCGAAGATCGCGTCGAGCAGGGCGCGCGGGCCGGAGATTTCGATGTCGCCTTCGCGGCGATGCAGCGACGGCGGCGTCTGATAGATTTCCTTGAGGCGCGCCGTCAGCTGGTCGATGTGACGGGCATCCGAGGAACCGATCAGCGCCATATCCAGCACGACGAGTTCCCTGACGCCGCGGACCATGCGCTCGAGGCGCAGACCGCCATCGGTTGTCACATCGCCCCGCCAGCCGCGCTCGGTTTCCTCGGCGATGATGTCGAGGCGCCCGGCCACTTCGTTTGCCAGCGCCAGCGCTCTGGCCGGGTCGCTGGCGAGCTCGGCGTTGAGGGCGCCGGCAATCGCGGCTTGTTCGACGGCGGAACGATTGTAGCGCGAATGGAGATTGTCGAGCAGCGCGCGCATACGCAGAGCATCGAGGATGACCTCGCGCAGATCCTGGCCGGCGCGAACCTCGCCGCTGCCGAGCCTCAGCGAAGCATCTTCCAGGCCCTGGCTGATGAGATATTCTTCGAGCGCCTTCTCATCCTTCAGATACTGCACCGACTTGCCGCGCGAGACCTTATAGAGCGGCGGCTGAGCGATATAGAGATGACCGCGCTCGATCAGTTGCGGCATCTGGCGGAAGAAGAAGGTGAGCAGCAGGGTGCGGATATGGGCGCCGTCGACATCGGCGTCGGTCATGATGATGATCTTGTGGTAGCGCAGCTTTTCGACATTGAACTCGTCCTTGCCGATGCCGGTACCGAGCGCGGTGATCAATGTGCCGATTTCCTGGCTCGACAGCATCTTGTCGAAACGGGCGCGTTCGACGTTCAGGATCTTGCCGCGCAGCGGCAGGATCGCCTGGTTCTCGCGCGAGCGGCCCTGCTTGGCCGAGCCGCCGGCAGAATCGCCCTCGACGAGGAAGACTTCGGATTTTGTCGGATCACGCTCGGAGCAGTCAGCAAGCTTGCCCGGCAGCGAAGCGATATCGAGTGCGCCCTTGCGGCGGGTCAACTCGCGGGCCTTGCGCGCCGCTTCGCGTGCGGCGGCGGCCTCGACGACCTTGCCGACGAGGATTTTGGCTTCGCTCGGATGTTCTTCGAACCAGGTGCTCAGCGCCTCGTTGACGAGACTTTCGACAACAGGACGGACTTCCGAGGAAACGAGCTTATCCTTGGTCTGCGAGGAGAATTTCGGATCCGGCACCTTGACCGACAGAACCGCAGTCAGGCCTTCGCGGCAATCTTCGCCCTGCAGCGTTACCTTTTCCCTTTTGGTGATGCCGGAACTGTCGGCATAGGAAACGACCTGGCGCGTCAGCGCCGCGCGGAAGCCGGCCATATGCGTGCCGCCGTCGCGTTGAGGGATGTTGTTGGTGAAGCAGAGCACGTTCTCATGATAGCTGTCGTTCCACCACATCGCGACTTCAACGGTGATGCCGTCCTTTTCGCCGTGGATGGCAACCGGCTTGTCGACGAGCGACTTCTTGGCGCGGTCCAAATAGGCGACGAAAGCCTCGAGGCCACCGTCATAACGCAGCTCTTCCTGCTTGATGTCGGAATGGCGCTTGTCGGTCAGCAGGATGCGGACGCCTGAATTCAGGAAGGCGAGCTCGCGAAGGCGATGCTCCAGCGTGCCGTAGTCGAACTCCGTCATGGTGAAGGTGCCGGTGCTCGGCATGAAGCTCACTTCCGTGCCGGTCTCATTCGGCGCGTCGCCCGTAACCTTCAGTGGAGCATCGGCCACGCCATGGGTGAAGCTCATTTCATGGATCTTGTCGTGACGGCGGATCTTCAGCTTCAACCAGACGGACAGCGCGTTGACGACGGAGACGCCGACGCCGTGCAGGCCGCCGGAAACCTTGTAGGAATTCTGGTCGAACTTACCGCCGGCATGAAGCTGCGTCATGATGACTTCGGCAGCCGACACGCCTTCGCCGGTGTGGATGTCCGTCGGGATGCCGCGACCATTGTCGGTGACGGTTACCGAGCCATCCGGATTGAGGGTCACCGTGACGATGTCGGCATGGCCGGCAAGCGCTTCGTCGATCGCGTTGTCGACGACTTCATAGACCATGTGATGCAGGCCGGAGCCGTCGTCGGTATCGCCGATATACATGCCGGGGCGTTTGCGCACGGCATCGAGGCCCTTCAGAACCTTGATGGAATCTGCGCCATATTCGGTGCTTACGCCGTTTTCCGTCGCGGATGTATCGCTCATTCTGTCGAGATTTTCCCTGTTGTCGTAAAGCTGCGGCGCGCCTTGCGAATCACCGGCTTTCTTCACTCTCGTATATAGGTTTTTTGAACCCACTTCCCAATGGCAAGCCCCTAAAACAAGGCATAAAACAGGGGATTATGACGCTTTTCCGTCGCCTTTGCCGCCATTTTCGAGAAGAGCCGATAGCCGGCCTATCTCTGCACTGTCAAGGTTGCGAATCCGCCGGGCCAGCCGGTTGGCAAATTCGGTATATTCGGGGGGCAGTCCGGAGGTGTCGATCACGACGCGCGGGTCGGACGAGCGGGCGAGCAGGAACAGTTCCTCAGCCTCATCCCAGATGATGTTGAAATAGCCGGCGATGCGCTGCAGCAGATCGAATGTCGGCAAACCACGCTTTCCATGTTCGAGCGCCGAGAGATAGGCGGGGGAGACATTCAGTGCCTCCGCCATCTCCTTCTGCGAGACGCCCTTGCGCGCTCTCAGCCTGCGAACCGCCTCTCCGAAGGGTGTCATGGCCTTTCCCCATGCCGCCGCGACAGGCGAATGTAGAGCGCGCCCTCACCGCCATGATGCTGTGCGGCCGACTCATAGGAGGAGATCAGGTAACGGAATTCCGGCTTCGAGAACCAGAGAGGCACCGCCCGCTTCAGCGCACCCTCGCTGCCCATGGAGCTGCCCTTGCCCGTAATGACCAGCACATGGCGCATGCCGCGCTCATGGGCGCGGATCAGGAAATCGAGAAGGATGGCATGAGCCTGGCTCTGCACCAACCCGTGCAGGTCGATCCGCGCTTCGAGCGCCAGCCGGCCCTTGGCGATCTTCCGCTTGACCGGCTTTTCCAGCGGATGATGCACCCCGGCCGATGGCTTCGCCGTTGACGGTGCTGTCGCCTGCAGCGGCGTGGGTGTGGCTGGCGTCTGCTTTTCCTGTTCCCGTTCGGCCGCCGCCTCGGCCTCGGCAAGAAAGGCGTCGAGTTCGGTCAACGCCCCCGCCTTGCCGGGCATCGGCCGGGTGCTGCGGGCAACCTTGCCCCAGAGGATCCTCTCATCCGCGCTCAGCTTGCGATCCCTGGCCATCAGTCGAATCTTCCGGCGGCGGCATTGGGAATGAGGATGGTGAAATCGGCCTCGTTGCGGACGGTGCCGGCACTTTCCCCGGCCATGTCCCCCGAGCCGGTGAAGATATCACCCCGCGCCGGCCCGATAATCGCCGAGCCGGTATCGAGCGCCAGCATCAGCCGGTGGAACGGGCGGCCTTGGTCGAGATGGGTGAGACTTTCGGCGCGAATGAAAAAAGGAAAGCCGAAGGTATGGATCATCCGGTCGACCGCAAGCGCGCGCCCGGCGAGAAGCGGCACCTTGGCGGCCGCGATCGGGCCTGCCTGTGGATCGGCAACCGGCGCTTCGCGGAAAAAAATATAAGAGCGGTTATGCCATAATACCTCGTCGACGCTCTCGGGATTGCGCGCCAGCCAGGCACGGATCGCCTGCATCGAAATCTCCGTCCGATTGATCTCCCCGCGCCCGATGAGCAGCTTGCCGATCGCCGAGAAAGCATGGCCGGCCTTCGCCGCATAGGTGATGCGGCCGATACGACCATCCGTATAACGCAGACGGGCAGCACCCTGCACATGCACGAAGAAGACATCGACCTTCGACTTCGCCCAGGCAATTTCGAGGCCGCGGCCTTCGAGAAAACCCTGATCGATGGCGCGGCGGTCCGGATAGGCAGCGACGCGGCCCTCATGCAGACGGCCGAAAACATAGGCCTTGTCGAGCTCGGCGGGGCGATTGGCGTCGTCGAGATCGATCAGATCGCCCGGACGCCGGTAGAAAGGAAAACGGAAAATTTCGTCCGGCCGCTCGGCCACGTCGATATCGGGTTCGTAGAAGGCGGTGACGAAGCCGGAATTGCCATCCTTGCGGCGAATCAGAAAGGGCCGACAGTGCGTCTCGAAAAAAGCGCGCGCCAACGCCGGAGATGGCGGAGTGAAATCTTCGGCAGCGGCGAGAAGCGGAAGCAGGTCTTCCGAGCTCAGGCCCAGCGATCCGGTACGGTACGATTTGACATCGGTGATTTGCCGGCGGCAGCTTCGCATCACTTCAAAAAGGCCGGAGGGATCATCATCCTTCCAGCCTTCCAGAGAGTCGAAGCTTATGGCCTGCAGGACGAAGTCCGATGCGTGGTCACTCATGTTCCGATTCGGTCGCCACGAGTTTCCAGTTCGGATCGCGCGAGCGGGTGTCGCGGGCGAAGGTCCAGACGTCGTTGACCTCGGCGACGTTTTCGGCGTCGCCTTCAATCAGCACATCCGCCTTGTCGTAGGTGGCCGATATCAGCTGGCTGGCGATGCGCACGGTGATCTGCGCTTCGCTGCCCTTTGTTTCCGCATGGGTGATTTCGGCCTTGTCGATGCCGACGAAGGTGGACTTCACCTTCTCGCCCCGGGCTTCGCGCTCGCCGATCGCCGCATCGAACCCGTCATAGACTTCGCGGGACAGCAAGTTCTTCAGCGTTTTCCGGTCGCCATCGGCGTAGGCCATGACGATCATCTCGTAAGCCATGCGGGCGCCGTTCAGAAACTCCTTCGGGGTGAAGGCGGGATCGGCCTTGTTCAGCGCGCGCAGCGATTCGTTGAGCGGCGTTCCGGGTGCCGCGAAAGCATCGATGGCGGCGAAGCGATCCTCGTCCTCCGTCGTCGCATCACGCCGCGGCAGCGTCACTACCTTGCCGGCATCGGCGGCTTCGGCCGGAGCCGCATCCCGCGGCGTATAGAGATCGCGCGGCGGCTTCTCATTTCCTGTACGGCGCCCGAGCACGGAGCGGAGCTGAAAGAAAATCAGCACAGCCGCCACCAGGAAAAATAATGTGATGAAGTCGTTCGAACTCATATCGTATCGCAGCCGCCCGTTAACATCTCTGATTTGTACTCCCATATAGTCTGCCTATACAGATGATTCAAATGATGGCTGGCATCTTCGCCGGCGCCAAGAGGAGACCGGCGAGCCCGGGACATGACCGACATGCGTTTTTCGATCCTGCCAGCCTTCATTCTGCTGCTGCCGCTCGCCGAAATTGCCGGTTTCGTCGTCGTCGGCCGGGCTATCGGATTGTGGCTGACGCTGGCGCTCGTCATGCTCGGTTTCGTCCTCGGCGTGATTCTGCTGCGCCGGCAGGGCATCGGTATTTTGCGCCGCATGTCGAGCGAAGGACGAAACGGGGTGATGCCGGGCCGCGACCTGCTGCGGCCGGCGATGAACGTCATCGCCTCGCTGCTGCTGATCATTCCCGGCTTCCTGTCCGATATCATCGCGATCCTCATTCTTATTCCGCCGGTGCGCGATCTCGTCTGGCGGGCGATCGCCAAACGCTTCGTCGTCGTCAATGCTAAGGGCGCCTCTTCCTCGGGCCCGCAAGCCGATTTCCGCGACCGCAAGCCGAACTCGAAGGTGGTCGATCTCGACGAAGAGGACTATCATAGAGAGCCGGATCGCAACTCACCGTGGTCCGGCAAACATCTCGGCGATTGAGGCACTGCGGCTGATCAACCGCGCCAAGCGCCCAGGGTTGTAAGCCCTTCCCTGAAATGTTAGATGGCGGCACCATTCCCATGCCCCTCGAGGAAAAGCCAATGGCAGACGATAACAACAGCAACGGTGCGGCCAACCCCACCCTTTCGATCCTTGCGCAATATACCAAGGATCTGTCCTTCGAAAATCCGGGTGCGCCGCGTTCGCTGCAGGCCCGCGACAAGGCGCCGACGATCAACATCAATGTGAACGTCAACGCCAACCCGCTTTCCGATACGGATTTCGATGTCGTGCTGTCGCTGAATGCCGAGGCCAAGGACGGCGACAAGACGGTTTTCCATACCGAACTCACCTATGGCGGCGTCTTCCGCGTTGCCGGTTTCCCGCAGGAACACATGCTGCCGGTTCTCTTCATCGAGTGCCCGCGCATGCTCTTCCCCTTCGCCCGTCAGATCATCGCCGACGTCACCCGCAACGGTGGTTTCCCGCCGCTGATGATCGACCCGATCGACTTCACGCAGATGTTCGCTCAGCGTGTTGCCGAGGAACAGGCCCGCGCCAAGGTTCAGGCCGTTCCGAACTGACCGGCTCTTTCTTGTCTGAAATGCGGATGCCCGGGCTGGTCCCGGGCATTTTCAATTGAGGACCGGTTCAATCGAGGTTTGCGTATTTCGCCCAGACGCTTTTTTCACCGAGCTTGGCGACGAGCGCCTCATGTGCCTGCTCCTCGATATCGCTGACGCGCGGGGCTAGCGGCCGGGGCCGCTCGAGCACTGCGGCAATCACCACGTCGTCTTCCATCCCCATGTCACCGCGGGCTGCCTGGTTGGACCTGCCGACCATGCCGAGCCCGAGCGCTGCCTGTCTGCCACCGATCATCTCGATATAGACTTCGGCGAGCAATTCGGAGTCGAGCAGCGCGCCGTGTTTGGTGCGGTGCGAATTGTCGATGCCGTAGCGCCGGCAGAGCGCATCGAGCGAATTCGGTCCCATCGGGTGTTTGCGACGCGCCATCGACAGGGTATCGAGCACCCTTTCCGGCAGGATTGGCGGCAAACCGATCCGTGCTAATTCCGCGTTGATGAAGCCCATATCGAAGGTGGCGTTATGGGCAATCCACTTCGCATCGCCGAAGAAGGTAAGGATTTGTTCGGCAACCTCCCCAAAAGGCTGCTTGTCCTTCAGGAATTCATCGGTGATGCCGTGCACGGCGAGCGCATCCGGATGAACCTTCTGATCTCCAGGATTGATGAAGATATGGATCGTATTGCCCGTGGGGAAATGATTGAAGAGCTCGATGCCGCCGATTTCGATGATGCGGTCGGCGCGGTTGTCGAGGCCGGTTGTTTCCGTATCGAAGATGATCTCACGCATTCCGGAAATCTCCCTTGGCAATCCGCGTTTTCAGGTCGGCGACGATCTCGAGTACACGTTCTCTCGTCGTCGCGATACTGTGACTGGTGTCGATTACATAATCGGCCCGCCGCCGTTTTTCCGTGTCCGGCGTCTGGCGTGAGAGAATCATGTCGAATTTTTCCTCGGTCATGCCTTCGCGCGCAAGCACCCTTTGGCGCTGAAGCTGTGGATCAGTGCTGACCACGACGATGACGTCCACTCTTGCCTCGGCGCTGGTTTCGAAAAGTAGTGGGATATCGAGCAATACCATGTCGGCGCCGGCGGCGCGCTGTCGCTCCAGAAATTCCGTCTCGCGTTTGCGAACCAGCGGATGGACTATCGCTTCCAGGCGTTTGAAGCCACCGGGATGAAAAGCGAGCTGGCGGCCGAGTTCATGCCGGTCGACGGCCCCATCCTTCATCGTACCGGGGAAGGCGGCATTCACCAGTGATGCAGCCTCGCCGGCATAGAGATCGTGGACCACGGCATCCGAATCGTTCACCGGGATTCCGGCATCGGCGAAGAGCTTTGCCGCCGTCGATTTTCCCATTCCGATGGAGCCGGTGAGACCGATCTTCAGCATCAGTGTGCTTCCATATCCGCGATGACGAGCGCGCGCAGCGCAGCGTCGACGATGGGACGCCGGCCGAACCATTGCTCAAATCCAGGCACGGCCTGGTGCAAGAGCATGCCGAGACCATCGACGATGGGAAATCCTTGCTCTTCCGCCTGTGCCAGGATCGGCGTCTTCAAGGGCACATAAACGATATCGGTGACGACCGCATCGGCTGCAAGTGGCGAGAAATCGAGTTGCGGCGCCGCCTCGCCGTCCATGCCGAGCGAGGTGGTGTTGATGAAGAGGCCAGCACCCTTCATCACTTCGGCAAGCGCTCCGGCCGGATGGGCCTGGACACGCGGGCCAAAACGATCCGCGAGTTCACGCGCGCGTTCGACGGTACGGTTGACGACATGGATCTCCTTGAAACCGCGATCACGGACCGCCTGGATGATCGCCCGGCTGGCGCCGCCGGCGCCAAAGACGACGGCCGTGCCATGCCGGTCCCAGCCCGGATGACGTTCGTCGAGATTGGCAATGAAGCCTCGACCGTCGGTATTCGTCGCATGCAGAGCGCCATCCTCCAGCCAGAGCGTGTTCGCGGCGCCGAGCTCGCGCGACAGCGCGTCCGGTTCGTCGGCGAGCCGGAACGCCAATTCCTTATGGGGAATGGTGACATTGCCTCCGGTAAAGCCGGAACTGCCGTCCTTCAACGAGTGAATGAAATCGGCAAAGGCCTCGGGTGCCACTTCATGAGCGCGGTAGCTGCCTGGCAGGCCAAGCGTCTTGAGCCAATATCCGTGGATCAACGGCGAGCGCGAATGCTTGATGGGAAAGCCCGTGACAAACGCTTTCGGCCCCAATGTTTCACGTGAATCACCCATCGACTGCTCCGAGTTCTCGCAATTTTTTTAGAAGCGGCAGCATCGGCAGGCCGAGAATGGTGAAATAATCACCCACGATCTTTTCGAAGAGCTGGATGCCCTCCCCCTCCAATTGATAGGCGCCGACGCTGAAAAGCGCCCGTTCGCCAACCCGCGCCAGATGTCTGGCGATGAACTCCACCGTTAGCGGCCGCATCGTCAGTTCGGCATGCGCGAGATGTTCCCATAAGACCACGCCATTGCTGACGATCGCAACGGCGCTGTTCAATCGATGGGTGACCCCCGAAAGGGCTTGAAGATGGCTAGCCGCGTCGGTCATGTCCTTCGGCTTGTGGAAGACGCTGTCGCCGAGCGACATCGTTTGATCCGAACCGATGACCAGGCTATCCGGAAAACGGCTGCTGACTTCTTCGGCCTTGGCCCTGGCCAGGACGAGGGCCACGGCATCAGGCTTGGTGCCGGCTTTTTCCAGCGGCGCTTCGACGGCCCGTTCATCGATCCTTGCGGCATGCGCCTCGAAGGACAGACCGGCATTTTCCATCAGCATCCGGCGATAGGGGCTCGACGATGCAAGGATGAGTTTCGGCGTCATGGGTTCCTCGGCGTGCCAGCTTTTCGCCAGCGCTTAGCGCAGCTTCGGCCGCAGGGCAACGATCGCCGCTGCTGTTTCCTCGATTGAGCGGCGGGTGACGTCGATCAGCGGCCAGTTATGACGGGCGCAAAGCGAGCGGGCATATTTCAGTTCCTCCGAAATCGCGGCGCGATCGGTGTAGTGTTCGCGATCGAATCCCTGCGTCACCCCGAGCACACGATTTTCCCGCACCTGGGAAATGCGGTCGGTGGTGGCGATCAAGCAGACGATCAGCGGTTTACTCGCGACGAAGAGGCTCTCCGGCAATGGCACGCCATAGACGATCGGAATGTTCGCCGTCTTGATACCTCGGTTGGCGAGGTAGATGCTGGTGGGTGTTTTCGATGTACGACTGATACCGATGATGACGACATCGGCGTCGTTGTAATCGTCGGGCATCTGGCCGTCATCGTGATCCATGGTGAAATTCAGCGCTTCGATGCGGGCGAAGTAGCCGGCATTCATCACATGCTGAGCTCCGACCCGACGGCGCGATGGAGCGCCGAGATAGATCTGGAAGGCATTCATCACTGGCTCCAGCACATTCACCGAGGCGACACCCATCTCGATGCAGCGCTCATCGATCAGGCTCGCAAGCTCCCGGTCGACAATGGTGTAGAGTACGATGCCGGGGGCGTCATCGATCGCCTGCAGAACCGGCAGCAGCTGCTTGCGATTGCGGATCAGCGGATAGACATGTTCAATCGGCTGCGCTGATCTGAACTGCGCCGACGCGGCGCGCCCGGCGGAGATCAGAGTCTCTCCCGTTGAGTCAGAAATCAGATGCAGATGAAAGAAGTTCGTTCTGTTCTCCACGCTATTTTCCGCTGCCTGTTGAAAACACTGGATGAAACAGAGCTACGGCGGCGAGGCAGTCTCCGGCAAGGGAAAACATGCCTGCTTATCCACATTTCGGATTTTGCCGAACGGTTTCGGTTGGCCCTGTGGACGATGGGGAAGGGGTGGGCTTCTTGAAAGCTCGTCCACAGCCTGTCCACAGCTATGAGAAAAATTGCCGATCCGGAAGGATTTGGAATCATTTCCGGATTCGGCTTCTCCCCGAAATTTGGACGAGATCGACAAATCTTTCCGATGTTGTTTTGCGGGCGCGCGACAAATGGCATCGGCGGTGGATGGATTTTAATCCTTGATAGTCACCGACTCTAAGAAATAGAAACCTTTTAAAATATCTTTGTTTTATTATAGGGAAGAAGCGCTTGAGCGATACGCGCCGAAAGATCATGAGGGTTTTGAGTGGCGAAAGTCTCTCCCCTCCTCCTCTCTGGCTGATGAGACAGGCAGGACGTTATCTCCCGGAATATCGGGAGACGCGGGCAAAGGCAGGGAGTTTTCTCGATCTCTGCTACACGCCTGACCATGCCGTCGAAGTGACATTGCAGCCGATCCGCCGCTATGGCTTCGATGCGGCCATTCTGTTTTCCGATATTCTGGTCATTCCCGATGCAATGAAGCGGAACGTCCGGTTCACCGAGGGTCATGGTCCGGAGATGGATCCGATCGATGAAGCTGGTATCGGCAGATTGAATGGCGAAGAGGTTGTCGATTATCTCAGGCCGGTTCTGGAAACGGTGCGGCGGCTGCGCGAGGAGTTGCCAGTCGAGACGACGCTGCTCGGCTTCTGCGGCGCGCCATGGACGGTTGCGACCTACATGATCGCCGGTCACGGCACGCCGGATCAGGCCCCTGCCCGTCTCTTCGCCTACAGGCATCCCCGCGCTTTCGAGCATCTGCTGATGCTGCTTGCCGACGTATCGGCCGATTATCTCGTCGCCCAGATCGATGCCGGCGCCGATGCCGTGCAGATCTTCGATTCCTGGGCTGGTGTTCTTGGCGAGAAGGAGTTTGAAGCGTTTGCGGTCAGGCCGGTTGCGCGGATGATCGCTTCCGTCAAGTCGCAACGGCCACATGCTCGCATCATCGCTTTTGCCAAGGGCGCCGGCTACCAGCTGAAAACCTATCGCCAGAAGACGGGCGCAGATGCAATCGGCCTCGACTGGTCGGTCCCGCTGGCTTTTGCCGCCGAACTTCAAAAGGATGGACCGGTTCAGGGCAACCTCGATCCGATGCGCGTCGTTGCCGGCGGTCGGGCGCTGGAAGACGGCATCGACGATATTCTGCAGCATCTCGGCAATGGACCGCTGATCTTCAATCTCGGTCACGGCATTACACCGCAGGCCGACCCCGAGCATGTGCGTCTGCTGGTGGATCGTGTACGAGGCGGTGCGTGACGATGGAAAAACAGACCGATCGGAGATCTGGCGCTTACGCCCGGCGCCGGGCTCATTTTGCGCTGGCCTCCTTTTCGCTGATGGCGATCGGGCTTTTTGCTTGGAACCCCGATAATCTCTACCTCTGGATCAAGGCGCTGCACATCATCGCGGTCATTTCGTGGATGGCCGGGCTGTTCTATATGCCGCGGCTGTTCATCTATCACACCGATGCGGAGCCGGGTTCGGTGCAGTCGGAAACCTTCAAAGCGATGGAGCGCCGGCTGCTTCGAATCATCATGACGCCGGCGATGATGTTGACGTGGATTTTCGGCCTCTATCTCGCCTGGTCGGTTTATGGATTCCAGGGCGGCTGGCTGCATGCCAAGATCGGTCTCGTCATATTGCTGACCGCTGTTCATATGTTCTTCAGCCGCGCCGTCGGAGCGTTCGAGCGGGATGAAAATCGCCGCTCGGCGCGTTACTGGCGGTTCATGAACGAGGCCCCGACAGTGCTGATGATCCTGATCGTCATCCTCGTCGTGGTGAAGCCGTTCTGAGGAAAATCGTCCTCAGGTTAAATTTGCTTCATTTTAAGCAGCCCTCTTGCGGCAGCGATTGCGAGTCGCTATTTTCCGCGCATCTCATCTACGTGGCATGTGTGTAGAGTTCAGTCGTCTGCGAGCCCTTTCGCGGTACCGAATACGACCCAACATCGCCTTTCCCCTTTGAAATTAAAAAGAGTATTGGTCACTTCATGGCTGAAATGAAGCTTCAGGAACTTAAGAGTAAATCCCCGACGGATCTGCTGGCATTTGCCGAATCGCTCGAGGTCGAGAACGCAAGCACGATGCGCAAGCAGGAGCTGATGTTTGCGATCCTCAAGATGCTTGCCAGCCAGGATGTCGAAATCATCGGCGAAGGCGTCGTCGAAGTGCTGCAGGACGGTTTCGGCTTCCTGCGGTCGCCCAATGCGAACTACCTGCCGGGCCCGGATGATATTTATATCTCCCCGTCGCAGATCCGCCGTTTCTCGCTGAAAACCGGCGATACGGTCGAAGGCCCGATCCGTGGACCGAAGGAGGGTGAGCGCTATTTCGCGCTGCTCAAGGTCAACACCATCAATTTCGACGATCCGGAACAGATCCGGCACAAGGTCCATTTCGACAATCTGACGCCGCTCTATCCGAACGAGCGCTTCAAGATGGAACTCGATATTCCGACCACCAAGGATCTGTCGCCACGTGTAATCGACCTGGTGGCGCCGCTTGGCAAGGGCCAGCGTGGATTGATCGTCGCGCCGCCGCGTACCGGCAAAACCGTGTTGTTGCAGAACATCGCGCATTCGATCACCGCCAACCATCCGGAGTGCTATCTGATCGTCCTGCTGATCGATGAACGCCCCGAAGAAGTGACCGACATGCAGCGCTCGGTTCGCGGCGAGGTTATCTCCTCGACCTTCGACGAACCAGCCGTCCGTCACGTGCAGGTGGCCGAGATGGTCATCGAGAAAGCCAAGCGCCTTGTCGAACACGGACGCGACGTTGTCATCCTGCTCGATTCGATCACGCGCTTGGGCCGTGCCTATAACACGGTCGTTCCCTCTTCAGGCAAGGTCCTTACCGGCGGTGTGGACGCCAACGCTCTGCAGCGGCCGAAGCGCTTCTTCGGCGCGGCCCGTAACATCGAGGAAGGCGGCTCTTTGACGATCATCGCGACCGCGCTGATCGATACCGGCAGCCGCATGGACGAAGTGATCTTCGAAGAATTCAAGGGCACGGGCAACTCGGAAATCGTCCTCGATCGCAAGGTCGCCGATAAGCGTATCTTCCCGGCAATGGACATCCTGAAGTCCGGAACGCGCAAGGAGGACCTTCTGGTTCCGCGCCAGGATCTGCAGAAGATCTTCGTGCTCCGCCGCATCCTTGCTCCGATGGGCACGACCGATGCGGTCGAGTTCCTGATCGACAAGCTCAAGCAGACAAAGAACAATTCCGACTTCTTCGAATCGATGAACACATAATCCTTAGCCGGATTCAACCCCTGAAGCTGGAGGCATTGTCACGATGCCTCCAGCTTTTCTATTTGATAGGAATCGATTTCGATTCCAACCGATGAACCAGGCGATATGGCCATGTTGAATGATACCATATATGCGCTATCGAGCGGTGCCCTGCCGTCGGGTGTTTCGGTCGTTCGCATCAGCGGGCCGCTGACCAGAGACATATTGGTAAGCCTCGCCGGATCCGTCTCGGCAGCCCGGCATGCATCTCACCGAACGATTCGGAGTCGTAACAATCAGCCGATCGATAGCGGCTTGGTGCTGTTTTTCCCTGCTCCGAATTCGTTTACCGGCGAGGATGTTGCCGAGCTGCAGATCCACGGCAGCAAAGCCGTACTTGCGGCGCTGTTTCACGCACTTGGCGATATTCCGGGTGTTCGGATGGCGGTCGAGGGCGAATTCTCCCGCCGAGCTTTCGAGAACGGCAAACTTGATCTTGTAGAGGTTGAGGGCCTGGCCGACCTTATCGGCGCCGAGACCGAGATGCAGAGACGCCTTGCGGTCGAACATAGCGCAGGCGGACTCTCCAGAATTTACGATTCGTGGGCGGAACGATTAACGCGCGCCCGGGCGCTGATCGAGGCGGAGCTTGATTTCCCCGATGAGGATGATGTTCCAGGCTCGGTATCGGATATGGTCTGGGCCGATATGGCGAAGCTTCGCAGTGATATCGAGAATCACCTGGCGACAGCTTCTGCCGGGGAGATTATCAGAGACGGCTTCAAGGTGGTCATCGCCGGCGCTCCGAATGCTGGAAAATCGAGCCTGTTGAACACTTTGGCGCGTCGAGACGTGGCAATCGTGACAGAGATCGCCGGAACCACCCGTGATGTCCTGCAGGTTGATCTCGATATTGATGGTTACCTGATCAAGCTCTATGACACCGCGGGCCTTCGCGAGGCGGACGACAGGGTCGAGATGGAAGGAGTGCGGCGCGCGCGCGCGGCGCTTCGTGATGCCGATCTTGTCCTGCTGCTGGTTGACATGACTAATCCTCTGGTTCCCGACGAGTTGGAGCAAGCCTCGCCACATGTTATTGTCGGGACGAAGAAGGATCTCATCGGCATTGCCGAGGATCGGTACGACTTGCAGATTTCGACAACGACCGGTGACGGCCTGCCGGAATTGCGCCGATTGATCGGCGACATCATCGACAAACGTTTTGCTGGTCTGTCTATGGCAATTCCCAGCCGACAACGGCATAAGGATTCTCTGGCGAAATGTTTAGCGGCACTCGATGCGGCGATATCGCAGACAGATGTGAATCTCGAACTGCGGACTGAGCAGCTGCGAATTGCCGCTGAGTATTTGGGCAGAATTACTGGACGAGTCGATGTTGAGCAGCTGCTCGGCGTGATCTTCTCAGAATTTTGTATCGGCAAATGATTCACGTGAAACCTTGGCGCCAAAACGCCCTAAATGGTTTCACGTGAAACGTCCGCCGCATGTGGAGTGCCTGAATGACGGATAATGTTTTCGATGTAATTGTGATCGGTGGCGGCCATGCGGGCTCGGAGGCTGCCAGCGCAGCTGCGCGCCTCGGGGCAAAAACCGCCCTCATTACGCATAGGCGGGACACGATCGGGGTCATGTCCTGTAATCCGGCGATTGGCGGCCTAGGCAAGGGCCATCTTGTTCGGGAGATCGATGCGATGGATGGCCTGATGGGTCGCGTCGCCGATGTTGCAGGCATTCAATTCAGGATACTCAACAAGAAGAAAGGTGCGGCTGTCCGAGGACCGCGGACGCAAGCCGATCGAAAGCTTTATCGCCTAGCAATGTTGGCGGCGATCGAAGCGACGCCGGACCTGGATATCATCGAGGGCGACGCGTTTGATCTGGAGGTCGTCGATGGCTGTGTCGCCGGCGTGATTATGAAGGATGGTCGAACCCTGAAAGCGCCGGCCGTGGTTTTGACCACTGGGACCTTTCTGCGCGGTCTTATTCATATAGGGTCGGAAAAGACGCCGGCCGGGCGCGTCGGCGAAGCGCCGTCAATCGGATTGTCCGCCACCCTTGCCCGGCTGGGACTGCGGCTGGGACGTCTGAAGACCGGCACTCCCGCCCGGCTGGACGGAAAAACAATCGACTGGCAATCCGTCGGTCGACAGGGGGCTGACGAGGAGCTTGTCCCCTTCTCCTTCATGACAGACACGATTACCACGCCACAGATTGAATGCGGGGTCACCAGGACGACCGAAGCGACCCACCGTATCATTGTTGACAACATTATGCGCTCGGCCATGTATTCCGGGCAGATCGAAGGGGTCGGGCCTCGTTATTGCCCGTCGATCGAAGACAAGCTGGTGAAATTCGGAGAGCGGGATGGACATCAGGTCTTTCTCGAGCCTGAGGGACTGGACGACGACACGGTTTATCCGAACGGGATTTCCACCTCCCTGCCGGCGGAGGTGCAGGCAGCCTTCATCAAAACGATTCCCGGCCTGGAAACGGCAAGAATACTGCAACCGGGCTATGCGATCGAATATGATCATGTCGATCCGAGAGAGCTGACTCTATCACTGGAGGTCAAACGGCTAAGAGGGCTATTTCTCGCAGGCCAAATCAATGGCACCACCGGCTACGAAGAGGCGGCCGCGCAGGGGCTGGCAGCCGGGTTGAATGCTGCATTGCGAAGCAGCGATTCGCATCCGTTCCATTTTAGCCGGACGAATTCTTATATTGGCGTCATGATCGACGATCTCACGTCACGCGGCGTTACGGAACCGTATCGAATGTTTACATCGCGTGCGGAGTATCGGCTGACGTTGCGGGCTGATAACGCCGATATGCGCTTGACGCCGCTGGCCATGCGGCTCGGGTGCGTCAGTAACGCGCGAGTGCAGCGATTCACATCCTATCGGGCGGAGATCGACACCAGTCGGGCGCTGTTGCAGTCGCTGGCGCTTACACCGAATGAGGCGCGCCGCGCTGGCTTGAATATCAATCTCGATGGCCAGCGCCGAACCGCGTATGATTTGCTGTCCTATCCGAATTATGATTTCGTCGCGCTCCGGCATGTTTGGCCGGAGAAGCTCGGGCAGATTGGACCGAAGATCGCCGAAGCGTTGGAAATTGAGGCCGGTTATTCGGTTTATCTGGATCGACAAGCCGCGGCGATTGTCGACCAGCAACGCGACGAGCAGCGGCAGATTCCGCCTGATTTCAACTATGACGCACTGTCCGGTCTCTCAAACGAGCTAAAGCTAAAACTTAGCGCTGCTCGCCCTTTCAGCATTGCTCAGGCCGCTATCGTTGAAGGAATGACGCCGGCAGCGGTGGCATTGCTGCTTGTGCATTTGCGTCGCCTATCCTCTGCCGAGCGTCATAGCGCTTGATTGCAAGATTTGAGAGTCTTTCAGAATGGAATTAAACGGTTTGCGTGTTTCACGTGAAACACAGGAACGGCTGCAACACTTTGCAGTGCTGTTTCAGAAGTGGGCAAAAGCAATTAATCTGGTGGCGCCGTCGACACTCGATGATCTATGGCATCGACACATCGCCGATAGCAGCCAAGTTTTCCAGATTAATCCTCAAGCGATAAGCTGGGTCGACCTCGGCAGTGGCGGCGGTTTTCCCGGTGTTATCACGGCGATTTTTCTGGCCGAGCTGAAGGACGGATGGGTCCATCTGGTTGAAAGCAACCATAAAAAGGCGGCGTTTCTGCGGACAGCGTTGCGGGAGACAAATGCGCGCGGCAGCGTTCATATCCTGCGAATCGAAGACGCTTATGCGGGGGTTGGCGAATGTGATGCGATTTCAGCGCGCGCCCTTGCCGATCTTGATGGGCTTATCGAGTATTCAGCCCCCTGGATGCTTGGCAAGGAAAATTGTCGAGGCTTTTTTCACAAAGGCCGGGATTACCTGAGAGAAGTCAACAAAGCACGTGGTCGGTGGGAATTCGATCTGTTAGAACATAAGAGCGCCGTCGAGCAGGAATCTGTTATTTTGGAAGTATCAAATCTCCGGCGCTTGGTTTAACAGATCGGATATTGCGGCAATGGCTGGCGAACGACATCGGATTATCACCATCGCAAATCAGAAGGGTGGCGTTGGCAAGACGACCACAGCAATCAACCTGGCAACGGCGCTTGCTGCAATCGGCGAGCGCGTCTTGATTGTCGATCTCGACCCGCAAGGCAATGCCAGCACCGGCCTGGGTATTGATCGTCGTGATCGCAAGCTGTCCTCCTACGATCTGATGATTGGTGATCGTGGAATCCCCGAGGTGACTCTCGAAACAGCGGTTCCTAATCTGTTTATTGTCCCGTCGACAATGGATCTTCTTGGCATCGAGATGGAAATCTCGCAGCAGAGCGATCGGGTGTTCAAGTTGCGGAAAGCGCTGTCTTCGCCCGAAGCGATGGCGTTTTCTTATATTCTTCTGGATTGCCCGCCATCGTTCAATCTGCTGACGATGAATGCCATGGCAGCGGCCCATTCGGTCCTCGTTCCGCTGCAATGCGAATTCTTTGCGCTTGAGGGATTGAGTCAGTTGCTTGAGACCGTCAGCCAGGTTCGGCGGACTGTTAACCCGCGTCTGGATATTCAGGGTATCGTCTTGACGATGTTCGATGCGCGCAACAATCTTGCCCAACAGGTTGTCAATGACGTGCGCACGCATCTCGGCGACAAGGTTTATCACACGTTAATTCCGCGCAACGTCCGGGTTTCCGAGGCTCCGTCCTACGGTAAGCCGGCTATTCTCTATGACTTGAAGTGCGCGGGCAGCCAGGCCTATCTGCAGCTGGCCTCTGAGGTCATCCAGCGAGAGCGCCAAAGATTGGCCGCGTGATATCATTTTAGGGGTGTAGGTGAGTGTAGATCATGAATGACGATGTATCAAAGAGGCGATTGGGCCGCGGCCTTGCGGCGCTGATTGGTGAAATGGATCAGCCCGTCCCGGTCGAAGCCGAGCGGGTTATCAGCGCCGACAGAATGATCCCGATCGAGTTCGTCAGCCGCAATCCCCGCAATCCTCGTCGGTTCTTCGATGACTCGGAACTGCACGATCTCGCAAGTTCCATTCGTCAACACGGCATCGTTCAGCCCATCGTTGTGCGGACGATGTCGCGGGATCGATATGAGATCATCGCCGGCGAACGACGTTGGCGCGCGGCTCAGCTTGCCGGGTTGATCGAGATTGCTGTCATTGTCCGTGATGTGGATGACAAGACGGCGCTGGAAATCGCCATTGTCGAGAACGTGCAACGCGCGGATCTCAATGCCCTCGAAGAGGCGTTGGGCTACGAGCAGCTTATCGCTGAATATGGTTACACCCAGAACGACCTCGGCGAAATCATCGGCAAAAGCCGCAGCCACGTTGCCAACTCGTTGCGCCTGTTGAAGCTGCCTGATCCGGTTCGCGATCTGCTTGCCTCCGGCAGCCTATCAGCTGGGCACGCACGCGCCCTGGTTTCGACATCCGACCCGGCAAGTCTTGCCCGCACGATCGTTGCCAAGGGCATGTCGGTGCGTGATGCCGAGAAGCTGGCGCAAAACAATATCAAGGCCCAATCGGAGCCACTGCAGGCGACGTTGCAGCGAGATCAGAAAGATTCCGACACGCTGGCGCTGGAACGGACACTTTCCGATGCACTCGGCCTTGATGTTGCGATCAATCACAAGGCAAGCGGCGGCCAGATCAAAATTTCCTATAAGTCGTTAGAGCAGCTCGAGGAAATCTGCCGTTTGCTTGAGAGGCGCTAGAGCGTTTTCGTTTTTCTCCGAATCACGGAAATATTCTATCTCTTTGTTTTCACGCAATTCCGGATGAAAAACCGCTCCGCACTTTTGCCGGAATTGCTCTAGAACGCCGTAGGACGTCTAATCCCTTGCATCTTTGCTTTCCGAAGATCGGTTCTGATTTTGGACCGATGCGCTGATCAGCCGGATTTCCGGCCGGATTGAAGGGTGGTGGAGAGAAGCGTTTGCATCGCAACGCTGTCCTCCAGCACCTGTCGCCGTCGGCTTTGCAGAATAGCGGCCTGCAGCCGATTGCATTCACGGGCGATGCTTTCCGCGGTCCATTGGCGTAGCGCCTGTTCGATGATCGGCTTGCGCCGGAAATGCAGATGCCGCCCCATCGTCTGCATAATCTGAGGTGTCTGCAGCCGCTTTTCATCCATTTCGGCGCGCATCGAATCGAGAAGCTGGAATTGTTTCAGGCATGCCTGCAGAACGAGAAAGATCGCGGTTTTCGAGCTGCTGATTTTTTGCATGGCGTGCAGAAAGGCGTTTAGATCGCCCCCGAGGATAGCGTCGACCGCGTCTTCAACCGAGATGGCGCTGGCGTCACCGATTATTTCGGTAACGTGATGTTCTTCGACGGTATCGAAACCCCGGCAGTAAAGAGCGAGCTTGCGCACCTCGTTGCGGGAAGCGATCCTGTCACCGCCGATCAAGGCGATCAGTGCTTGGCGCGCGGCCGGCGTAATGCCGAGCTTCTCTGCACCGAGCTCCGTATCGATCAAGCCATTCAGGGCGCGGCTGTCATCGGCGTAGGACGGGATCGTCATGACAGAACGGGCGGATTCCGCAGTCTTGCGCAGCAGGGAACCCTTCTTCAGGTCGCCGGCCTCGACGATCAGATAGGCTGCTTCGAGTGGTTTTTCGGCCAGCAGCGCCAGGGAATCAACGAGGTATTTCTCGTTGGCGGCGCCGCGGATCCAAATCAGTTTCTCACCGCCGAACAGCCCGATGGATTGGACCTCGTCGACCAATCGACCCGGGTCTTTCTGGAGGTCGCCAATATCGAGTTTCGTCAGCGAGAAGGGATCATCGAGAGCAACACCGCTCTTACCGGCAAGCTGGCTTGCCCGTTCGGAAACAAGGCCGCGATCCGGCCCGTAGATGACGAAAATCCGATAGTTCCGCGTCGATTTCTGCAGAAAACTCTCGAATTCGTGGGATTTTATCTCTGCCACATCTCCGCCCTCAGCGGCTGAGGGCGGCGGCGATATCGGCTCCCACGAATTCCGCCGTCTGATCGGCCGCGCGGTTCTGAGCATCGCGGATCGCCCGCTGCTTGGCAAATTCCTGCTCGGAGAAATCCACCAGCGCCGTGGCCTGGCGGCTGCCGGCCTTGATGACATGATTGTCGGCCGTGGCACGCAGCGTGTAACTGACGTTGACGGTCACACGGCCGGCTTTCGACGTGTCAGAGGATTCGGCCAGCAGCGTATCGGCTACAGCCGACGTGGCGTGTATTTCGACCAGATATTGCGGGTTTACCGCTTCGCCTGCACCGCGTGACGCAAGGAAGATCAGGCGATTGCGAACCTGCTGCTCGACCCGGCTGCCTGCCTCGGAAAAGCCGACCGAAGAAAGTTTTTCAACCACACCTGAACTCTCTGAATAGAGCGGACGGACCTGGCAGGCCGAGAGAAAAGCCGCGGAGGCAAGGATCATGGCGATGCCGGCATTGCGGGCCAGCTTGCAAGCGATATCAGACGACAATGTTTACAATCCTTTGGGGAACCACGATGATCTTCTTCGGTGCCTGTCCGTTCAACGCGTTCTTCACCGCATCCAGATTCAGCACGGCGTCGGTGACGGCATTCTGATCTGCATCGCGAGAAATTGTCAATTCAGCGCGTTTCTTGCCGTTGATCTGTACCGGCAGGACCACATCGTTTTCGATGACGAGTGTTTCGTCGTACCGCGGCCAGTTTGTCCGGGCAAGCAGGCCTTCATTGCCGAGCGCAGCCCAGCATTCCTCAGCCAGATGCGGTGTCATCGGAGAGACGAGTTGGATCAGGATCTCGGCGGCATCGCGCACCGCCGCGCGATAGGTGGCATTACCCTCGCCTGCGGCAACCCTCGTCATCGGTGCGGCCAGCGCGTTCACGAGTTCATAAATTCGGGCAACGGCCTTGTTGAACCAGAGTTTGTCATAGTCGTTCTCGACAGCCTTCAGCGTCTTGTGGGCGGCCTGCGAGATTGGCAACGCTTCCCCATCGGCAGCCGGCGCAGGTGCGACGGCGGAGAGCGCGTCCGCGGCTTCGGAAATCAGGCGCCACAGCCGCTGGGTAAAGCGATGGGCGCCCTCGACGCCTGCCTCGGACCAGATGACGTCACGCTCGGGCGGAGAGTCGGACAGAACGAAGAAACGGGCGGTATCTGCGCCGTAGGAGGCGATGATATCGTCGGGATCGACGACATTCTTTTTCGATTTCGACATCTTCTCGATCGAGCCGATCGCGACTTCCTCGCCCGACGTCAGCAGGAAAGCCCGTCGTTTGCCGTCGAGTTCGTCGATGCGGATATCGGCGGGTGCCACCCATTCGCGGCTGGCGCCGGCGCTGCGGCTATAGGTTTCGTGGACCACCATGCCCTGGGTGAAGAGACCCTTGAAAGGTTCGGTGGCCGCGACGTGACCGGTCTCGCGCATGGCGCGGGTAAAGAAGCGCGAATAGAGCAGGTGTAGGATCGCGTGCTCGATGCCGCCGATATACTGGTCGACCGGCAGCCAGCGGTTCGCCGCCTCCGGATCGGTCGGCCTTTCTTCCCAGGGCGCGGTAAAGCGGGTGAAATACCAGCTCGAATCGACGAAGGTGTCCATCGTATCCGTCTCGCGGCGAGCATCCTTGCCGCAATTCGGGCAGGAGACATGACGCCATGTCGGATGGCGGTCGAGCGGATTGCCGGGCTGGTCGAAGGTGACGTCGTCGGGCAGCTTGACCGGCAGGTCCGCCTTCGGCACCGGCACGACACCGCAATCATCGCAATGGATGACCGGGATCGGGCAGCCCCAATAACGCTGGCGGGAAATGCCCCAGTCGCGCAGGCGGAAATTGACCTTGCGCTCGCCCTGCGGCGCATTGCCGAGCGAAGCGGCAGATAGCCGATCGGCAACGATGTTGAAGGCTTCGTCGGTGGTCTTGCCGTCGAGGAAGCGTGAGTTGATCATCACGCCATCACCGTCATAGGCGGTGTCGCCGACGGAGAAGCTTGCGGCATCGCCATCCCTGGGCATGACGACGGCCACGACCGGAAGGCCATATTTGCGAGCAAAATCAAGGTCACGCTGGTCACCCGAGGGGCAGCCGAAGATCGCGCCCGTGCCATAATCCATCAGGACGAAATTGGCGATATAAACCGGCAGCTCCCAGGAAGGATCGAGCGGGTGCCTGACGCGGATACCGGTATCCATGCCCTTCTTTTCAGCGGTCTCGAGTGCTGCGAGCGAGGTCCCGGCGCGGCGGCATTCGTCGCAGAAGGCCTCGATATCAGGGTTCTTTGCAGCGGCATCCTTCGCCAGCGGATGATCGGCGGCGATTGCCAGGAAGGAAGCGCCGAACAGCGTGTCCGGCCGGGTAGTATAGACCGTCACTTCGCTCTCACCGGCAGGCGCCGATTCCGGTACGATCTCCCAGCGGATCGTCAGGCCTTCCGAACGGCCGATCCAGTTCTTCTGCATCAGCCGCACTTTTTCCGGCCACTGGTCGAGCGTATCCAGCGCGTCCAGCAGATCCTGGCTGAAGTCGGTGATCTTGAAGAACCATTGCGTCAGTTCGCGCTGTTCGACGAGCGCACCGGAACGCCAGCCGCGGCCATCGATCACCTGCTCGTTGGCCAGCACAGTGTTATCGACAGGATCCCAGTTGACCTTCGACTGCTTGCGATAGACCAGGCCCTTCTCCAGGAAATCCACGAAGAGATGCTGCTGGTGCTGGTAATATTCGACGTCGCAGGTGGCGAATTCGCGGCTCCAGTCCAACGAAAGCCCCATGGCCTTCAGCTGCGCCTTCATCGAGCCGATATTCTGATAGGTCCAGGAGGCGGGATGCACGCCGCGCTCCATCGCGGCATTCTCCGCCGGCATGCCGAAAGCATCCCAACCCATCGGATGCAGGACGTTGTAGCCGCGGGCGCGTTTGTAGCGAGCCACGACATCGCCCATGGCGTAATTGCGGACATGACCCATATGGATGCGCCCCGACGGATAGGGGAACATTTCGAGGACGTAATATTTTTCGCGCGGATCGGCATTGTCGGTCTCGAAGACCTTGTCTTCATTCCATTTCTGCTGCCAGCGGGGCTCGGCATCGCGCGGATTATAACGTTCGGTGGCCATGGTATTCGTATTTCCGGAACATCAGGGGAGGTTGGTCGAGACCTTCACCATGAAACCACCGTAGCGTCAAGTTTTGCAGGCGCTGCAAGCGTCCGATCTTGATCGTGACAAGGCGATTTCGCCAAGGCGGGACTTGGCAAGCACAGATTGGCTCGTTAGGCATTGCCGATCCTTTCATGCGGATATGCCGAGGCAGATAGATGGAACTTCAAGAGCGCTTAGACGACGTGCGGTCGCGGATCGCCGCTGCGGAACGCGAAGCAGGTCGTCCGGCGGGTTCCGTTCAGCTCGTCGCGGTGTCGAAGACCTTCGAGGCGGACGCGATCCGCCCGGCCATCGAAGCCGGACAGCGTGTCTTCGGTGAGAACCGGGTGCAGGAAAGCCAGGGCAAGTGGCCGGCGCTGAAGGCCGAGCATCAGGATATCGCGCTGCATCTGATCGGACCGCTGCAATCAAACAAGGCGGCGGATGCGGTGGTGCTTTTCGACGTCATCGAGACGGTGGATCGGGAAAAGATCGCCCGCGCACTTGCCGAGGAGATGAGGCGGCAAGGCAAGGCGCTGCGGCTCTATGTCCAGGTCAATACCGGGCTCGAACCGCAGAAGGCCGGCATCGCTCCTGACGACACGCCAGCCTTCGTCGCTCTCTGCCGCGACGAACTCGGCCTTTCCATCGAAGGGTTGATGTGCATTCCGCCGGCCGAGGAAAATCCTGGGCCGCATTTCGCCCTGCTGGCAAAGCTTGCGCTCAAATGCGGCGTCGAAAAACTTTCCATGGGCATGTCGGGCGACTACGGGACGGCGATCGCCTTTGGCGCCACCAGCGTGCGTGTAGGGTCAGCGATTTTCGGCACGCGCTGAAACGCTGCTTTGGTCGGGCTTCCTGTTCCCCTTAATGCCGCCTAGATTGATATCGAGGTTTGCATGTCCTGGGGAGGAGCAGATGCGGAACGGCTATCATCAGGTCTATGCGGCCTGGAAACGCGATCCCGAAGCCTTCTGGCGCGAAGCGGCCAGTGACATCGACTGGTTCAAGCCGCCAGAGCGGATTTTTTCACCCAATGAGGGCGTCTATGGCCGTTGGTTCTCAGACGCGGAAACCAATACATGCCACAATTGCCTGGACCGGCATGTGGCTGCCGGCCGCGGCGGCGAGACGGCGGTCATCTTCGACAGCGCAATGAACGGCGAGAAGCGCCGTTTCACCTATGATGAGGTACTTCGGGAGGTGATGGCCATTGCAGCAGCGCTGGTCGAGCGCGGCATCGGCAAAGGCGATCGCGTGATCCTTTATATGCCGATGGTGCCGCAGGCGGTCTTTTCGATGCTCGCCTGCGCTCGCATCGGTGCGGTTCACTCCGTCGTTTTCGGCGGATTTGCCGCCAGCGAACTTGCAGCGCGCATCGACGATTGCGGTGCGAAGCTGGTGATCGCCGCGAGCTGCGGGCTCGAGCCTAGTCGCATCGTCGTCTACAAGCCCCTGGTCGACCAAGCGATTGCGATCGCGCGTTCGAAGCCGGAGCGCTGTCTGGTGTTGCAGCGGCCCGAGCTTCAGGCAGATCTCGTCAGCGGCCGCGATCAGGATTTCGAGATCGCGGTGGCGCAGCATCGTGGCGCTGAGATCGCCTGTGTCTCCGTCAAGGCGACCGATCCGCTCTATATCCTCTACACCTCGGGCACGACGGGCCAACCAAAGGGCGTCGTGCGCGACAATGGCGGCCATATGGTCGCGCTCAACTGGTCGATGCGGAATATCTACGGCTTGAGGCCCGGCGAGGTCTTCTGGACGGCTTCGGATATCGGCTGGGTCGTCGGACACTCCTATATCGTCTATGCCCCGCTGCTATCAGGCGTAACCACGCTGATCTTCGAGGGAAAACCGATCGGCACTCCGGATGCCGGCACATTCTGGCGCATCGTTTCAGAGTATCAGGTGCGGGCACTGTTCACGGCGCCGACAGCATTCCGCGCCATCCGGCGGGAGGACGGTGACGGTGAACTGATGCGCCAATATCCCATGCCGGATCTGCGGGCGCTGTTTCTGGCCGGCGAAAGAGCGGATCCGGAGACGTTGAAATGGGCCGAGCGCATGCTTGGCATACCCGTCATCGATCACTGGTGGCAGACGGAGACCGGCTGGCCGATCGCCGCAAATCCGCTCGGTCTCGGCGCCCTGCCCATCAAGCACGGTTCGCCGACACTGCCGATGCCCGGCTATGATATTGCGGTGCTTGACGATGCCGGTCATCCGATCGAGGCGGGAACGCTCGGCAATATCGTCGTCAAGCTGCCCTTGCCGCCCGGCTGCCTGCCGACCCTCTGGAATGCGGACGACCGTTTTCGCTCGGCCTATCTCGATGAGTTTCCCGGTTACTATAAGACGGCCGATGCCGGCTATGTCGACGAAGACGGCTATCTCTTCATCATGTCGCGCACCGACGACATCATCAATTGCGCCGGGCATCGGCTCTCGACCGGGGCGATGGAGGAGGTCTGTGCGCGTCATCCCGATGTCGCCGAATGTGCTGTTATCGGCGTGATCGATGTGCTGAAGGGTCAGGCTCCCTGCGGTTTCCTGGTGCTGAAACGACATGTTTCCCGTGACGCGACGGTGATCGAATCAGAGGTCGTGGCGATGATTCGTGATTCGATTGGACCTGTCGCCGCCTTCAAGACCGCCATCACCGTTAACCGGTTGCCGAAGACACGCTCCGGCAAAATCCTGCGCGGTACGATGCAGAAAATCGCCGACGGCATACCCTGGAAAATGCCTGCAACCATTGATGATCCAACGATTTTAGAGGAAATTGCCGAGGTGCTGCGTGGGCGCGGTTTAGGCTCCTTGCCGATGTGAATTAAACTTTCGGTAAGCCTAATTGAGGAATTGTTAACCATGTTGATGCAAGCATTTGTTAACGGCAATGGCTTGCATAGCAGGCTTTGCATGACGCGGTCGCCGTTACCGGCCTACTGCATAATTCCTTAAATCGGAATCGATTTAAGGGGCAAAATTATGCAGCAGTAGAAGTGCTACAGCGTCCTTTGCGCGTCTGAAAGACGCGCGGCGCTGTAGTCCGGATTGCCCCTTTCTCAACGATTGTGGAACGGATCATGACAAGCATCCTTACCAACAACGCTGCGATGGCAGCGCTGCAGACTTTGCGCGGCGTAAACGATAGCCTCAAGGACACCCAGGGTCGCGTTTCATCGGGTTATCGTGTCGAAAAGGCGGCTGACAATGCCGCTTACTGGTCGATTGCTACGACCATGCGTTCTGACAACAAGGCGCTTTCGGCCGTCTCCGACGCGCTCGGTCTCGGCGCGGCCAAGGTCGACACGGCCTATTCGGCTATGGACAGCGCGCTCGATGTCGTCAGCGACATCAAGGCCAAGATTGTCGCCGCCACCGAAAAGGGCGTCGACAAGACGAAGATCCAGCAAGAACTCGACCAGCTGCAGGAGCAGCTGCTCAGCATCGCTCAATCGGCGTCCTTCTCCGGCGAAAACTGGGTTGCCGGCGCCTCCGGCACGAAGAGCGTCGTCTCGTCTTTCGTCCGCGACGGCAGCAATGCCGTCTCCGTCAAGATGACGGATTATGTGCTCGATTCGGGCTCGCTTGGAAACGTGCTTTTCGGCATGACGAGCACCGGTGCGATCGAGACATCAAGCGGTATCATCGGCACGGCCTTCAACGGAACCTATGGCAGCACCGTCATCGTCATGGCGTCAATATATGATCTCGACATCACCGGTTTCACCCAGGGTCAGCTTGACGCAGCCCTGACAGGCGTCGAACTGGTTCTCGGCGCTATGACCGCCGCCGGCTCGGCATTGGGCTCGATCTCGACCCGTATCCAGTTGCAGGAAACTTTCGTCAGCGGTCTTCACGATTCGATCGACTCCGGCGTCGGACGCCTGGTCGATGCCGATATGGAAGAGGAATCGAGCAGGCTCTCTGCGTTGCAGACGCAGCAGCAGCTCGCCATCCAGTCGCTCTCGATCGCCAATAGCTCGGCGCAGAACATCCTCACCCTGTTCCGCAGCTAATCGGAAACAGGCCATCTGCAACAAAAAACCCCGCCGGTCAGCTCATACCGGCGGGGTTTTTCATGAGATCGCTGATATCTCAGTACTGATCGTCGTCCTCGTCCTTCGGGGCCGAGCGCAGCGAGCTCAACTTGCGGAAGACGGCATCGGCGTCGATTTCCTTTTCCTTTTCCTCCTCGCGCTCGTAGCTCGGGGTCAGGCGTTCGGTTTCCTGTGCCGATTGCAGCGTCGCGCCAAGCTCGGCAGCGGTCGGCAGCGGACGGCCCTTGGAGGCCTTTTCCACTTCCATGTCGAGATCGATCTGGCTGCAGAGGCCGAGCGTGACCGGATCCATCGGCGCCAGGTTGGCGGAGTTCCAGTGGGTGCGCTCGCGGATTTGCTCGATGGTCGACTTCGTTGTGCCGACGAGGCGGGAAATCTGCGCGTCCTTCAGTTCCGGATGGTTGCGAACGAGCCAGAGAATGGCGTTCGGGCGGTCCTGACGCTTGGAAACCGGCGTATAACGCGGACCGCGGCGCTTGGATTCCGGCACCCGCACCTTCGGTTCGGAAAGCTTCAGCTTGTGGTTCGGATTGGCCTCGGCGCGGGCAATCTCGTCGCGGGAAAGCTGTCCTGTCGAGATCGGGTCGAGGCCCTTGATGCCCTGCGCCGCTTCGCCGTCGGCGATCGCCTTGACTTCGAGCGGATGTAGTTTGCAGAACTGGGCGATCTGATCGAAAGACAGTGCCGTATTGTCGACGAGCCAGATGGCTGTCGCCTTCGGCATGAGCAGTGTTTGAGCCATGGATATAGTCCTTCTATCGTCCGCGCCGGTCGCGGTCCGTGGATTGTCACCACAATGTCCGGGAAATATGGCGCTATATAACCGCACTGTCGCAGAATTGCAATTCTTCCGAAATGAAATGACCTTTGTCTAATTGCCGTGGCGATGCGAACTGCTATGAATTGCCGTGATTTCAAGTCCGGGCCTTCCTAGCTCACGCGGCCCGTCGCATGTCCCATGAGGAGGAGTTGCATGTCGGAGAAGATCTATCCGGTCACGAAGCCGGTGAAGGCGCGCGCCCTGATCGATAAGGAAAAGTACCTGAAATGGTACGAGGAAAGCGTCGAGAACCCGGACAAGTTCTGGGGCAAGCACGGCAAGCGGATCGACTGGTTCAAGCCCTATACCAAGGTCAAGAACACATCCTTTACCGGCAAGGTTTCGATCAAGTGGTTCGAGGACGGTCAGACAAACGTCTCCTACAACTGCATCGACCGTCATCTGAAAACGAATGGCGACCAAGTGGCGATCATTTGGGAAGGCGACAACCCCTATATCGACAAGAAGGTCACCTATAACGAACTCTACGAGCACGTCTGCCGGATGGCGAATGTGTTGAAGAAGCACGGCGTCAAGAAGGGCGATCGCGTCACCATCTATATGCCGATGATCCCGGAAGCGGCTTATGCGATGCTCGCCTGCGCCCGCATCGGCGCGGTGCATTCGGTCGTCTTCGGCGGTTTCTCGCCCGAGGCGCTGGCCGGGCGCATCGTCGACTGCGAATCCACCTTCGTCATCACCTGCGACGAAGGCCTGCGCGGTGGCAAGCCGGTGCCGTTGAAGAACAATACCGATACCGCAATTGACATTGCGGCACGCCAGCACGTGATCGTGGAGAAGGTTCTGGTCGTTCGCCGCACCGGTGGCAAGACCGGCTGGGCGCCGGGTCGCGATCTCTGGCATCACCAGGAGATCGCCACCGTGAAGGCGGAATGCCCGCCGGTGAAGATGAAGGCGGAAGATCCGCTCTTCATTCTTTATACGTCCGGCTCGACCGGCAAGCCAAAGGGCGTGCTGCACACGACGGGGGGTTATCTCGTCTATGCAGCGATGACGCATGAGTATGTCTTCGATTATCACCACGGCGACGTTTACTGGTGTACAGCCGATGTCGGCTGGGTGACCGGCCATTCCTATATCCTCTATGGGCCGCTTGCGAACTGCGCAACGACGCTGATGTTCGAGGGCGTGCCGAACTTCCCGGATCAGGGTCGTTTCTGGGAAGTCATCGACAAGCACAAGGTCAACATCTTCTATACGGCGCCGACGGCGATCCGCTCGTTGATGGGTGCCGGCGACGACTTCGTCACGCGCTCCTCGCGTTCTTCGCTGCGCCTGCTCGGCACGGTCGGCGAGCCGATCAATCCCGAGGCCTGGGAGTGGTATTACAATGTCGTCGGCGACAAGCGATGCCCTGTCATCGATACGTGGTGGCAGACGGAAACCGGCGGTCACATGATCACGCCGCTGCCCGGCGCCACCGACCTGAAGCCCGGCTCGGCGACGACGCCGTTCTTCGGCGTCAAGCCGCAGCTGGTCGACAATGAGGGCAAGGTGCTGGAAGGTCCGGCCGACGGTAATCTTTGCATCACCGACAGCTGGCCGGGCCAGATGCGCACGGTCTATGGCGATCACGAGCGCTTCATCCAGACCTATTTTTCTACCTACAAGGGCAAGTATTTCACCGGCGATGGCTGCCGGCGCGATGCGGACGGTTATTACTGGATCACCGGCCGGGTCGACGACGTGCTGAACGTCTCCGGCCACCGGCTCGGTACAGCGGAGGTGGAATCCGCTCTCGTCTCGCATAATCTGGTTTCGGAAGCCGCGGTCGTCGGTTATCCGCATCCGATCAAGGGCCAGGGCATCTATTGCTACGTGACGCTGATGGCCGGTCATGAGGGATCGGATACGCTTCGCCAGGAACTGGTAAAACATGTGCGGGGTGAAATCGGCCCGATTGCTGCGCCTGACAAGATCCAGTTTGCGCCCGGCCTGCCGAAGACACGCTCCGGCAAGATCATGCGCCGCATCCTGCGCAAGATTGCCGAAGACGATTTCGGCGCTCTCGGCGACACTTCGACGCTTGCCGATCCGGCCGTGGTCGACGATCTGATCGCCAACCGGCAAAACAAGGCAACCACCTGACATATCGAGCCGCTCCCGTCCGTTCGGTTCCGGAGCGGCTCTTTCGTTAGCCGGATTCTTGGCTATTCCGACCGTAAGACGCCAATGGCAATATTGACTTAGAAATCAATCGCTCGGCCATTGATTTCGTAATCGCCGAAGCGCGCCGGCTCGGCTCCGCCGCGGCCGCCGATCTCCGGCGGCAGCTCCAGCGGCTTCTGCTTCTGTCGCCGCTCCTCGGCTTCGGCAAGGGCGCGTCTGGCAGCCGGGGACAGCATCTTGCGCGGCGGCTCCGTTCCCTCGGCCATCGGCGTTTCGCTATTGTCGTTATCGGCGTCCTGCATGGCCGTCTCCTGCCGGAAATATTGAAAATGGCTGGTTAATAACCAAATCATAATGCGCCGGTGTCGGGATTGAAAGCTTGTGACGCCGAAATCGGAGATGGAGATCCGCCATGAACCTCGTTCGCACTGCCATGTTGCTTGCCTTCATGACGGCGCTTTTCATGTTTGTCGGCTTCCTGATCGGCGGTCGGGCCGGCATGATGATCGCGTTCGTCATTGCCGCCGGCATGAATTTCTTCTCCTACTGGAATTCCGACCGCATGGTGCTTTCGGCCTATCGCGCGCAGGAGGTCGACGAGCGCAACGCGCCGGAATTCTTCCGGATCGTGCGCGATCTCGCCCGCAATGCCGGCCTGCCGATGCCGAAGGTCTATCTCTACGACAGCCCTCAGCCGAATGCCTTCGCCACCGGCCGCAATCCCGACAATGCCGCCGTCGCTGCCTCGACCGGCCTGCTCAGCGCCTTGTCTGCCGAGGAGGTCGCAGGCGTGATGGCGCATGAACTGGCCCACATTCAGAACCGCGACACGCTGACGATGACGATTACGGCAACGCTTGCCGGTGCGATCTCCATGCTCGGCAACTTCGCCTTCTTCTTCGGCGGCAACCGTGAGAACAACAGCAATCCCCTTGGCTTCGTCGGCGTCATCGTCGCGATGATCGTGGCGCCGCTTGCCGCCATGCTGGTGCAGATGGCGATCAGCCGCACGCGCGAATATTCGGCCGACCGCCGCGGCGCCGAGATCTGCGGCAATCCGCTCTGGCTCGCTTCGGCGCTCGGCAAGATCGCGCGCGGCGCTGCCCACGTGCCGAACGAAGACGCCGAGCGCAATCCGGCAACGGCGCATATGTTCATCATCAATCCGCTCTCCGGCGAGCGCATGGACAATCTGTTTTCCACACATCCGAACACGGAAAACCGCATCGCTGCGCTGCACGACATGGCGCAAAGCGGCATGAATGTCTCGACGTCGCCGGCTCGTGCTGCTAATCCGTCGCGCAAATCGCGCTCTGTTCCGGATACGGGTCTTGGTCGCGGTGGTTCGCAACCGCCAAAAGGTCCGTGGTCTTGAATTCAAACGGCACGAAGAAGCCATTCCGCAAGCATAAGCCCTCTACTGAGCGACCTGCGCCTGATAAGCCTGGCCTGCAGGCCCGGGCCGCGGCGGCAAAAATTCTTGCTGCCGTCGTCGACCGCAAGCTGCCGCTCGATGGCGCTCTCGATCATGAACACGGCAATCCGGCCTATAGGGCGCTCGGCGAAAGCGACAGGGCGCTCGTTCGCGCCATCCTGAACACGACGCTGCGCCACCTGCCGCGCATCGATGCCGCGATTGCAGGGCTGCTGGATTCGCCGCTGCCGGAGGGCGCAAGGGCGCTGCATCACGTGCTCGCAATCGGGGCGGCGCAGATCCTCTATCTCGACGTGCCGGATCATTCGGCTGTCGATCTTGCCGTCGAGCAGGCCAATCTGGATCCACGCAACCGCCGTTTCGCCAAGCTGGTCAATGCCATACTCCGCCGGCTCGGCCGCGAGAAGGAGCAGGTGCTTGATCAAATCGGCAAGGTCGCGCCGATGCCGGCCTGGTTCATCGCCAGGCTGGAAAAGGCCTATGGCCGGGACGCGGCGCTGGCGATTTCGGAATCCCAGCTCGAACCGGCGGCAATCGATCTGACCGTCAAGTCCGACCCTGAAGATTGGGCGAAGCGGCTGAATGGTGTCGTCCTGCCCACGGGCAGTGTGCGGCTCGCCGCCTTCGACGGCAGCATTCCTTCGGTCGAAGGCTTCGATGAGGGCGCGTGGTGGGTGCAGGATGCAGCGGCAAGCATCCCGGCGAAGCTTTTTGGCGATCTCTTGGGCAAACGTACCGCCGATCTCTGTGCTGCGCCCGGCGGCAAGACGGCGCAGCTCATCCTTGCCGGCGGCGCAGTCACCGCACTCGACCAGTCGGAAAGCCGGCTGAGACGGCTGCGCTCGAATCTCGACCGGCTCGGCCTCAAGGCGGAGACGATTGCGGCAGATCTGACGACATTCGAGCCGGCGGAACGTTTCGATGCGATCCTGCTCGATGCTCCCTGCTCTTCCACCGGCACGACACGCCGGCACCCTGACGTGTTGTGGACCAAGGGACCTGAGGATATCGCCAGGCTGGCGGCGCTGCAGGAACGGCTGCTGCGTCATGCGCTGACATTGCTGAAGCCGGGTGGTACACTGGTTTTTTCGAATTGTTCGCTCGATCCTGTCGAGGGTGAGGACGTCGTCGCCCGCGTTCTTTCCGATACGGATGCGGTCGAGCGCGTTCCGATCGGCGCCAGTGACTGGCCCGGCCTTGAGGCGGCGATCACGCCGCTCGGCGAATTCCGCACGCTTCCCACTATGCTGAAAATGCCCGAAGGCATTGCCTCCGGCCTCGACGGCTTCTATGCGGCTGTGCTGCGGCGCGTGGCCTGATTGCAAGGTTTTAGCGCTCGCGGCGATCTGGCCTATACGAGGTGCTGCATAGCCTCGTATCACGCATGCCGTTCTCTCCAAAACCGCTTGCATGACTTCAGGTAAAACACGCTAATTTGCGTATATTCGAACCTTGTCACGAATTAATTCATTGCGGGCGATGAAATCGGCCGCTTTTCACCTATTCTTAACCACGAGGGTCAATAGACAATAGAATATGCAGTCCGGTCGGCGTTTTGCGAGCATGTATGTTCGGGAGGCTTGGCGGCGCGCCTTGCGCCGCGTCGCGTTGCTGCGCCTGAAGCTCTTTCGCCATTCGATCAAGGTGCCCGAGCGTCTGATCGTGGCGCCGACCGATCTCCGTAGCATCGATCCGCATGTGGCCGACGAAATCCTCAACGGACGGTTTCTCCTGGCCGGGCGCATGCTGGAAACGAACGGAAAGTCGCCCTTCACCTTCACCCTGCCCTCACGACCCTTTGCGACCCGTCTTCACAGCTTCGGCTGGCTGCGTCACATGCGGGCGAACAAGACGGAGCGCAACTCGGCTGCCGCCCGCGCGATCGTCGACAGCTGGCTTTCCATCCATGCCGGTCGCATGGAGGGGATTGCCTGGGAGACCGACGTCACCGCGCAACGCGTTATCGCCTGGCTGTCGCATTCGCCGGTGGTGCTGCAGAATGCCGACCGCGGCTTCTATCGTCGCTTCATGAAGTCGCTGGCGTTCCAGGTGAGGTTCCTGCGCCGCATGGCGCCGTTTACCCTCGGCGGCTTGGAGCTGTTTCGGTTGCGTATCGCGCTCGCCATGGCTTCCGTCGCCATGCCGACCCGCGCCTCTACGCTCAGAAGGGCGGCGCAGGCGCTCGACCGCGAATTCGATAGCCAGATTCTGCCGGATGGCGGCCATGTGTCGCGCAATCCGCGCGTCGGGCTGGAATTGCTGCTCGATCTGCTGCCGCTCCGGCAGACCTATGTCAATCTCGGCCATGACCTGCCGCAGAAGCTGATCTCCGGCATAGACCGCATCTATCCGGCATTGCGGTTCTTTCGCCATCAGGACGGGGACCTGGCGCTCTTCAACGGGGCGACCTCGACGCTCGCAAACGAGCTGATGTCGGTGCTGCGGTATGACGAGACCGCCGGCCAGCCGTTCAAGGCTTTGCCGCATTCGCGCTATCAGCGGCTTTCCGGGGGAAAGACGGTGATCATTGCCGATACCGGCACGCCGCCTTCTGGAGGCGCGCTTCGGACCGTCCATGCCGGCAGCCTCTCCTTCGAGATGTCGTCCGGACGCCATCGATTCATCGTCAATTCCGGTTCGCCGAAATTTGCCGGGCACCGTTATGTCCAGATGGCGCGCACGACGGCGGCGCATTCGACCGTCATCCTCAACGACACCTCGTCCAGCCGTTTTTCGCCCTCGCCCTTCCTTAACCACGCAATCACCGAACCGGTGAGGACAATCACCGTCGAGCGTGCCGAAACCGAGGACGGACGCGACGGCATCAAGCTCAGCCATGACGGTTATCTCAGGGTGTTCGGGGTGCTGCACGAGCGTGAGCTGACACTCAATGCTGCAGGCTCGATCGTGACCGGCCGCGACCGGCTCGTCGTCCGCGAAGGATATGAGCATGACGAACCGTTGAAGGCGGTCGCCCGCTTTCATATCCATCCTTCGATCGTCCTGCATCAGAGTGATGGCGAGTCCGTGCTGCTGACGGCGCCGGACGGCGAAAGCTGGCTGTTTTCCGCACCTGGCAATGAAGTGCTGATCACCGAGGACATCTTCTTTGCCGACAGCTCCGGCATTTGCGGCTCGGACCAGATCGAGATCGATTTCGATCTTGCCGAGAAGATGGAAATCCGCTGGTTTTTGTCCCGCAAAAGCTAGGGGTGGATGATCTTGGGCCGAATGGCCAAAGATTGGGATCGCATCCACATCAAGGAAGTAAAGTACGATGCCGTCCAAAAATGGCTCGTGCTTTCGACATCTGCTCTGAGGCCTGTTTGCGCGGCGGCAAACCTGTGCTAACGCGACGCCAGCATGCGAACATCCCTTGCGGATGTCCTCCCGAAGCCCGAACGGAGAAGGTTTCATGGCCGTCATTTCCAAGAAGATCCCCGCCCCCGACAAGGTCGAAATCAAGACCGCGCTCATCTCCGTCTTCGACAAGACCGGGATCGTCGACCTCGCCCACGCCTTGTCTGCCAGAGGTGTGCGCCTGCTTTCGACCGGCGGCACCTATAAAGCGATCACTGCTGCCGGTCTTGCCGTCACCGATGTTTCCGAAGTCACCGGTTTTCCGGAGATCATGGATGGGCGTGTGAAGACGCTGCATCCGACGGTGCATGGCGGCCTGCTGGCGATCCGTGACGACAGCGAACACCAGGAAGCGATGAAAACGCATGGCATCGAGGGCATCGACCTCGCAGTCATCAACCTCTATCCCTTCGAGCAGGTGCGCGCAGCCGGCGGCGATTATCCGACGACGGTCGAGAATATCGACATTGGCGGCCCGGCGATGATCCGCGCATCGGCCAAGAACCATGCCTATGTGACAACCTTGACCGATCCGGCCGATTATGCCGAGCTGCTGGAGCAGCTTTCCGCAGATGACGGCAAGACCGCCTATGCCTTCCGCCAGCGTATGGCTGCCAAAGCCTATGCCCGCACCGCCGCCTATGATGCAATGATCTCCAATTGGTTTGCTGAGGCGCTGTCGATCGACACGCCGCGCCACCGGGTCATCGGCGGCGCGCTGAAGGAAGAGATGCGCTACGGCGAAAACCCGCACCAGAAGGCCGCCTTCTACGTAACCGGCGAGAAGCGTCCGGGTGTTTCGACGGCCGCTCTTCTCCAGGGCAAGCAGCTCTCCTACAACAATATCAACGATACGGATGCGGCCTACGAGCTGGTCGCCGAGTTCCTGCCTGAGAGGGCGCCGGCCTGCGCGATCATCAAGCATGCCAATCCCTGCGGCGTCGCCACCGGATCGAGCCTGGTCGAGGCCTATCGGCGGGCGCTCGCCTGCGATTCCGTTTCCGCCTTCGGCGGCATCATCGCGCTGAACCAAACGCTGGATGCCGAAACGGCCGAAGAGATCGTCAAGCTGTTCACCGAAGTGATCATCGCGCCGGATGTCACGGAGGAGGCGAAGGCGATCGTCGCCCGCAAACCGAACCTGCGACTATTGTCTGCCGGTGGCCTGCCCGATCCGCGTGCCGCGGGCCTGACGGCAAAGACCGTTTCCGGGGGCCTGCTCGTCCAGAGCCGCGACAACGGCATGGTCGAGGATCTGGAACTCAAGGTCGTCACCAGGCGTGCGCCGACGGCGCAGGAACTTGATGACATGAAGTTCGCCTTCAAGGTCGGCAAACATGTGAAGTCGAACGCCGTGGTCTATGCCAAGGACGGCCAGACCGCTGGCATCGGCGCCGGCCAGATGAGCCGGGTCGATTCCGCCCGCATTGCCGCGCTGAAGGCCGAAGAGGCTGCCAAGGCGCTCGGCCTCGCAGTGCCGATGACGCATGGCTCGGCGGTCGCCTCCGAAGCCTTCCTGCCTTTTGCCGACGGTCTTCTGTCGATGATCGCCGCGGGGGCGACGGCGGTTATCCAGCCGGGCGGTTCGATGCGCGACCAGGAGGTCATCGATGCCGCTAACGAACACGGCGTCGCAATGGTCTTTACCGGCATGCGCCATTTCCGGCACTGAATGAGGATTGGGCGCGGTCACACGCTCATCTCCGGTTTGATCGGGCTCGTTCCTATGCCCGGGCGGCCGGATAGGGTGTACGGAACAAGAGCACCAGTCCGCCGGCAAGAAAGAGGATCAGCGTTGCCATCCCGAGCCGCGGTGATCCGCTCATATAAGTCACCAGAGAGAAGAGCAGCGTCGCCATGAAACTGGTGGCGCGGCCCGAAAGCGCGTAGATGCCGAAGTAGCGGCCGGCTTCCTCCGGGCTGACGCTGCGGGCGAGATAGGAGCGCGACGAGGCCTGCACCGGCCCGAAGGCGAGCCCGATCAGCAAACCATAGAGGATATAGGCCTTTTCCGCGGCAGTACCGAAAAGGCCGCCGGAATCGGCCGTCGGCAGTGGCATCAGTCCGAATAGGGTGTAACCCGGTCCTGTCGAGATGATGCCGATGGTGGCGAGAAGCAGCATGGTGAGGCTGATGACGACGGTCACCTTCGAACCGACGCTCTTGTCGACGCGGCCGGCGATCAGGCAGCCGAAGATCGCGACAACATTCAGGATGATGCCGTAGATACCGATCTCGATCGTCGCCCAGCCGAACATGCCGGCCGCGAAGATACCGCCAAGGATCAGCAGGCCGTTGACGCCGTCCTGATAAATCATGCGGGCGATGAGGAATGTCAGGATGCCGCGGCGTTCTCTGAGTTCGCCAAGCGTGTTTCTGAGTTCCCGCAAGCCGGAGCGGACGGCGGTGCCGAAGGGAAGACCCCTGCCGACATCCGGCGTAAAGAAGAACATCGGCAGGATGAAGATCAGATACCAGACGGCCGAGATCGGCCCGGTGATGCGTGCATCCTGACCGGTCTGAGGATCGAGGCCGAATAGCGGATCGAGACCGAGGATGGTCTTGCCGGTCTCGGGGCTCGCCGCCAAAAGCGTCACGACGGCAATGAGCACAATGATGCCGCCGAGGTAACCGAGCCCCCAGGCGGTGTTGGAAAGCTTGCCGACTTCGTGCTTGCTGACCAGGCGCGGCATCATCGAATCATTGAAGACGATCGAAAACTCGGCCGAGATCGAGGCGAGGATCATGAAAATGACGGGATAGACAATAGGCGAACCGGGTGCGGCAAACCACAGGCAGGAGAGGCTGGCGATCTTGATGATCGCGAAGAAGCCGATCCAAGGTTTGCGTGCGCCGGACTGGTCGGCGATCGAACCGAGAACGGGTGAGAGCAGGGCGATGATCACAGAGGAGATCGTCGCCATGTTGCTCCACGTCGTCTGCGCGGAAACCGGGTCATCGGTCAGGCGGGAAACGAAATAGGGGCCGAAGATAAAGGTTGTGACCACGGTAAAGAAGGGCTGTGCTGCCCAGTCGAAGAACATCCACCCCCAGATGCCCTTCTCCGTGGCCTTCGGCGGTTGCGTTCCTGTCCAGTCAATGCGATTCAACATCCGCTCCTTGTTTTGACGCGGACTGTCTCACCTCGCCCGGTCGCGCGCAAGATCGGTCAGGATACCTGCAGCAACGGTAATACGCGCGAGATTGGGATCGCCGCCGTCGCTGAGGCTTGAAAGCTCCTCGAGGATGCGGTTGATGCGGATGCGATCCTGCGCATGCCAGGCTTGAACGGGAAGCTTCTCCTTGCCGTGATCGGAAAGGGCCGAGATGACGATGTCGCGCCTTGCGCTGGCGATTTGGTCGATGCTGCGGGCAAGCGCCAGATTCTCGTAATGGTCTGAGGTGAGGATCCGCCCGCCCGCCGCCAGCAGCCTGCCGATACGGAAGGTCTGCGACACGGCGATGTAGTTCTCGGCGGCGCGCACCAGCGGTTCACCAGTGCGTTCTGCGATCTGCATGATCTCCGGCACCAGTGCGAAGATCGGGAGGCTGGCGATCTCGGCCGCAAGTTTTTCGGGCAGGCCCGCCTGGCTGTACTCCGCCTGGCGCACGGCGACCTCGCCGGCCACCTGTCCGGCGAAGGCGGTTTTCAGCTTCTTCAGGGCCGCCTGCAGCCGGCTAATCACTTCCGCCATATCGGCCTTGGTCATGCCCGTCTTCAGCAGCAGGCGCGTCAGCACGACAAAGCTGTGGCCGATCTCCTCGTAGATGCGGTTCTGCATCTCGCCTGCTATCTTGCCGTCCAGGGCGTCCGTCTCGGCCCAGAGGCGGGTCAGGTCGAAACCGTCGCGGGCAACGATTGCGGCGCGCACCACTTCCGGTGCCGAAGCTGCCGTCGCGTCCATCATGGCGACGGTGAAGCTTGGTCCGCCACGGTTGATCGCTTCGTTGGCAAGCACGGTCGCGACGATTTCGCGCTTCAGGCGGTGGCTGGTGATATCGCCGGCATTCGACTTCTGCATCTTCACAGGGAAATAATTCAAAAGCGTGGCGATGAAGTAGGGATCGTCCGGCAGATCGCTTGCGGCCAGCGCGTCGAAGAGTACGATCTTGGCATAGGATACCAGCACGCCGATTTCCGGCCGCGTCAGCGGCTTGCCGGCTGTATAGCGTTCGGCCAGGGTCTGGTCGTCCGGCAGCGTCTCGACTTTGCGGTTCAGCTGGCCGGCGCCCTCAAGCACAGTCATGAAGCGGCCAAGCTGCAGACCGTTTGCTGTGCCCTTGCGTTCTGTCAGTGAGATCGCCAGCGACTGCAGGTAGTTGTTGCGCAGCACCAAGGTCGCCACTTCGCCGGTCATCGAAGAAAGAAGCTGGTCGCGCTTCGCACGCGTCAGGCGTCCGTCATGCATGGCGGCTGCCAACGCGATCTTGATATTGACCTCGACGTCCGAGGTGTTGACGCCGGCCGAGTTGTCGATGGCGTCGGAATTGCAGCGCCCGCCCTTGAGACCATAGGCGATGCGGCCCTTCTGGGTGACGCCGAGGTTTGCGCCCTCGCCGATCACCTTGGCGCGCACCTCTGTCGCCGCGACGCGAATCGGGTCGTTGGCGCGGTCGCCGACTTCGGCATCGGTTTCGGACGGCGCTTTCACATAGGTGCCGATGCCGCCGAACCAGAGCAGATCGACCGGGCTCTTCAGGATCGCCGTCATGATCTCGAAGGGCGTGGCCACGGCCTTGTCGATGCCGATCGCGGCAACCGCTTCCGGCGTCAGCGTCACCGATTTCGCTGCGCGCGAAATGATCATTGCACCCTTCGACAGTACGCTCTTGTCGAAATCCTGCCAGCTTGAACGCGGCAGGTCGAAGAGCCGCTGGCGCTCAGTCAGTGTCTTTTCCATATCGGGGTCGGGATCGATGATAATGTCGCGGTGATCGAAGGCGGCAATGAGCCGGATCTTCGGAGAGAGCAGCATGCCGTTGCCGAAGACGTCGCCGGACATGTCGCCGACGCCGGCGACAGTGAAGGGCGTCGTCTGGATATCGATGTCCATCTCGCGGAAATGGCGTTTTGCGGTTTCCCAGGCGCCGCGGGCAGTGATGCCCATCTTCTTGTGGTCGTAACCGGCCGAGCCGCCGGAGGCAAAGGCGTCGTCCAGCCAGAAGCCGGCTTCCTGCGCCAGTGCATTGGCGGTGTCGGAGAAGGTCGCAGTGCCCTTGTCGGCCGCGACGACGAAATAAGGGTCATCACCGTCGAGCCTGACCGTATCCTTCGGCGGCACGATATCGGCGCCTGATATATTGTCGGTGATCGAAAGCAGCGTGCGGATGTAGGTCTTGTAGGCCTCGCGGCCGGCGTTGAAGATCTCGTCACGGCTGCCGCCGACAGGGAGCTTCTTCGGATAGAAACCGCCCTTGGCGCCGACCGGCACGATGACAGCGTTCTTGACCTGCTGCGCCTTGACGAGGCCGAGCACCTCGGTGCGGTAATCCTCGGCGCGATCCGACCAGCGCAGGCCGCCGCGCGCCACTTTGCCGAAGCGCAGGTGCACGCCTTCCACCTCGACGCCGTAGACGAACATCTCGCGGAAGGGTTTCGGCTGCGGCAGCCCGTCGACCAGATGCGGATCAAGCTTGAAGGCCAGCATCGGTTTCGGCGAACCATCCGGGTGCTTCTGGAAATAATTGGTGCGCAGCGTCGCATCGACGATGTTGACGTAGCGGCGCAGGATACGGTCGTCGTCGAGGCTCGGCACGTTGGCAAGCTCGGCCTCGATCGCCTGGTGCAGTTCGGCAAGCTTCTTGACGCGGATCTTCTCCGAAAGCCTGGTGTCGAGCGTGTCATGGAAGAGACGAAAGATAGCGGCGGCGACACCGGGATATTTGTCGAGCGTCGTCGCGATATAATCCTGCGAATAGGCGATGCCGGCCTGGCGGAGATAACGCGCGTAGGCGCGCAGTACGTTCGTCTCGCGCGCCGAGAGCCCGGCCGAAAGGATCAGCCGGTTGAAGCTGTCATTGTCGATCGTGCCGGCGAAGGCGGCGACGAAGCCTTCCTCGAGGGCGGCGCCGTAACGCTGCAGATCGATCTCGCCGCCATTGCGGGCCTCGAGCTCCATATCGTGCAGCACGACGAGTTTCTTTTCTCCATCGGCGGCCGGCACCCCGATGTCGAAAGTGCGTTCACTGACGACATTGAAGCCGAGATTCTCGAGAAGCGGCACGCGGCGCGACAGCGCCAGCTGGCCGCCGGCGTGGAAGATCTTCAAGGAAAGGGTGCGGCCCTGTTCTTGCTGACGATGGTAGAACTGAATGCGAAGCGGCTCGCCGGCGGCGCAGGCCCCGATATCGGCGAGGTCAGCCACGGTTTCTTCCGGCGTGAAGGAATCCTGGAAGGCTTGGTCGACGGATATCTTCGGCGCCTTGGCGCCCGCCAGCGCCTCGAAACGGTCGTCCCAGCGGGCGGTGATTTCGCGGATCACCTGCTCGAGCTTTGCCTGCGGAATGCGTGGCGTCTTGCCGCCCGAGCGGCCGATGATGAAATGCACGCGCGCCACGCCGCCTTCCGGGAAAGCCGGATAATAGGCCGAGACACGGCCGTCGTAGACAGTCTTCAGATAGGTGCCGATCCGTTCGCGGACGATCGAGTCATACTCCTCGCGCGGCACGTAGATGATCACCGAGACGAAGCGGTCGAAATGGTCGATGCGCGGCAGGACGCGGACGCGCGGCCGATCGGCCAAGTCGTTGATCTGTTCGGCAAAACTTGCAAGCAGCGTAGTGTCGATCTGGAAAAGATCGTCGCGCGGATAGGATTCCAGCGTGTTGTCGAGCATGCGGCCGGAATGGCTCATCGGGTCGAAGCCGAAATGTTCCTTCACCTTCTCGATCTTGGAACGCAGCAGCGGGATTTCCGAGGCGAGCGAGGTATAGGCGGTCGAGGTGAAAAGGCCGACGATGCGCAGTTCGCCGGTGACGTTGCCCTCCGCGTCGAAGCGCTTGACGCCGACATAATCCATATAGGCCCGGCGATGGACGATCGATTTCACGTTCGCCTTGGTGACGATCAGGAAGTCCGGGCCGTCGAGGAAGGCAAGGATTTCAGGTGTCGTCGTCACGGCGTCCTTGCCGGTGCGCAGCACCAGTACATCGGGATTGGAAAGGATGCCGAGGCCAGCACCCTTGTCGCGTTCGACCCTGGCATCGGTCCCCTTGCCGGAATAGACGTATTCTCGCATGCCGAGGAACGTGAAATTCTCATCGCGCAGCCAGGTCAGGAAAGCGACGGCCTCGTCGCGATCGGCCTTCTTCCGGCTGGCGCCATTGGCCGCAAGCTCGGCGATCACGCCGTCGATCTTGGAAAGCATCGGCTTCCAGTCGGAAACCGACAGGCGGACCTGTTCGAGGACTTTTTCGATACGTTTCACGAGATCGGCGGCCTGGGCGGAATTGAGCGGCGCGACATGAAGCTGGATATGGCTGACGCGGTTGACCGGATCGCTTGGGTGATCGGCGGAATAGTGCGCCGGCGCCTTGCCCTTTTCCATGATCAGGATGGGATGCACGGCCATGAACAGGTCGCGATAGGTGCTCGTGACTTCGCCCATGACCGATTCAAACAGAAAAGGCATGTTCTGGTCGGTGACTGAAAGCACCGAAACCGCGATGCCACCGGGCGTTACATCGGCAATGGTGTCGATGCTGACGCGAGGCGCCTTGCCGTTCCAGGCGTCGAGTTCCTTTGCCGAATGCACGGCGGAGAGTGCCAGCATTTCCGGCGTGTAGAGCTCGAGATCGTCATTGCTTGCCCGGCCGAAGAGAATTTCCGGATCGAGATGCGCCTCACCCGTCGCTTTGGCGATCTTGCGCGCGCTTTCGACCTGCTTTTCCCGTTTCGGATTGTTTCTGGCAGCCATGGATCGCCTCCCTCAATGTCTGATTTTTCGCAAGCTAGCAGAAGATTCCTCGAAAAAATCTCTAAAAGAGCGGTCCGAAGAGATGTTTTGGTGATTTTTGATGCTTGAAACGAGAGATTTTTAGAGATTTTCCGCTCTCGTCGCCATTCGAAAGGGAAGCCCGTCTGTGGTTCTTTTCGTTCTGCCGCACATTTCCATGCTCGCATGAAGAATGGTTGACAGCGTGGCGTCAAAAAGATCATCAACGGCGATCGTCATTCGGATATCGAGTATCATGTCGGAAAATGCAGCGGGCGCAGTCATCGTCATTTCCAGCCATGTTGTGCGTGGCTCGGTCGGAAACCGGGCAGCCGTCTTTGCTTTGGAGACGCTCGGTCATCCGGTCTGGGCCATGCCGACCATCGTGCTTCCCTGGCATCCCGGCCACGGCCGCTCGACGCGACTGACTTTTGCGGAAGCGGATTTCGACGCGGCGATCGACGACCTGATCCGCGCACCCTGGATCGGCGAAGTCAAGGCGGTGCTTTCGGGCTATTTCGGCAATGCTGCCCAGGCGCGCTCCGTCGCCCGGCTGATCGGTGCGCTCCGGCAAAACAATCCCGAGCTGCTGTATGTCTGCGATCCCGTCATGGGCGATCTCGGCGGCCTTTATGTGCCGGAAGCGACTGCAGAGGCCATTCGCGATCATCTTATTCCGCTTGCCTCGCTCGCGACGCCGAACCGGTACGAGCTCGCATGGCTTTCGGGGGCGGCGCTGGAAGACAACAGCACGATCATGGAGGCGGCGCTCGCGCTCGGACCATCGCGCATGCTCGTCACTTCAGCCGTTCCGATGATGGCAGGCGGTACCGGCAATCTTTATCTTTCCGGTCGCCACGCGCTTCTTGCCGAGCACCGTGTCGTCGAAAACCCGCCGAATGGTCTAGGCGACCTACTTGCCGCCGTCTTCCTGTCGCGCCTGCTTTCCGGGCTCGAGGACGAAAAGGCGCTGCAACTTGCCACGGCCAGCGTCTTCGAGGTGCTTGCGCGGGCCGTCAAGCGCGGCAGCAACGAGTTGATGCTGGCGAGCGATGCTTCCAGCCTTTCGACGCCGATGGCCATGGTGCAGATGCGCCGGCTCGTGCACCCGGCGCAGCGACGGAAAAAGTGACCCATCTGCCAATATGTTCATTTTGCGGTGCAGCAGTTGATCTTGTCGTCCGCGCGCGCTAATCCAGAAGCATGCAGCGTTTTCCAAACCCTCTTCTGGACGGCTATCGCAACTTCATGAACGGGCGCTATTCCGACGCCCGCGACAGGTATCGGCAGCTTGCCGAAAATGGTCAAAGTCCCCATACGCTTGTCATTGCCTGTTCGGATTCTCGCGCGGCACCGGAGCTGATCTTCGATGCCGGCCCGGGCGAGCTCTTCGTCATTCGCAACGTTGCCAACATGGTCCCGCCCTACGAGCCGGATGGCCATTTTCATTCGACGTCGGCCGCACTCGAATTTGCCGTGCAGGTGCTGAAGGTCTCGGATATCGTCGTGATGGGTCACGGCCGCTGCGGCGGCATCCGTTCAGCGCTCGATCCGAATGCCGAGCCATTGTCGCCCGGCGATTTCATCGGCCGCTGGATGTCGCTGGTCAAACCTGCCGCCGAGCAGATCCAGAGCAACGACGTGATGACGGCCGCCGAGCGGCAGACGGCGCTGGAGCGTGTCTCCATCCGCAATTCGATCAACAATCTCAGAAGCTTTCCCGACATCAAGGCGCTCGAGGAAGCGGGAAACCTGCATCTCCACGGCGCCTGGTTCGACATTTCGACTGGTGAACTCTGGGTCATGGACGCCGAGACACGCGACTTCATTCGTCCCGAAATCTAGGGACATGCCGGTTTATCAGTTTTTTAAGGATTGTTGTTAAGCTCGCCGTCAATTGGTCGCGCACGACCGACGTTTTGATCACCGTGGCGATTGGCGATGAAGTTCGAAACCATTAAAAAGGTTATCCTGGCCGCCATCATGCTGCCCTTCGTCTTCATGCTCATTGAAGGCGTCGTCGTCATACGTTCTTCGGTCAATCATTACTGGAACCTCGAAAAGGACCGGCAGTTCGCCGATGTGCTTGCCCGTGGCGGGTCGATCGCCGCCACGGAGATTCTGACTGAAATTGGCGCCACCCGCCGCTACCTCGCAGATCCCAGCGACATGACTGCTATCGACATGCAGCAAAGCCGGGTGACGCTCGATCGCGAACGCCGCGCTTTTTATGCCAGCCTGCCCTCCCGCGAGGCGCTCGACGAGGGGCTCGTCGGCGAATTATCGATTCTCAGCCTTGCCTACAGCCGTATCGTCGCGGCGCGCAGCGCCGTCGACCAGGGCCGTTATGCCGGCAGCGATCCCGGTTCCATTTACTGGTATGCGGCTCTCAAGCAGCTTGCCGTCGTCGATGCGCTTTCACCGCTGATCAGCGATCCGGTGCTGCTTGAGAAATCCAACCAGCTGATGGGCATCCTGCTGACCTATTACGGCGAAAGGCTGATCACCGGGATCGGCACCCGTTATCTCAACCAGGGGGTTTCCGCCAGATTGCCGGTCGAGCTCTTCGTGCAGGGCAAGGTCATGCTCGGCGAGGGCATGGATCACATGGTTTTCCATTCCTCCGCGCCGGTCGTGCGCAACATCGTCGCTTATCTTGGCAGCGCCAGCCAGGTAAAGGCGAATGCGATCACCGATGCCATTCTCGCCGGAGCGCGGCCGACACGCGCGGTGCATGACGTCTGGGCCGCCGCGCAGAGCGAGCGCATGAGCTTCCTGCAGCAGAGGATGATCGAGGCCGCACAGGATATTCACGAGACCGGCGAAAACCTGTCGACGCGCTCGCACATACACCTGACGCGGATCCTGGCGCTGTGTGCCGGCCTGCTGATTCTCGCCACATTGGTGCTGCTGCTGGCGGCAAAGGGCCTTCGCCTGATCGACCGACTGACCCAGGATCGGGAGACGCTGGTCGGCGAGCTGCGCAGCGCCGCCCAGACCGATCTTCTGACCGGGCTTTACAACAGGCGCGGCTTCGAGGTCGCCGCATCCGCACTTCTCACACAGGCCGAGCACGGATCACGCTGGATTTCCGTCGTGCTCTTCGACCTCGATCATTTCAAGAAGATCAACGACGTTCACGGGCATGACGCCGGCGATGCTGTGCTCCGGCATGTCGCGGGCGTCGCGCGTAAGAATTTTCGTTCCTTCGATCTGCTGGTGCGCCATGGCGGCGAGGAGTTCCTGGCGCTTCTGCCGGATTCGACGCCTGACGATGCTGCAATCGTTGCCGAGCGTGTGCGGCTGGCGATCGAGGCGGCGGAAATCCCCCTGCCGAGCGGCGATGTTCTCAAGGTGACGGCAAGTTTCGGATGCGCCGGACGGGCAAATGAAGCCACCAACCGGAACTTCGAGGATCTGGTCAAACGCGCCGACCTGGCGCTTTACGCCGCCAAGGCCTCCGGCCGCAACTGCGTCGTCTCGGGACCGACCCTGCCGGCCCCGGCCCAGGAGGAGCGACGCAAGGCGGTGTCGGGCGGTGGCTTTGATTCCCGCATATGAAAAACGCCGCATATCGCAGCGGCGTTTTGGCGTATTCAGTCGAGCTTATTTGCCGTCGATCTGCTGACCGATATAGGCGATCGCCTGCTGGTAGACGCTGGCGGCGTTCCAGCCCTGGATGGCGACGAAATTCGGCTCTCCCGGCTGATAGCCGGCGCCGGCGCGCCAGCCGTGGCCCTTGAGGAAATTCGCCGTTGAGGCCAGTGCATCGGCGCGGGAACCGACCATGTCGACGCGGCCGTCGCCGTCGCCGTCGGCGCCGAAGCGCACGACATTACGCGGCAGAAACTGCGTCTGGCCGATTTCACCATGGGCAGCGCCCTTGGCCTGTGGGCTCAGATAACCCTCGGAGACGAGCTGGAGTGCTGCATAGAGCTGGTCGGTGAAATAGTCCGAGCGACGGCAGTCATAGGCAAGGGTCGAAACAGCCGATAGCGTATGCTGGTTGCCCATATAGCTGCCGAAACCGGTCTCCATGCCCCAGATGGCAACCAGCGGGCCGGCCGGAACGCCGAAACGGCGCTCGATCGAGGCAAAAAGCGCCTTATTGGCTGCCTTCATGCTGCGGCCGCGGGAGATGACCGTGGCACCGCCGCGCTTCTGCATAAAAGCGTCGAAGGAGAGCTTGAAGCTCTTCTGGCCGCGGTCGGCGGCGATCGTCGGTCTGTTGTAATTGACGTTGGCGAAGGCGCGGTCGAGGACCGAGCGGCTGACGCCGTTTGCCGCCGCTTCCTGCTTGAAGTCGGCGACCCATGCACCGAAACCGCTGCTATTATTGCCGCATTGAGCGCCCTGGGCCGCTGCCGGCAACGCGTGGAGGACGCCCGCCGCCGTAAACGCCGCCAGAAAAAATGTTGTCATGCGCATGAGAAACCCCGCTCCGGTCTGCTGAAGCGCGCCGCGGCCGATCGAGGCCATGCGACGCGCTCAAAGTCTTCATTCTGTTCATGTCGCTGTCCCGAACCGCTGCACGGTTTTGGACGGCATGCTTTGGCTTGATGCCGGGCAGAATGCCAGCCGAAGGCGATCTTGTCACGATCACCTTTTTCAGCCAGCGCTTATGGACAGAAGCGTCCACAATTCGGCAAAAAGCCCTGCCTTCATCATCAGCAGGGCTTTAGCATATTATGGTTTACAAATGGTATCAGGCAGCCTGCTTGCGCGGCTTGACGAGACCACGATTGACGAGCAGCTCGGCGATCTGGATGGCGTTCAACGCAGCGCCCTTGCGCAGATTGTCGGAAACTACCCAGATGTTGAGGCCGTTTTCGACCGTCGCATCCTCGCGGATGCGCGAGATGTAGGTCGCATCCTCGCCGGCGGATTCATATGGCGTGATGTAGCCGCCATCCTCGCGCTTGTCGATGACGAGGCAGCCCGGTGCATCGCGCAGGATGTCGCGGGCCTGGTCGGCGGTGATCTCGTTTTCGAATTCGATGTTGACCGATTCCGAATGACCGATGAAAACCGGCACGCGCACCGCGGTGCAGGTCACCTTGATCTTCGGGTCGAGCATCTTCTTCGTCTCGGCCAGCACCTTCCACTCTTCCTTGGTGTAGCCGTCCTCCATGAAGACGTCGATGTGCGGGATGACATTAAAGGCAATACGCTTGGTGAACTTCTTGTTCTCGATCGGATCGGCGACGAAGACGGCGCGCGTCTGGTTGAACAGCTCGTCCATGCCGTCTTTGCCGGCGCCGGAAACCGACTGGTAGGTCGAGATGACGACGCGCTTGATCTTGGCGAAGTCGTGCAACGGCTTCAGCGCCACCACCAGCTGGGCGGTCGAGCAATTCGGATTGGCGATGATGTTGCGCTTGGTGAACTGGCTGATCGCATCCGGGTTCACTTCCGGCACGATCAGCGGCACGTCGGCGTCGTAGCGCCAAGCCGAGGAATTGTCGATGACGATGCAGCCCTGCTGGCCGATCTTCGGCGAGAACTTCTTGGAGACCTCGCCGCCGGCCGACATCAGGCAGATGTCGGTATCGGAGAAATCGTAATTCTCCAGATTGGAGACCTTCAGCGTCCGGTCACCGTAGGAAACCTCGGTGCCCTGCGAACGCGAGGAGGCGAGTGCCACGACCTCATCGGCGGGGAAGCCTCGCTCGGAGAGGATATTGAGCATCTCCCGGCCAACATTTCCGGTCGCTCCTGCAACTGCTACTTTGAAACCCATTTCTCAAGCTCTCTTTCTCTTCGCTCCTCTTGTCCGGTGAGGGGAAAGGCGCGATTAATCGCGTCTTCCTGTCCCCAGCCGAGCCGGGGAGAGAGCGGCAGGCCAGAGACGTCAGACGGTTTTCGTCGTCGTTTTGGCCTTGGTTTTGGCAGAAACCGGAACGGCAATGTCCACCCCGGCAACTCGTGCCCGGTCATTGCATTCGGCAATGGCGTGTTCGTCGCGAACCATGGAGATTCCTTTTCCGAAGTTGCTCTTAGAAGGTTTTCCACAGGAGTCAAGGTTTTTGCGCTTTGAGCCGGCAGGCGAAAGCAGCGCCGCAATGCTGCGACGTTTTGTCATGCCGCTGTCATCCTCGGGAGGTATCCCGACCCGGTTGTTAATGTCTGCAACGAAAACGGGGGTTTTCCATGCGTACGCTTCTTGCCGCCTTTGCGGCTACCACCATCCTTGCGGGCGCTGCTCAGGCGACGACGGTCTATCCGCTTGATCGCGCGACGATCCTTGCCGGTTCACCGTTCGATTTCAAGGTCGAGCTCAACAAGCAGGTCAAGCCCGAAGACGTGAAGATCACGGTCAACGGCCAGGACTACAAGACCGTGCTTGGGGGCGAGGCGCAGTTCGTCGAACTGGAAAAGGGCAAGGACGACAAGGCTCTCGGCTCCGCTATCCTGCTGCGCGGCCTGAAGATTTCGGCTCCGGGCGACTACAAGATCGAAGTCGCTGCCGGCGACGAAACGAAGTCCGTCACCTGGAAAGTTTACGAAACAGCCGCCCAGCCGAAGGCCAAGAACATCATCTTCCTGCTGGGTGACGGGCTTTCCGTTGCGCATCGCACCGCTGCCCGCATCATGTCCAAGGGCATGACCGAAGGTAAGGCGAATGGCCGCCTGAATATGGACGATCTCGAGCGTATGGCTTTTATCGGCACGTCGGCGACGAATGCCGTCGATACGGACTCAGCCAACACCATGTCGGCCTACATGACGGGTCACAAGACGGCCGTCAACGCGATCGGCGTTTACGCGGACCGTACGCCGGCCTCCCTCGATGATCCGCGTGTTGAAACCTTCGCAGAAGCCGTTCGCCGCCTGACCAAGAAGTCGATCGGTATCGTTGCAACGGCCGAGGTCGAAGACGCCACGCCGGCTGCGGTCGTTGCTCACACCCGCAACCGCAACGACAAGGCCGACGTCGTCGGCATGCTGCTTGACGTCAAGCCGGAAGTCCTCCTTGGCGGCGGCTCGGCCTATTTCCTCGGCAAGGAAGTCGCCGGTTCCAAGCGCAAGGACAATCAGGACTACATCAAGCAGTTTCAGGATGCCGGCTATAAGCTTGCCACCGACAAGAACGAGCTCGCAGCCAATGCATCGGCTGAAGGCAATCTCCTCGGTCTCTTCCACACCGGCAATATGGACGTCACGCTTGATCGCGAGTTCCTGAAGAAGGGCACCGTCGACAAGTTCCCGAACCAGCCGGGCCTCGTCGCCATGACCAAGGTTGCGCTCGACCGCCTCTCGAAGAATCCTGATGGCTTCTTCTTGATGGTCGAAGGCTCCTCGATCGACAAAATGTCCCATCCGCTCGATTGGGATCGTGCCGTCTACGAAACCATCGAATTCGACCAGGCCATCGGCGTTGCCCGCGAATTCCAGAAGGCCCATCCGGAGACGCTGATCGTCGTCACCGGCGACCATACGCACGGCGTATCCATCATCGGTACTGTCGATGATGAAAAGCCGGGCACGGACATGCGCGAAAAGGTCGGGACCTATGCCGAAGCCGGCTTCCCGAACTACAAGGACGAAAACGGCGACGGTTATCCCGATAAGGTCGACGTCAGCCGCCGCCTGTTCCTGAGTGCCAACAATGGCCCCGATCACTACGAGACCTTCCGTCCGAAGCTCGGTGGTCCGTTCGTTCCGGCTGTCCAGAACGAAAAGAAGGAATATGTCGCCAACGAGCAGTATAAGGATGTTCCCGGCGCGGTCTTCGTTCAGGGCAATATTCCGAAGAGCGGCGATAGTGGCGTCCACGCCGTCGATGACGTCGTTCTGCAATCGGCTGGGCCGGGCGCCGAAGGCTTCCATGGTTACATGGAACAGAGCGACGTCTATCGCGTGCTCGCCGACACCTTCGCTCTCGGCGCCGAGCAGACGAACTGATCTGCGGATCCGGCCAGGCCTGTTGCCGGCCTGGCCTCTTTTATCGATCAAGTCCCGGCCGTTCAGCGGCCGGGATTTCATTCTTGGAGATCGCCATGGAAAAGCTCCCTTCGCTGTATCTCAGCCGCCGCGGCCTGATCGGCACCATCGGCACGCTGGCCTTGGCCGCTGTTGCGCGCCCGAGTTCTGCTGCGGATTCCTTGATCAGCTTCGATGAACTTTACGGCAAGTTCGGCGTGCTCGGCCTCGAATTCTCCGACAAGGTGAAGCGCCTTGCCGGCGAAGGGATCAGCATGGAAGGTTTCATGGCGCCGCCATTGAAAGCCGAGGCCCAGTTCTTCGTGCTCACCGAGGTGCCGATGTCGCTCTGCCCCTTCTGTTCCTCGGATGCGGACTGGCCGGACAATATCGTCGTCGTCTATCTCGGCGAGAAGCAGACCTTCGTGCAGTCGCGCCAGACGATCGAAGTGCGTGGGACGCTTGAATACGGTTCGTGGACGGATCCGGAGACAGGCTTCGTCAGCCTGCTGCGGATCCGCCAGGCCGAATATTCCGTCGTCTGAACCGATATGCTCGCTCTCGATATCGAAAACCTGACCGTTGCCTTCCCGGGCCTGTCCTCGCCGGCACTGGCGATCGGCCGCCTGTCGATCGATGCCGGCAGCAGGGTCGCCATTACAGGCGCTTCCGGCTCCGGAAAGAGCACCTTCGTCAATATTGTTGCCGGGCTGGAGCGGACACGGCAAGGCCGCATCCGCTGGAACGGCGAGGATATCGCGGGTTTTTCAGAAAGCCGGCGCGACCGGTTCCGTGCCGCCAATATCGGCCTGGTCATGCAGGAGTTTCATCTCTTTGCCGGCCTGTCGGCGCTGGAGAACGTACTCCTGCCGGCGCGGCTTGCCGGCGCTGCCACGGCTGATGTCATCGAGCGGGCGCATGCGCTTTTGAGCACGGTCGGTCTTTCCCGCCCCGGCCAGAAAATCGAAACCATGTCGCGCGGCGAGATGCAGCGCGTGGCGATCGGCCGAGCACTGCTGCGCAAGCCCGGCGTCATCATCGCCGACGAGCCGACCGCAAGCCTCGATGCCCAAAGCGGCGAGGCGGTCGGCGATCTCATCCTCGATCTGGCCATTGCCGAAGGCAGCACGCTGATCGTCATTTCACACGACCACCGCTTGGCCAGCCGCCTCGACCGGCGCATCACCTTCGGTTCCGGCCGGATCCGCGAAGATTCCGCGGCAACGGCGGGAGAAGCTGCATGATCTGCTTCATCCTTTCCGATCTTCGTCGCCTCTGGGTGGGATCGCTGGTGGTCGTGCTGCTGGTGGCGCTTGCGACCGCGCTTGGCGTTTCTGTCGTCCTGCAGGAGCGGGCGCTTCGTCTCGGCAGCGCACGCGCTGCCGACAAGTTCGATCTTGTCATCGGCGCCGGCGGCAGCGAGACGCAGCTCGTGCTGTCCTCCGTCTTCCTGCAGCCCTCGCCTTTGCCGCTGATGCCAGGCGAAGTGCTGGGCAAGCTTACCGCGGATCCACGGGTCGATTGGGCAGCTCCGATCGGCTTTGGCGATTCCTTCTCCGGCTATCCGATCGTCGGCACGACGACCATGCTGGCGCAGAACCTGTCCGGCGGCTTGGCCGAAGGCGAGATTTTCTCACACGAGGGCGAAGCCGTGATCGGCGCGGCCGTCAAGCTGTCGCTCGGCGGCGAGATCAAGCCGATGCACGGGTCGCTGGAAGAGGGCGGAGAGACCCATACAGAGCTTGTCTATCATATCGCCGGCCGCTTGCGGCCGACCGGCACCGCCTGGGACCGGGCGATTCTCGTTCCCATCCAGGCCGTCTGGCACATCCATGGCATGGAGGCGGAGGAACATGCGGAAGACGGTGAGCACGAGCATGAAGCGGCGTCCGGAACGGATAACGCTGAACCTGCTCATGCGCCTGAGAAAGCCGGCGCTGACCACGATGGGCATGAGCATCACGGCGAGGCCGATCCGGATGCCGCGCTTGATGAGAGCTGGACTGCGGGCGCTCCAGGCCTTCCCGCCATTCTGGTCAAGCCGAAGACGATTGCCGATGCCTACAAGCTGCGGCAGGACTATCGTAGCGGCAATACCGTCGCCGTTTTTCCCGGCGAGGTGCTGACCAATCTCTACGCCACGCTCGGCGACGCCAAACAGATCCTCGTCGCGGTCGCCTCCGGCGCGCAGGCTCTCGTCGCAGCCTCGCTGGTGCTGGTCACGGTCATCCATATCGGCCAGCGCCGTCGGCAGATCGGCGCGCTGAGGGCCTTCGGCGCCCCGCGCGGGGCGATTTTCGGCATCGTCTGGCTGGAATTCTTCTTCCTGATGGCGGTCGGCATCGCCCTCGGATTCGTACTCGGTTATGCCGCGGCTCTCATCTTGTCCGGCATGTTTTCGCAAACGAGCGGGGTCGCGATGCCGGTCGGCTTCGCCCGTGAAGACGCCTGGCTTGCGGCAGTGCTGCTTGCCTTTGCCACAATTCTCGCTGCGCTGCCGGCAGTGCTCGCCTATCGGCAATCGCCGGCGCAGGCGCTGAGAGCGTAACGGGTCCACATCACAAACCGCGTGAAACCTGCTTCGAAAGCTCCGGCAGCGCAATCCTCGCGGGCGGCGGCGGGCCTGATACGCATGAGAACCGCGCGTCATTCTTAGACTAAAGTCATAATCCGAAAGCCTCTCTCTTTTTGATCTGTCGTTTCTGGCACACTCCCGTCAGGCGTGTCGCGGCCAGGGGTATGCTTTGAGGAGAGTAGGTCGCGCGCGTGATCATCACTCTGTGGAGGACAGACAATGGCAAATGTCGCAAGCATCGACGGCGCAAAGGCCGGTCCGATGACCGGTGAGGAGAAGAAGGTCATCTTCGCCTCTTCGCTCGGCACCGTTTTCGAATGGTACGATTTCTATCTCTATGGTTCGCTCGCCACCTATATCGGCGCGACCTATTTCACCCAATATCCCGAGGCAACGCGTAACATCTTCACGTTGCTCGCCTTTGCCGCCGGCTTCCTGGTGCGCCCCTTCGGCGCGCTGGTGTTCGGCCGTCTCGGCGATCTCGTCGGCCGTAAATACACCTTCCTGATGACGATCATGATCATGGGTCTGTCGACCTTCCTCGTCGGCATCCTGCCGGGTGCCGCCACGATCGGTATCGCAGCCCCGATCATCCTGATCGCGCTCCGTCTGCTCCAGGGTCTGGCGCTGGGCGGTGAATATGGCGGCGCGGCCACCTATGTCGCCGAACATGCGCCGAACGGGCGCCGCGGCTACTTCACCTCGTGGATCCAGACGACGGCAACGCTCGGCCTGTTCCTGTCGCTGATCGTCATCGTCCTGGTTCAATATCTGATGGGTGCGGCTCAGTTTGCCGCCTGGGGCTGGCGCATTCCGTTCCTGGTCTCGGTCGTCCTGCTCGGCATTTCCGTCTGGATCCGCCTGAGGATGAACGAATCGCCGGCGTTCCAGCGGATGAAGGCAGAAGGCAAAGGCTCCAAGGCGCCGCTGACCGAGGCCTTCGGGACGTGGAAAAATGCCAAGATCGCGATCATCGCGCTGCTCGGCGCCACCATGGGCCAGGCGGTCGTCTGGTACGGCGGCCAGTTCTATGCGCTGTTCTTCCTGCAGAACGTGCTGAAGGTGGACCTGTTTTCGGCCAATGTCATGGTGGCCATCGCACTTCTCCTCGGCACGCCCTTCTTCGTCATCTTCGGCGGTCTCTCCGACAAGATTGGCCGCAAGCCGATCATCATGGCAGGCCTTTTCATTGCGGCGGTGACCTATAATCCGCTGTTCAAGGCGATGACCTGGACGGCGAACCCGGCGCTTGCCGAAGCGCAGGCTTCGATTCGGGCAACGGTGACGGCCGATCCGGCTGATTGCAGGTTCCAGTTCAACCCGACCGGGACGACGAAGTTCACCAGTTCCTGCGACGTGGCAACGGCGTTCCTGACCAGGAACTCGGTGCCTTACGACGTTGTGCCCGGTACCGCCGGACAGCCGGCAACGGTGAAGGTCGGCAACGCGACGATCCCAAGCTTCGACGTCGTCGCTGCCGGCGACAAGGCGAAGGGGATGACCGCCGCCTTCGAAAAGAGCGTCAACATCGCGCTCCACGATGCCGGCTATCCGCTGAACCGCGGCGCCGTCAAGGTGCCGGATGCCAAGCTCGACGCCTTCATCGCAGCCAATCCCGAGCTGTCGCTCAACGCCGATGCCGTGCGCGCCGGCGAGAAGGAAACCGTGCCTGCGGCCAAGCTGGTCGAGACCAAGCTGCTGACCGCGGATGAGGCCAATGGCGTCACCGACATGACGGTCTACAATATCGCCAATGGCGGCACCTTCGCCATGGTCGCCGATCCGGCTCGCGTTAACTGGATCGGCACGATCGCCGTGCTGTTCGTCCTTGTCTTCTATGTGACGATGGTCTACGGCCCGATCGCCGCTCTGCTGGTCGAGCTTTTCCCGACCCGCATCCGCTATACCGGCATGTCGCTGCCCTATCACATTGGCAACGGCTGGTTCGGTGGCCTGCTTCCGGCGACGGCCTTCGCGATGAGCGCTGCCGCGGGCGATATCTACTACGGTCTCTGGTACCCGATCGTCTTTGCGACGATCACGCTGGTGATCGGCTTGATCTTCCTGCCGGAAACGAAGAACAGGGATATCCACGCCATGGATTGAGCGGCGGATTGAGCCAATCCTTGCTTAGAAAAGGCCCGGCGCACAAGGCGCCGGGCTTTTGCATATTACAGCGCCGCGCGTCTTTTCGGACGCAAAGGACGCTGTAACATTTTGAATCATGCAGTGCGAAACAGCCGCTTCGAGAGCGGCCAGCCATCCGGCGCCAGCTTGAAGAGCAAGCCGCAGCGGGCAAAGACGATCGCCGTCAGCAGCGAGAACCAGGCGCCGAAGGCAAGGCCGGCGATGACGTCGCTCGGATAATGGGCGCCGACCATGACACGCGTCATGGCGAGCCAGATGGCGCAGGCTATGAAGGCAACACGGTAGCGTGGAAACAGCAGGGCGAAGGCGGCGAAGAAGGCGCCGACCGTGGTGGAATGGCCGGACGGGAAACTTTCGAAAGCGGAATGGCCCGAAAAGGGCGTGAAGGAAAACATACCGTAGTCATGGAAATGATCGGGACGTGCCCTGCCGATCGCCCGCTTCAGCAGATTGGCGAGAAGCCCGGAGAAGACGACCGTGATGAAGAGATAAGCGCCGATCCAGCTGACATAGAGCGCCTGCGCCTTGGAGCGCGCTGTCTTCACAAGCTTGTAGCCTGCCCGGCCCTGAAAGAACAGCAGGATGCTGGTGTAGATCAGCCAGGCGGAATCGCCGAAACCGGTCAGCATTTCGCCGAGGTGCTTCACCGGTGCAGGAGCCTTGCTGGCGCCGATCGGTGCATCGAAGAGCAGCATGGAAAGGATCACGGCATTCAGCGTGATGAAAAGGCAGGTCTGCCAGCGCAAAGGCGGCATGCCGGCATTGCTCCGGTGCCAGCGCCTGTTTAGGGAAGCCCAAAATGCCCGCATTCCGTCGTCCGTTCGAATTTTGCTCTAGAGCGCCGCGCGTCCAACAGGATGCACTAAGGACGCTCTATCACTTTGAATTGGCGCACAATGCTTTCCGAACATCGATTCCGATTTCGAGGTTATGCACTGGTTAAAATCCGGCGCAAAAATACACGAGATTGTGGCCGAGGATAGTCTGCTTGGGATAATTCGACCGAGCCGATAGGGCTCGCGGTCTTGAGAAAAAAGCCCTCCGCAAGAATCCTGCGAAGGGCCGGAACTGTTTCACGTGAAATATCAGGCGGAAAGCGTCTTGAACTCGGCGAGGATCGCGTCGCCCATCTCGATGGTGCCGACCTGCCTTGCACCATCGGCCATGATGTCACCGGTGCGGATGCCCTTGTCGAGCACGTTGGCGATCGCCTTTTCCAGATCGTCGGCTTCCTTCACCAGATTGAAGGAGTAGCGCAGGCACATGGCGAAGGAGGCGATCATGGCGATCGGATTGGCGATACCCTTGCCGGCGATGTCAGGGGCCGAGCCGTGCACCGGCTCGTAAAGCGCCTTGCGCTTGCCGGTCTTGCCGTCAGGCGCGCCGAGCGAGGCCGATGGCAACATGCCGAGCGAACCGGTCAGCATGGCGGCGACGTCGGAGAGCATGTCGCCGAAGAGATTGTCGGTGACGATCACGTCGAACTGTTTGGGCTGGCGCACCAGTTGCATGCCGCCGGCATCGGCCAGCATGTGTTCGAGCTGGACGTCGGAATATTTCGCCTTATGCGTTTCGGTCACCACCTGGTTCCAGAGCACGCCCGACTTCATGACGTTGCGCTTTTCCATGGAGCAGACGCGATTCTGCCGCGTGCGGGCCATTTCGAAGGCGACGCCGGCGATGCGCTCGATCTCGTAGGTATCGTAGACTTGCGTGTCGATGCCGCGCTTCTGGCCGTTGCCGAGGTCGATGATTTCCTTCGGCTCGCCGAAATAGACGCCGCCCGTCAGCTCGCGGATGATGAGGATATCGAGGCCTTCGACCAGCTCCGGCTTCAGCGACGATGCCGCAGCAAGGGCCGGATAGCAAATGGCGGGGCGCAGGTTTGCGAAGAGCTGCAGATCCTTGCGCAGGCGCAGCAGGCCGGCTTCCGGGCGCACTTCATAAGGCACGCTATCCCATTTCGGGCCGCCGACGGCGCCGAACAGAACGGCATCGGCGGCAATCGCCTTCTGCATGTCGGCTTCCGAGATCGCAGCGCCATGCGCATCATAGGCGCAACCGCCGACAAGGCCTTCGTCGGTGACAAAACCGGCATTCATCGCCTCGTTCATATAGGCGATGATCTTGCGGACCTCGCCCATGGCCTCGGGACCGATGCCGTCACCCGGCAGCAGGAAAAGATTGCGCGCTGTCATGAAACCCTCCTGGGAAAAACAAGTTGCGGTTTCTTAGACCCCGGAATTGGGCATTTCAAGCGACAGAAGCGGTGAATCGGTACGCTTCGCTCTGAGCAGTGACGGTTGCTCCTGCGTCCGCAAACGGATTAAACGGTTACCCTATCTTTATCCTGGATGGTTCCCATGCCTTTCGTACCTCTCCATCTCGACACGCCCTTGGTTCAGACGGCACCTGGCTATAGCGCCAGCGGCAAACCTCTCTGGCTGAAGCTCGATGCTCTGCAGCCTTCCGGCAGCTTCAAGCTGCGCGGCGTCGGCCGGCTTTGCCAGCACGAGGTGGAAAATGGGGCGCGCGAGATCTTCTGCGCTTCCGGCGGCAATGCCGGCATTGCCGCGGCTTATGCCGGCCGGGCGCTCGGTGTGCCGGTCACGATCGTCGTGCCGGAGACGACGGCGGCCGATGTCCGGCAGACGATTGCCGCAACGGGTGCGAATGTCCTCGTTCATGGTTCGGTTTTCGATGAGGCCAATGCTCATGCAGTCGAACTCGCCCGGAGCCGCAAGGCAACCTATGTTCACCCCTTCGACCATCCGCTTCTGTGGGATGGCCATGCCACGCTGATCGACGAGGTGGTGGCGAAGGGGGCAAAATTCGATTGCGTCATCACCAGCGTCGGTGGCGGCGGGCTGCTTGCCGGCATTGTCGAGGGATTGAAGCGCAACGGGCTTTCCGATGTGCCTGTTATCGCCGTCGAAACGGAGGGGGCGGCCTCGCTGAACGCCAGCCTCAAGGCGAATGAGCGTATCACCCTTCCCGCCATTACTTCGATTGCCAATTCGCTCGGGGCGCGGCAGGTGGCGCAGCATGTCTTCGACTTGCCGAAGCAGCATCCGATCGAAAGTGTTGTCGTCAGCGACGCCGATGCCGTTGCCGCCTGCCTGAAATTTGCTGATGCGCAGCGCATTCTGGTCGAGCCGGCTTGCGGTGCGGCCCTTGCGGTTGCCGATGTACATGCCGGGCTGCTTCAGCGCTTCGATAATCCGCTTATCGAAGTCTGCGGCGGCATCGGCGTGTCGCTCGAAAAACTCAGGGGCTGGAAAGAAAAATTTCTTTGACCCAACCAAAGAAAAAGCCGGGCGAAAGGCCCGGCTTGATCGGTAACCGATTGGATAGGTTCAGGCTGCCCAGGGGTGCGAAGCAGCGTTCTTCTTTTCGAAGCTGTCGATCGCCTTGCCCTTTTCCAGCGTCAGGCCGATGTCATCGAGGCCGTTCAGCAGGCAGTGACGCTTGAACTCGTCGAGATCGAACTTGATCAAACCACCATCGGGGCCGGTGATCTCAAGATTCTCAAGATCGACGGTCAGGACGGCGTTGGAGCCGCGCGAGGCGTCGTCCATCAGCTTGTCGAGATCTTCCTGGCTGACCTTGATCGGCAGGATGCCGTTCTTGAAACAGTTGTTGTAGAAAATATCGGCAAAGCTGGTCGAGATGACGCAGCGGATGCCGAAATCGAGAAGCGCCCAGGGCGCGTGCTCGCGCGAGGAGCCGCAGCCGAAATTGTCGCCGGCAACGAGGATCTTGGCATCACGATAGGCCGGCTTGTTCAGCACGAAATCCGGGTTTTCTGAGCCGTCTTCGTTATAACGAGCCTCCGCGAAGAGGCCGGTGCCGAGGCCGGTGCGCTTGATCGTCTTCAGATAATCCTTCGGAATGATCATGTCGGTGTCGACGTTGACAACCGGCAGCGGCGCTGCAACGCCCGTGAGCTTCACGAATTTATCCATGACCTATGCTCCATTTCAGCAAATCTACTTTCTGAATTTGCATCTAGTCCAGTTTTTCGCCGAAATGAAGGAGAATCTTTCACAGATGGCGGCCACGCGACGTTTCGCGCGGTCCGCCGATTGCGGCCTGTCCCTTATTTGGACGGTGCGTTCAACCCCCAGAGGACGCCGAACGGATCACGAAGCTGGCCATAGCGATCGCCCCAGAACATCAGTTCGACCGGCATGACGACTTCGGCGCCGGCGGCAACCGCGCGATCCCACCAGAAATCGATATCATCGATCACCAGTTGGATGGCAAAGCCTTCATGGCCTTTGAAGGCATGGCCGTATTCGGGATAGGCGTCCGACAACATCAGGGAACTGCCGTTGATGTAGAGATGCACATGCATCGTTCTGCCGCTCTCGTCGACCGGCACGAGATATGCCTCTTCGGCGCCGAAAGCCTTCTTGTAGAATTCCGCAGCTTTCACCGCGCCATCGACCGTCAGATAAGGCAGCAGGCCATTCTTGACCGGCGGCATCTTGGTCGAGTTGCTCTCTGTCGTCGTATCCATGCTCGTCCTCCATACGTTTTTCACGAGCCGGCGGAATGCCTGGCTGTTTCAAGGACGCATGATGGAATCTGGAGCCGACAGTGTCGGTCAAAATTTTTGGAAAATCCGGTGATCAGAGATCGATGATCGTGCCGCGGCCGTCGTTCCACACGCGCATCTCACGCTTACCGTTGTTTGCCTTGGCGCGGACCGGAACGGGCTTCATCTTCATCGAAAGCGCACGTCCGACCATGAGCACGGTCAGGATGCCGCCGACGGCGAGCGTCACCGAAAAGGTGAAAAGCAGCATGGCCACGAAAACGGTGGCGCCGGCAAGCATGAGGAAGATGGAGCGAATGTTCTGCATGGTTAGAGACCTTTCTTCGGAAAGGAATGTGGTCCTTCTCCTTCCTCTCTGCAAGGCAAGCATGGCTTTTTGTTGTTCTGCTAGATGTTCTGGGGTGGGCTGCTTGCTTCGGCTTTCAAAGCTTGGCACTAATTCGCCATGAGCCGAAACCCCACGACCCGCTCCATGCGCCTGCGCCGTTCGGTGCTGAGCGTGCCTGCCATCAATCCCCGCGCCCTCGAAAAAACCCATGCGGTCGATTGCGATGCGGTGATCTTCGATCTCGAGGATTCCGTGGCGCCGGAAAAGAAGGCGGAAGCGCGGGAAAACCTGAGGAATTTCTTTTCGGCTCGACCGCTCGAAGGCAAGGAGCGGATCATCCGTATCAACAGCCTGTCCACCGATTTCGGCCTGGCGGACATGGAGCTGGTGACGGCGCTTGCTCCTGATGCCGTGCTGCTGCCGAAGGTCGACGAACCGCAGGATGTCATGGCGCTCAGTGACTTTCTCTCCGAGGCGGATGCGCCGGAAGATCTGCGCATCTGGGCGATGATCGAGACGCCGCGCGGCATCCTCAATGCGGCTGTTATCACCGAAGCCGGGCGCACGCCGGGCTCGCGGCTCGATTGCCTGGTCGTCGGGCTCAACGACCTGCGCAAGGAAACCGGCGTGCTTCCACAGCCAGGGAGGAACTATCTCGTGCCGTGGCTGATGCAGGTCGTCCTTGCTGTCAGCGCCTACGGGCTCGATGCGATCGACAGCGTCTTCAACGATTTCAGGGACGAACAGGGTTTTGATGCCGAATGTCTGCAGGGCCGGGCCATGGGCTTTGCCGGCAAGATGCTGATCCATCCGGCGCAGATCGAGCCCGCCAACCGCCATTTCGGTCCGGATCCGGCAGCGATTGCGGAAGCGGAGGCGATCATGTCAGCCTTTGCCGACCCCGCTTCCGATGGGCTGAACGTCATCAATGCAGGCGGGCGGATGGTCGAGCGGCTGCATCTTGTCCAGGCGGAAAGTCTGGTCCATAAAGCCCGCCTGATCGCAGCCCGCCTGATCGCAGCCCGCCAGGCTGCAGCACGAAAGACGATGTGATGAAACTCTACCGCTTCCTGACCGGTCCTGACGATGCTTCCTTCTGCCATAAGGTCACCGCCGCCCTCAACAAGGGCTGGTCGCTGGAGGGCTCCCCGACCTATGCCTTCAATGCCGCAATCGGCGCGATGCAGTGCGGCCAGGCCGTCGTCAAACATGTCGAAGGCAAGGATTACGATCCTGAGATGAAACTCTCCGAGCAGTGAGGTTTTAGCGCATAACCCCGAAAATCGTAATCGATTTTCGGAAAGGATTATGCGTGATTGAAAGTGATAGAGCGTCCTTAGCGCGTCCTTGGACGCGCGGCGCTCTATCGCTCGGCTGCTTCCTCGGCGCTTGCCTCGATCCGCTCCATGTCATCGTCGCTCAGCCCGAAATGGTGGCCGATTTCGTGGATCAGGACGTGGGTGATGATATCGCCGAGCGTCTCGTCGTTCTCAGCCCAGTAATCGAGGATGGGGCGGCGGTAGAGGCGGATGCGGTTCGGCATCTCGCCGGTTTCCACCGTGAAACGTTCGGAAATGCCCCTGCCCTCGAAAAGGCCAAGCAGATCGAAAGGGGTTTCCAGCGCCATGTCCTCGAAAACGTCGTCATCGGGGAAATCTTCGATCTCGATCGTGAGGTTGGTCGTCAGCTGGCGGAATTCATCCGGCAGATGGCTATAGGCCTCCATCGCCAGCGACTCGAAGGCGCTGATCGTCGGCGCATGGCGGTCCCGCCAATCATCGCTCTGGTCTATGCGGGCCATGAATATTCCTTCCTTTGCGGGCCCATATAGAACCTTTATCGCCGATTTTCGAGTGCGGAATCAAAGGCAGGAATATTTTCATAGAAAATGGCCGTTGACTCTTCATTAGCTCTCTGGAATCTATAAGAACATAACAGGAACAAGACGGATCGGAGAACGCCATGGCGCAGCACGCCCTGGCGCGCGAGCGGCTTTTTGCGCTCCGCGAAACCATCGCCAGACTGGAGGGAAGACTCGCGCCGGCACTTGCCGCAGCGGAGCGGGAAGCCCTGGCAGAAGGACGTAAGACCCGCCAGGAGCGCATTCTGCCGCCCCTGGCGTTTGGGGTGGAGTTGCTCGACGGCGCCCTGGAAGGCGGCTTGCCGCTCGATGCGATCACCGAATTCCGTTCCGCTCTGTCTCGCGATGCCGGTGCTGCAAGCGGGCTGGCGATGGCTGTTGCCGCGCGGCTGCAAAAACAGGAGGCGGATGCCGGCCGCCTTCTGCCGTTGCTCTGGATCGGCGATGCCGTCGGCACGCTGGAGGCCGGCCGTCCCTATGCTCCCGGGCTTCGGGATTTCGGGCTGAGCCCGGAGCGGTTTCTCCATGCCGCGCCGCGCAAGCTGGACGAGGCGCTCTGGCTGGCGGAGGTGGCGGTGGAAAGTGCTGCCTTCTCGGCCGTCATCTTTGAAGTCCGGGGCAATCCCGCCCATTTCGGCCTGACCGAAAGCCGCAGGCTCAGTCTCAGGGCGCATGCTGCCCGCCGTCCGCTCTTTCTTGTCCGTCAGGCCGGGGCGGAGGAGGCAAGCAGTGCGGCCTTCCGTCTGCATGTCGAACCGGCCCCGTCCGCTCTGCGGTCGTTGCCGGATGGATCGACACTTTCCGGCAGCATCGGCAATCCGATTTTCCGTCTGACGCTGGAGAAGAGCCGAAATCCGGCCCCGCTCTCCTTTCTTCTGGAGTGGAATCCCCATGAACGCGAATTTCTCCCTGTCGCCGAACCAAACCTCGTTCGTCCTCCAGGCGAACAGTCAGCGCATTCTGGCGCTCAGCTTCCCGCATCTGCCAACGGACCGCATCGCCCGCAAGCGATGGGGGCTCTCCTGGCGTTCGAAAGGGCGTCCTGAGACGCCGCCTATCGTCTGTTCCGGCAAGCTCAACAATGCCATGCGGCTAACGGCACTGGACGAGTTGGCCGAGAGGCTGGGGTTGAGGAAGGAGCTCGGCGTTGCCGAAGCGCGCGCCATGTACCCCATGCTCGAGGTCGCGGAAGAGGATCCGGCGGCCGACCGCCGGTTGCTGGAGGCAATTGCCGACTGGTGCGACCGTTATACGCCGCTGGTGGCGTTCGACGGCAAGGACGGCCTGTTTCTCGACATTAGCGGCTGCGCCCATCTTTTCGGCGGTGAAAAGGCGCTTCTTCGGGATGTGCTGTCGCGGCTTTTTCATATGGGGTTCGATGCCCGCGGCGCGATCTCATCGTCACCCGGCCTTTCCTGGGCCGCGTCCCGCTTCGGGCAAGGCGGCGTGATCGAGGACGAAGAGACGGAACATGTGCTGGTGTCCTTGCCGGTTGCAGCCTTGCGGCTGGAAGGACGGACCGTCGATGCTCTGAAGAAGCTCGGTCTGAAATATATCGGCGACGTCATCGATGCGCCGCGAGCGCCATTGACCCGCCGGTTCGGCCCGGAGCTGCTTCTGCGTCTCGACCAGGCGCTGGGACGTGAAGAGGAGCCGGTCTCGCCCCGGCGTCCTGTTGCCAGCCTCTCGGCCGAAAGCCGGCTGATCGAGCCCATCGGGACGGAAGAACAGATCCTTGCCGTCACCAGGCAGGTCGCCTTATCGCTGCAGCCGTCGCTGGAGGCGCGGGGTGCTGGCGGGCGGGTGTTCGAACTGGTCTTGTTCCGCGTCGACGGCAGGGTCTTTCGTATCTCCGTCGGCGCTTCGCAGCCGCTTCGCGAACCAAAGTTCATCGCCGGACTTTTTTCCGAGCGATTGCAGGCGGTCTATGACGATCTCGATGCCGGCTATGGTTTCGAGATCCTGCGGTTGAATGTGTTGCGGCACGATCCCTTCAACGAGGCGCAGGGTGATTTCGAGGGCGACCGTCAGGGAGAGGTCTCGCTTTCGGCCTTCGTCGACCGGGTCTCGGCCCGACTTGGTGCGGATTGCCTGCAAAGCTTCCAGCTCCGCGAGAGCCATGTTCCGGAACGCGCCGTCATCACGGTTCCTGTGATGGAGAGCCTTCCCAGGCGGAAGGCAGCGCAGGACATCCAGCTTCCTTTCCGCGAAGAGCGCCCGCTGCGGCTCTTTGCAACGCCAGAGCCCGTCGAGACCATCCTTGCCGAAGTGCCCGATGGTCCGCCGCAGATCTTCCGCTGGCGGCGCATTCAGCATCAGGTGGCAAGAAGCGAAGGGCCGGAACGGATCGCCATGGAATGGTGGATCGATGGGAATGACGCCGAGTCGCGCGACTATTTCCGCATCGAGGATGAGACCGGACATCGCTTCTGGATCTATCGGCGGGGCTTTTATGGTCAGGCGCTTGATCCTCGCTGGTTCATGCATGGCGTGTTCGCATGACAATCGCGCGCGCACTCTTCGAGATCGGCACAAGGACGAATTTCTCGTTTCTTGAAGGCGCCTCCGGCCCGGAGGAGATGGTCGTGCAGGCTGCTCGTCTACGGCTCGGCGGTCTCGGGATTGCGGACCGGAATTCGGTTGCCGGCGTGGTGCGGGCGCATGCGCAGGCGGAGCAGCTTGAGGAGAGATACAAGAACAAGGATGCGATTCTGGCCCAAGCGAAGAAGGAAGGAAAAAAGGAGGAGATCCTCGATCCTATCCGGATTCAGCCGGGCGCCCGTCTCGTCTTTTCCGATGGAACGCCTGATATCCTCGCCTATCCCCGGAGCCGGCGAGGCTGGGCGAACCTTTGCCGTCTTCTGAGCGCCGGCAATCTGAAGGAGGAAGCGGTCAAGGGAAGCTGCATTCTGACGGAAGCGGAACTCATGGAATGGGGGGACGAGATGATGCTTGCTCTCGTTCCCGATCGCACCCTTGTCGGTCATCAGGCGGGTCAGCCGACGCTGGAAGATTACCTGGAACGGTTTCGCAGGCGCTTCCGCAAGGCTTTTTATATGGCGCTGGCGCCAGCCTATGATGGCCGCGACAGGCAGGTCTTTGCGGTGCTTGCCATGCTTGCCGCTCGAAACCGTGTGCCGCTGATTGCAACCAACCAGCCGCTTTACCATCATCCTGAACGCCGGCCGCTTTCGGATGTCGTGATCGCGATCCGGGAGCATGTGCAGATATCGCAAGCCGGGTTCCTGCTGGCGCCGAATGCTGAACGTTACCTCAAGGATTCACGTGAAATGGCCCGGATCTTCCGGGAGTATCCTAATGCGATCGAGAATACGCAGACATTCTTCGACAGGCTGACCTTTTCGCTGAAGGAACTGGAGCACAATTATCCGCCGGAAAACGATCCTGGTGAAACGCCGCAGGAGACTCTCGAAAGGCTGACGAGAGCGGGAGCCGCAAGACGCTATCCCAAGGGTATCCCGCCCAAGGTGGCGCCACAGATCGAGTATGAACTCGATCTCATTAAAAAAAAGAAATATGCCTCTTATTTCCTGACGGTTCACAGGATTATCCAGCACGCCCGCTATGAACTTAAGGTCTTGTGTCAGGGGCGCGGATCGGCGGCAAATTCGGTCATCTGCTATTGCCTCGAGATAACGGAAGTCAATCCTGAAAAGAGTACGCTTCTCTTCGATCGCTTCATTTCGATGGACCGGGACGAGCCGCCGGATATCGATGTCGATTTCGAGCATGACCGGCGTGAAGAGGTCATCCAGTTCATCTATAAAAGATACGGCATAGAACATGCTGGGCTGACGGCGGGGGTGACCACCTACCGTACGCGCTCGGCGGGCCGCGAGGTCTCCAAGGCCTTTGGGCTGTCGGAGGATGTCCAGTCGGCGATCAGCAGCCTCGTCTGGGGCTGGTCGGAGGATAATCTCTTGGAGCGGGACGCGAAGGCGGCGGGTCTCGACATCAAGGATCCGGTGACCCGAAACGTTCTTCAGTATGCGACCGAACTTCTCGGCTTCCCGCGCCACCTCACCCAGCATGTCGGCGGCTTCGTCATCACGCGCGATAGGCTCGACGAGGTGGTACCGATCATGAAGACGGCGATGCCGGATCGCTACATGATTGAGTGGGACAAGGACGACCTCGATAACGTCAAGATCCTCAAGGTGGATGTGCTGGCGCTCGGCATGCTGACCTGCCTGCGGAAGGCCTTCTCGCTGCTTGAATTGCATTACGACGTGAAGAAGACGCTCGCAGACCTCGGCAACAAGGAGCATGGGGATGAAGGCGAGCCGGTTTACGAGATGATGGGCCGGGCCGATACGCTCGGCGTCTTCCAGATCGAAAGCCGGGCGCAGATGAGCATGCTGCCGCGTCTTAAGCCGAAGGTGTTCTACGATCTCGTCATCGAGGTGGCGATCGTGCGGCCAGGACCGATCCAGGGCGACATGGTGCATCCCTATCTGAAGCGCCGGGAGCAGCGGGCCAAGAACATTCCGATCAAATATCCGAGCAAGGAGCTGGAAACGGTTCTGGAAAGAACCCTCGGCGTGCCCTTGTTCCAGGAACAGGCCATGCAGATCGCCATTACCGCCGCAGGCTTCAAACCGGCGGAAGCCGACAAGCTTCGCAGAGCGATGGCGACATTCAAGAGAACGGGTACGATCGGCAACTTCGAAAAGCGGTTTATCGAGGGAATGGTTTCAAAGGACTATGATCCGGAGTTCGCGAAGCAATGTTTCAACCAGATCAAAGGCTTCGGCGAATACGGTTTCCCGGAAAGCCATGCCGCCTCCTTCGCACTGCTCGTCTATGCCTCCTCATGGCTCAAGGCCTATTATCCCGACGTCTTCTGCACGGCGATGCTGAATTCCCAGCCGATGGGCTTTTATGCGCCGGCGCAGCTGGTGCGGGATGCACGCGAGCACGGGGTAGCGATCCTGCCGGTCGATATCAATGACTCGAACTGGGATTGCGGTCTGGAAGAGGCCGCTTTCGATCGGAATGCTATCGATTTTCGGCATCATGAGATGCGCGAGATCATCAAGACCCGGCATGCGGTGCGGCTCGGCTTCCGGCAGATCAAGGGCCTTTCGACAGACGATATGGAACGGCTCGTCAGCCATCGCGGCGAAGGCTACAGCTCGGTGCGTGATCTCTGGCTGCGGTCCGGTCTGCAGAAATCGGTCATCGAGCGACTGGCGGATGCCGATGCGTTCCGATCCCTCAAACTGTCACGACGCGACGCGCTCTGGGCAGTGCGGGCGCTGGATGTGAGGAGTGCGACCGAGGAGCTGCCGCTTTTCGAGCAGGTTCGTCATGTCGACCTCCAGGCCGAGCCTGCGGCAAAGTTGCCGGAAATGCTGCCCGGAGAGCAGGTTATCGAGGACTATCGTTATCTCTCACTGTCGCTGAAGGCGCACCCCGTCTCCTTCCTGCGTGAGGAATTGCGCAAGGCCGGCATCACACGCAATGTCGATCTGTTGAAGGTCGCGAACGGAAAGAGGGTGACGATCGCGGGCCTCGTGCTGGTGCGCCAACGGCCTGGTTCGGCCAAAGGCGTGATCTTCATGACGCTGGAAGACGAGACCGGCGTGGCCAATGCGATCGTCTGGTCGAAAATGTTCGACAAATACCGCTCGGTCGTGATGGGCGCTCGGCTGGTGAAAATCCGCGGCAGGCTGCAATGCCAGAGCGGGGTGATCCATACCGTCGTCGAGCATATCGAGGACATGACGCCGGCACTCGGTATCCTGCAACGCGAGGTCCGGCGTTTCGGAGTCTGCGAGCGAGCAGACGAGGTGCTGAGGCCGGGTGCCGATCAGCGGCAGAAAAAGCTTGTAAATGCGCAGGAAACGGCGGACCCGGAAAAACGCATGGTTGCCACAGGCCGCCATGCGGGCGCGGCGGAAACCGCTGAGGTGATGCCGCGCGGACGCAACTTTCATTAAAAATGCATCGCACCGATCGAGACCATGCGGCGCACCTTCATTTGGCTTATGGCGTCATCATCCTGAAACCGCTGCATAATCCCGAACAACATGCATGGAGGCCTCACCGTACATCGCTGTTTGACGCTGTGGGACTCGAATTTTTTCTTGACAGCCACCATCTTCTTTAGCAGAAAACACGATCAGTGTCATGTTTGGAATGAAGACGTGCTTGTCTGCAGCTGCAATTATATAACCGATAAGGAAATCCGGGAGGTTATCACCAACCTTCTCGATGAAGACTGTTGGCAGCTCATCGTGCCTGCGAAAGTCTACCACGCCATGGAAAAACGCGGCCGCTGCTGCGGCTGTTTCCCCAACGTCGTCGACATCATTATCCAGACAACCGAGGAATATCACGCCCGTCGCCACTCGACGGAGACCGAAATATTTGATTTCATGTCCCGCTTGAAACAATTCCATGAGGAAAACAGGAGAGCGGACATTGAAAGGCGACAAAAAGGTCATCGAGCGGCTTAACGAGGCATTGTTCCTCGAACTCGGTGCGGTCAACCAATACTGGGTTCATTATCGTCTTCTTGAGGACTGGGGCTATACCAAGCTCGCCAAGAAGGAGCGCGCCGAATCCATCGAAGAGATGCACCATGCCGACCGGCTTGTTGCACGCATCATCTTCCTCGAAGGCCATCCCAATCTGCAGACCCTTGCACCTCTGCGCATCGGCCAGAACGTCAAGGAAGTTCTGGAAGCCGATCTTGCCGGCGAGTACGACGCTCGCGCGGCCTACAAAAAGTCGCGCGATATCTGTCATGACGCCGGCGACTACGTTTCCATGAAACTTTTCGAGGAGCTGCTGGCGGACGAGGAAGGTCATATCGACTTCCTCGAAACACAGATCGACCTGCTCGGGAAAATCGGCGAGAGCAAATACGGCCAGCTCAACGCCGATTCCGCCAACGAAGCCGAATAATACTCGAAAGAGATGCCGGCCGCCGATGGCGGCCGGTGTTACCTCTCGAATTATCAGCTGCCGTCCTCCGCGATCGGCTGCATCAAACCGGATCGAAACCGGTGGCCCTCATTTCCATCTGCTGAAATCAAAAACGGACCTGATCAATCGCGATCGTGCTGTATCGATCAGTCTTCCGATTGTAGTGCTGCCAGATGCTGGAACTCGGCCACCACCTGGTCATAGACGGCGCGCTTGAAGGGCACGATCAGCCCCGGCAGCTGCCGCATCGGCTTCCATTCCCAGGCATCGAATTCCGGCTCATGGCCGCCAGGCGGCGGATTGATGGCGATCTCGCTGTCGTCGCCATCGAAGCGGAAGGCGAACCAGCGCTGTGTCTGGCCGCGGAACTTCCCCCTGAGCCCGATGCCGATCAGTGCCGGCGGCAAATCATAGTTGATCCAGTCTCTCGCTCCGGCAAGCAGGGTCACCGTCTTCATACCGGTCTCCTCGTAAAGCTCGCGGTAGGCAGCGTCCAATGGATCCTCGCCCTTGTCGATGCCCCCCTGCGGCATCTGCCAGAGCTGCGGCGAGCCGTCATATTCGGAATTGCCGTCGGCGATGCGCCGTCCTGCCCAGACGAGGCCATCGCGGTTCAGGATCATCACGCCAACGCAGGGGCGGTAGGGCAGATCCTCGGCTTTCACGGTCGCCTGGCTCATCATCTTCTCCGTTCAGGAATTCTTCTCAAGGATACTCTCAAGGATTCCGGGGGTCGTTGGAAAGGGCGGCAACGCCGACAATCTCGATGCCGCGCATCGCGGCCTCCTCGCTCCATTTGGCGATGGCGTCAACGCTCTCATCGAAAGCCGAGGCGACGCCGATCGCCTGACCGTTCTTGCGGGCGATGCGCTCGAGTTCGTCGAGCTTCTTCAGGACGGCATTGATATCAAGCTGGCCGTCGAGCTGCAGGTCGGCGAAGGCATAGGGCAGTTCGGTTCCCTTGGCGATTGCCGCCGTCTTCGACTGCGCCGAAGTGCCGTCGTCGAGAAACAGCAACCCGCGCTTGCCGATGTCGCGCATGACAGGTTCCATGGCGGCGGGATCGGACAGGAAACGGCCGCCGAGATAATTCATGACGCCGGTATAGTTGGTGATCTCGCCCATCGCCTTGTGCAGGTTTTCGATGTTGCGGGCGGCAGGTTTCGTGGTCAGCAGCGTTTCGGGGCCCGGATCGTTCGCCGGGTAATCAAAGGGTTCGAGCGGCACCTGGAGGAGGATTTCGTGACCGCCGCGGCGGGCTTCCTGCATCCAGCGCTGCAGGCTGTTGCCGCTTGCAGCAAAAGCGAAGGTGATCTCCTCCGGAAGCTCCGCGATGGCGCGCTGCGTTCCGGTCTGGCTGAGCCCGAGGCCGCTGACGACGATGGCGATGCGGACGCCGCGCGCGCCGGACGAAGGACGCGCATATTGATCCATCGGCCGCCGGCCATCCGGGCCGACGATAGGCAGCCTGCCAAAAGGCGTCTCTTCGAGCAGCGCATCATTGGGTTGGGCTGCCATGCGCGGATCCTGGCCGATCTGCATGGCGTCGACCAGCACCGGCCCGCCGCCGTCACGCGGGCGGGGACTGTATTTGGTGACGACCGAGCCGTCGCCGGTGACCATCTGCTCGACATTGGCGCCCGAGCGCGGGTCGGCGCGGGGCATGCCGTCAGCAGTTTGGCCCGTGGTGGCCGTCGGCGGCTGAGGCGTATTGGCAGGGGGGGGTGCGGCTTGTTCGGCCGCCGGCGGTTTGGTGCGTTCGAGCCCATCACCGCGAAACGCCGTATAGAGGGAAAAGCCGCCTATGGCGAAAAGGCAAAGACTGGCGGCGATGCGGCCAAGGCGCAGAAAACCCGGACGCTTGCGGCCGGTTTTGCGGTTGCGGCCCAGAGGCGTATGCAGGTCCGTTCCCAATTTTTCGCCCGCTCCAAAACCGGGAAACAGCAGAAAGGGTCAAGGCCGGGCGAGGTGCCCGGCCTTGACGTGATCGATTACTTGGCGACGACGGCCTTGTCAGGATTCGGCGGGAAGGCCGGATCGGTCTTCTTGCCGCGCAGGAGGTCGAGCGCGTAATTCAGCTGAACGTCGTCCTTCGGGTCCGGCGGGACGTAGGCAACGGAGCCCGAACCTTCGTCCGTCTCGCTTTGGCCCTTGATGTGGCCGCGCAGGCTGGATTCGCCTTCGGTCACCATCTTGCCCTGCAGTTCCTGCGGCAGCGGCTCCTCGACCTTGATGTCGGGGGTGATGCCGGTGCCCTGGATCGAGCGGCCCGACGGCGTGTAGTAGAGCGCTGTGGTCAGGCGCAGCGCGCCGTTTTCGCCGAGCGGGATGATCGTCTGGACGGAGCCCTTGCCGAAGGAGCGCGTACCGAGAACGGTGGCACGGCGCAGATCCTGAAGAGCGCCGGCGACGATTTCCGATGCGGAAGCCGAACCGCCGTTGATCAGCACGATCACCGGCTTGCCATCCGTCAGGTCGCCCGGGCCGGCATTGAAGCGGCGGGTTTCATCCGGATTGCGGCCGCGGGTCGAAACGACTTCGCCGCGCTGCAGCAGGGCATCGGAGACGTTGATCGCCTGGTCGAGCAGACCGCCCGGATTGAGGCGCAGGTCGAGAACATAACCCTTCAGCTTGTCGGCCGGAACGGTGTCCTTGATCTTCTTGATCGCCTTTTCCATGTCAGGATAGGTCTTCTCGGTGAAGGAGATGATGCGGAGATAACCGACATCGTCCTCGACACGCGACTTGACTGCCTGGACGGCGACGACGTCACGGACGATCGTCAGCTCGATCGGCTTGTCGGCACCCTTGCGGATCAGCGTCAGCTTGATCGGCGTGTTGACGGCGCCGCGCATCTTCTCGACTGCGTCTTCCAGCTTCAGGCCGCGCACGGATTGGCCGTCGATCTCGGAGATGTAGTCGCCGGCGAGAACACCGGCCTTGGCGGCGGGCGTATCGTCAATCGGGGTAATGACCTTGACGAGTTCGTCTTCCATCGTGACTTCGATGCCGAGGCCGCCGAACTCACCCTTGGTCTGGGTGCGCATGTCCTCGGCGTCCTTCGCATTCATGTAGCTCGAATGCGGATCGAGCGAGGAGAGCATACCGTTGATGGCGTTCTCGATCAGCTTGTCTTCCGCAGGCGGTGTCACATATTGCGCACGCACACGCTCGAAGACATCTCCGAAAACCGAAAGTTCCTTGTAGGTCGAGGATCCGGCCGCTTCTGCCGGCACACCCGCCGAGTAAATGACGCTCATTGCGGTCGCACCCACCAATGCGCCGACCAGAACAAGAGAAGCCCTACGAATCATTGCGTGCCTTTCCAGTGTCTTTGGCGGTCCACCACGGCCGGGAATCGACCGGTTTACCGTCCTTTCGAAATTCAATGTAAAGCGTTGGCCGGTTCGTTTCCAGCGCCAATGCAGTTGCGCTTGCCACTCTTTTCGCGCCCATCACGGCAAGCGGCTCGCCGGAGAAAACGAATTTTCCCTGACGGGTATTGATCGTATCCATTCCCGAGAGAACCAGGTGGTATCCATCACCCGTGTCGAGGATGATCATCTGGCCGTAACTGCGGAATGCGCCGGCGAAAACCACCAGACCATCCGCAGGCGCCGTCACCACTGTCTCTGGATTGGTGGCGACCGTCATTCCCATGGCCTCGTGCCCGGTGCCGTCGGCGTCGCCGAACTGGCGCAGGATATCACCCGTAACGGGCACCTCCAATTTCGCCTTCAATTCTCCGAAGGGATATGCGGGCGCAATGCGGTTTTTATCGGGCACGCCGCTGTCGGCAAGCGCCTTGGCCTGGGCGCGCTGCTCGTCCGTCATAAGCTTGCGGTTCTCCTCGGCCAGGCGGGCGGCAGCGGCGGCATCCCGCACCGAAGCGATCTCGGATTCCATCGAGGCGACGAGGCCTTCGAGGCTGGTCGCCTTGCCTGCCAGTTCCTCGGAACGTTTCCTTTCGGCCCCGAGTTCGGCGGCGTTGCTGCGGCTGAGCTTGTCGTTTTCGGCAAGCAGCAGGTCCATGCGCCGCTCTTCCTCGATGCCATCAGTCATCGTCCCGGTCAGCGAGGCCTTCTCGGCAGCACTTGCGGTCTGCAATGCGGCAAGGCTTGCGAGGTCTGCGGCAAGCTTATCGGTCTCCTTGCGGATGCCGGGCACGACGGCGCCGAGCAGAATGGCGCTGCGCACGGAGGCCAGCGCGTCATCAGGGGTGACGAGCAAAGCGGGCGGCGGGTTGCGGCCCATGCGCTGGAGTGCTGCCAGCACCTCGGCCAACAAGCCGCGGCGCTCGTGCAGGGAACGGCGGATGCCATCCTCCTTGACGCCGAGATCGGCAAGCTTCTTCTCGCTTTCGAGGATCTGCTTTTCGAGCGCCTTGCGGCGGGCAGCGGAATCGATCAGTGCCTGGCGGACGCTTTCCGTGCTCTTTTCCAGATCGGCGATGCTCTGCTGAAGCGCGCTCACCTTGTCGGTGGAGAGGCTGATCGTCTTCGACAGGGTTTCGAGTTCGGCACGGGTCTGATCACGCTTGGCGGCAAGTTCGGCCGCCGGATCGGGCGGCGGCGGCGGCTCGGCTGCCGGCTGCGGTGCGGATTGTGCCGCCTCGGGCGCGGCATCCTGCGCCCGGACGATGAACGGATTTGCCGACACGACAATCACCGCCACACCGACGCCGGCCGCGATAGCCGGCAGGATCATGCGGTGTCGCCTGGTGGATGCTCTCGACATGCGTGTTGGGGCACTTTCTCAAATCGCGCGGAGACTAAGCTGATTTGGTGCACTTTGCCATAAGGTTTGCAGGAGAACGGGTGGCCAAGCAAACACGGCTGCGTGACATTGCGACGCATTGCCGGGGTATCGGGCCGACGCATCAGGCCGATGCGGCATCAGACGCGGTGATAGGGGTGACCGGACAGGATGGTGACGGCACGATAGAGCTGCTCGGCGATCAGCGTGCGCACGAGTTGGTGCGGCCAAGTCATCTTACCCAGGCACAGCGTCGCGTCGGCACGGTCGTAAAGCGAGGGATCGAGGCCGTCGGCGCCGCCGATCGCGATGGTCAGCTCGCGTTTGCCCTGGTCGCGATAGGAGCCGAGCAGGTTTGCAAAGGATTCGCTGTCGAGCGCTTTGCCGCGTTCATCGAGAAGAATGAGGATGCTGCCATCGGCAAGCGATTTCAGAAGCATCGCCGCCTCTTCGCGCTTGCGGGTCTCCGCATTGGAGGCCCGGCTTTCGGCAACTTCGGCAACGCGGGTCAATTCGAGGCCGACGGCAGGGCCGGCCTTGGCGAAACGGTCGAAATAACGGGCGGCAAGATCCTTTTCTGGGCCGGACTTCAGCCGTCCCACCGCAAAAAGACCTATTCGCATTCATCCGCTCCCGCTCATGCAGCACATCGGGCGCACGTTACGCCACCGGCCGGCTTGTGATGTTTGCCGGCCAGCCAATGCCACGTCTCAGGCGCCGGACAAAATGCCGGCCCGCCTGTCAGTGCCGTGTTTCTTCATCCATATCCGGAGCCGCCCACATCTTTTCGATGTTGTAGAACTCGCGGATTTCGGGACGGAACACATGCACGATAATGTCACCGGTGTCGATCAGGACCCAATCGCCGCCTTCCTGACCTTCGACGCGGGCCGTACCGAGGCCGTCGTCCTTGAGGTCGGTGAGCAGGTGATCCGAGATCGCCATGACATGCCTGTTCGAGCGGCCGGAGACGACGATCATGTAGTCTCCCAGCGCCGATTTTCCGGCAATGTCGATGGTGACGATATCTTCAGCTTTGGAGTCCTCGAGGCTGGCGAGGACGGTTTCTAGGGCACGGGCGGCGGCATCGGCGCCACGTTCCGCACTCTTCGGGATAACGGCGAACGTTTTTCCCTTGGCGTGTACTGTTGTCAGTGCTTTCCCTTTCCTGGAATGACAAACTATGCACAACACAGATCCGATCGCGACCGGATCATGGTTAAGATAGGCATCAAACCATTAATGTTTCAAGACATGCTAAGGTACAGAACGGCCGAAAATCCGATCTGCCGTTCGAATTGAAGTATTTGACTGCTCGGGGCGGCCTCGTGCGGGCGGTGTACAGTTTCCATGCCGCAGCGTAAAGTGCGGCAAATTCCACGATCTCCAGATTCAATGACCGACTCAGCCGCAAAAACACTCGTGCCCGTTCTGCGAATCAGCTTCCCGGATGAGGATCGTCTCGGCCATGGCAAGATGGAACTGCTGGAGCATATCCGCCAGACCGGATCGATCTCGGCGGCCGGGCGGGCGATGGACATGTCCTATCGGCGGGCATGGCTGCTGGTCAGCGAGATGAACCGGATGTTTAACGAACAGGTGGTGGAATCGCAGCGCGGCGGGCAGAAGGGCGGCGGTGCGGTGCTGACGCCGTTCGGCGAGGAACTGCTCGAGCGTTTCCGTCGGATGGAAAAGACGGTGCGGACCAGCCTTGCTGAGGACCTCGCCTGGCTCGAGGCCAAGCGCAACATGCAGCAGGGCGAGCGCAACTGATCAGGCCTCCAGGGCAACTGTCTTGATGACGGCGAAGACCGCCCTTCCCGGTCGAAGATCCAGACGCTCGCAGGACAGCGTCGTGATCCGGGAAAGAATGATATCGCCGCCGCAATCGAGCCGGATTTCCACCGTTCCGTCCTCGGTCGACGAGATCCCCTCTATCCTTGCTTCCAGGATATTCAGCGCGCTGAGCCCCTCGGGTCTTGCGGTCGCCAGCATGACATCGCGGGAGGGAATGCGGATGCGGACCGATTTGCCGGGCGCAAGGGCAGCGCCCGGAATATGGAGCTGACAGGATTTCAGCGCCACCGTCGATAGACGATGACTCACATCGAAGCTTTCCACTGTGCCTTCCAGCAGTGCGCCGGCCTCGCGCCGGTCGGAGATGGTGGAGGGGCGGCTCAATATGTCGACGGCGGGGCCTGTCGCTTCCACCTTGCCGTCACGCATGACGACGACCTGGTTTGCCAGCCGCGCCACCTCGGCGATCGAGTGGCTGACATAGACGATCGGGATGTCGGTCTCGTCGCGCAACCGCTCGAGATGAGGCAGGATCTCGGCCTTACGCAGCTCATCGAGGGCGGCGAGCGGCTCGTCCATCAACAGCAGGCGCGGCGAGGAGAGAAGCGCGCGGCCGATGGCGACGCGCTGCTTCTCGCCGCCTGAGAGTTTCGAGGGGCTGCGCTCCAGCAGCGCCTCGATGCCGAGCAGGTCGACGATGTGGTCGAAGCTCTCGCCGCGCGCCGTTCTCGCCGCGAACCATCGCCCGTAGAACAGATTGGCGCGAACGCTGAGATGTGGGAAAAGCCGCGCTTCCTGGAAGACATACCCGAAGCGGCGGCGATGTTTCGGGACGAAGATGCCGGTTGCGGTTTCGGTCAGGGGCTCGCCGTCGAGGACGACGCGGCCTTGGTCCGGGCGGGCAAGGCCGGCGATGATGCGGATCATCGAGGTCTTGCCGGAGCCGGAGCGGCCGAACAGCGCGGTGACGCCACGTTCGGAGGTGAAGGCGGCATCGAGCGAAAAGGCGCCGAGCCGCTGTTTTGCCTCGACGATCAGCGTCATTCCGGATCGATCCTCCGGCCTGCGAGATGGGCGAGGAATTCGGAGGCGAGCAGGGCGGCCATGGAAATGACGACGGCGACGAACGTCAGGCGGAGCGCGCCGGCATCGCCGCCAGGTACCTGGGTGAAGGTATAGATCGCCGCCGACAGCGTCTGGGTTTCGCCTGGAATGTTGGAGACGAAGGTGATCGTTGCGCCGAATTCGCCCATCGCCTTGGCAAAAGAAAGGATCATGCCGGCGATGATGCCGGGCAGGGTCAGCGGCAGGGTGATCGTCAGGAAGATCCAGGCAGGGCCGGCGCCGAGCGTTCCGGCCGCCTCTTCCAGCTTGCGGTCGACCGCCTCGATCGACAGGCGGATGCTGCGCACCATCAGCGGAAAGGCCATGATGGCGCAGGCCAGTGCAGCACCCGTCCAGCGGAAAGACAAGACGATGCCGAAATACTGGTCGAGCAGGCTGCCGATCGGACCGCGGCGGCCGAACAGGATGAGGAGAAGAAAACCGGTGACGACCGGGGGCAGGATCAACGGCAGATGAACGACGCCATTCAGCACCGACTTGCCCCAGAAGCGGCCGCGGGCAAGCAGCAGGGCGACGAGGATGCCGAAGGGCAGGCTCGCCAACATGGCGACAATCGAGACGCGCAGGCTGAGCAGGATCGCCGTCCATTCCTCATTGCTCAAGCCCAATATGTTCAAATGCGATGGTCTCCCTGGAAATCCGGCATCACCCGATGCCTGCCCCTCATCCGCCTGCCGGCACCTTCTCCCCGCTCGCGGGGCGAAGGGGAATAGCCGCAACCTCTCCGTCCCTCGCTAACGTCTCGCTGGGCACGTCCCCTCGCCCCGTTTACGGGGAGAGGGTTAGGGTGAGGGGCAACATCGGCACGAACCAGACTGCTATCTGCGGCTCGCCTTATTGAGTCTTCACGCTAAGCGGTCACTGTCGATTCCGCAATCATCTCAACTTCTCAATCATTTCAGGATGGTGAAACCCTGCGCCGTGAAGAAGGCGGCCGCCTTGTCCGATTTCAGAAAATCGAGATAGGCTGATGCATCCGAGTTCTTGCTCTCGGCGAGGATTGCAATCGGATAGATGATCGGGGGATGGGACTCGGCGGGGAAGGTGCCGACGATGGCGACACCCTTATCGGCTGCGGCATCCGTCTGGTAGACGATGCCGTAGGGCGCTTCGCCGCGGGAGACGAGGGCCAGGGCGGCGCGCACGCTTTCAGCGCCGGCAACCTTGGTTTCGACCGATTTCCAGACGCCGAGCTTTTCGAGCGCGGCCATGCCGTATTTGCCGGCCGGAACCGATTTCGGCTCACCCATGGCAAGCTTGCCGTCACCGAGGAGTCCGGCAAGATCGAAGCCCTGTTTGATCTCAACCGGCTTTGCCTTGTCCTTTTCGGCAACGAGCACAATCTTGTTGCCGAGCAGGTTGGAGCGGGTATCGGCCTTGATCAGGTTCTTCTTGGCGACATAGTCCATCCAGTCGAGGTCGGCCGAGATGAAGATATCGGCGGGTGCGGCACTTTCGATCTGCTTGGCCAGCGCGCCGCTCGCCGCATAGGAGGCGACGGCTTCCTTGCCGCTTTCCTTTGCCCAGGCGGCATTGGCGGCGTCGAGCGCATTCTTGAGGCTCGCCGCCGCAAAGACGGTGAGCTTTTCGGCTGCGGCGGCAGGCGCCGGCAGCGCTGTCGCGCCAAGCCAGAGGCCGGCGATCGCAGCGGTTGCCAGTTTCATCCATTGGCGGCGGTTTTGCATGACTTATTCCCCAGGGTTCGAAATATTGCGACGAATATAACGGGCGAGGCATCTTGGCTAGGGATATATCCAGGAAAATATAACCGTATCGGGTGCTCGCGTTCGCAGCGGCGCAATGTTCACGCATTCGTGAGGTGCATGGCTTCCGGCGAAAGTCAGATCAGCATGGCGAAAATACCCAGAGTCAGTTTGCCAACCGCAAGGACTCCGGGCAGCGGGGGATGTTTCCTTAATTTTTGCTAATAAAAGCGGCAATGATGAAGCCAAATCCGCCTCGAGATTTGCGCACAATGCATTGCTGCAATGCACCAATCGATGTTCATCTTCCTGCGAAATATGGTACAACATACTCATCGAACGGCTTCTCCTCCTCCCATAGCCGTTCGATAGGGTCGACAACACTCCTCCTCCCAGTTGTCGATCGAGTTTATAAGCCCGACGGATCCTCCCCCGTCGGGCTTTCTCGTTTTCGGGATCTTCTGAAATCAGGCCGGCGCATGCGTCTTGCTGGGCGGCGGCGCTCTATTCGACGTCGCCGTGCGACGAGCCGTTGCGGATTGCCGTCGAGCTCAGGCCGGAGCGTGGTCCGTGGATGAAGGTCCAGGCCGGTGCACGTTTCTTCCAGAGAACACGGGCATCATCCTCGTCGACACGGGCGAAATCGAAGGTCCTGGCCATTTTCGAGGACAGGAAGGACAGCGTCGCGCCCGGCCGATCGATCACCGCGATCGGGAAGGTGCGGGCAATTTCCTGCCATTTCTGCCATTTGTGAAAGGTCTGCAGGCTGTCTGCGCCCATGATCCAGATGAAATGCACATGTGGATTACGCGCCTTGACGCGGGCAAGCGTGTTGGCGGTGTAGCTGGTGCCGAACGCCTGTTCGAAGGCGGTGACCTTGATGCGGGGATCGGCGGCAACACGTTCGCTTTCGGCGAGGCGCTCGGCGAGTGGTGCGAGCTGGTTGCGGCTCTTTAGCGGATTGCCCGGGGTGACCATCCACCAGAGCTGGTCGAGGCCGAGCCGCTTGAGAGCGATTTCGGCGACGAGCGCGTGGCCCTGATGCGGCGGATTGAACGAGCCGCCGAACAGACCGACGACCATGCCGCGCTCGCTGTGCGGCATGCGGAGATAGTGCCGGTCCACATTCTCGATCGCTACGTCAGGCTCGGTCGTCACGTCAGGGCCGCGTCTGTCCGGCACCGTGCACCCGATATTTGAAAGAGGTGAGCTGTTCGACGCCGACGGGGCCACGGGCATGCATCTTGCCGGTGGCGATGCCGATTTCCGCACCCATGCCGAACTCGCCGCCATCGGCAAACTGTGTCGAGGCATTGTGGAGCAGGATCGCCGAATCGACTTCGGTGAAGAAACGCGCCACGACGTCGGGGTCCTCGGCGATGACGGCCTCGGTGTGGTTCGAGGAATATGTCTGGATATGGGCGATAGCGCCCGATATGCCGTCGACGACGGCAACTGAAATGATCGCGTCGAGATATTCGGTCGACCAGTCCTCCTCGGTCGCGGGCTTCAAACCCGGTGCGACCTTCAGCACTGTTGGCGAAGCGCGGATCTCGCAGCCGGCCTCCGTCAGAACCTCGAGCAGCGGCGTCAAATGCGTACCGATCGCGGCGCCATCGACAAGCAGGGTTTCGGCTGCGCCGCAGATGCCGGTGCGGCGCATCTTGGCATTGACGATGATCCTCTTCGCCATCTCGATATCGGCCGAGGCATCGACATAGATATGGCAAAGGCCTTCGAGATGGGCGAATACAGGCACGCGGGCCTCGCTCTGCACGCGGGCAACCAGGCTTTTGCCGCCGCGGGGCACGATGACGTCGATCGCCCCGTCGAGGCCGCGCAGCATAGCGCCGACGGCAGCGCGGTCGGTGACCGGCACAAGCTGGATAGCATGCTCTGGAAGTTCCGCCGCCTTCAATCCTTCGACAAGGCAGGCATGGATAGCCTGCGATGAACGGCGCGAGTCCGAGCCGCAGCGTAGGATGACGGCATTGCCCGCCTTGAGGCAGAGGGCGCCGGCATCCGCGGTGACGTTCGGGCGGCTTTCGAAGATCACGCCGATGACGCCGAGCGGGGTGCGGACGCGCTCGATTTTCAGCCCGTTCGGCCGGTCCCAGGCAGCGATGACTTCGCCGACCGGATCTGCAAGGGCGGCGATGGCGCGGATTCCCTCGGCCATCTCGGCGACGCGCTTGTCGTTCAGCGTCAGCCGGTCGACGAAGGAAGCGAGCGTCTCGGTGCCTTCGATATCCTTCAGGTCCCTGGCGTTCTCGGCAAGAATATGCGCCTTGTTCGCTAGGATCGCATCGGCCATGGAATTCAGCGCGCTGTTCTTCGCCTCAGTGGACGCAAAGCTCAGCGGTCGCGCGGCAGCCTTTGCCTTGCGGCCGATGTCGTTCATCAGCACATCAATGTCAGGGCTTGGCGCAACGGTATCAAGCATAGCTCGCGTCCTTCTTCTGCCTTTCCGATTTCGAACCGATCTGCGCGGTCATCACCATGTCGTCGCGATGGACCATGGCGGCGCGCCCGGCATAACCGAGGATGGCCTCGATCTCCGCCGACTTGCGGCCGGCAATCCGACGGGCGTCGTCGGCATCGTAGCTAACAAGGCCGCGGGCGATCTCGCGGCCGGCCGGGCCGATGACCGCCACCGTATCGCCGCGGCTGAAGAGGCCGGAAACGCTGCGCACGCCGGCGGGAAGCAGGCTCTTGCCGGCGCCGAGGGCTGTGACGGCGCCGTCATCGACATGCAGTTCGCCGGCCGGCTGCAACTGGCCGGCAATCCAGGTCTTGCGGGCGGTAACGGGTGTGCCCGACGGCGCGAACCACGAGGAACGCGCGCCGTTTTCGATTGCCGACAGAGGATTGTCGGTCTTGCCGGAGGCGATGATCATGGCGCAGCCTGATGCCGTCGCAATCTTGCCGGCATCGATCTTGGTGCGCATGCCGCCGCGCGAAAGCTCGGAGGCCGCACCGCCGGCCATCGCCTCGATCTCGGGGGTGATTTCGGCAATCGTTTCCAGGAACGTCGCGTTCGGATCGAGATGCGGCGGCGCGGTGTAGAGGCCGTCGATGTCGGAGAGAAGGATGAGCAGATCGGCGCCGGTCATCGTCGCGACGCGGGCGGCGAGGCGATCATTGTCACCATAGCGGATCTCGCTGGTGGCGACGGTGTCGTTTTCATTGATGATCGGCACGGCGCCGATCTTCAAAAGCTGATTGATGGTGGCGCGCGCATTGAGATAGCGGCGGCGCTCCTCGGTATCGCCGAGCGTCAGCAGGATCTGACCGGCGACGATCTCGTCGCGTGACAGGCTCTCCGACCAGGCACGAGCCAGCGCGATCTGGCCGACGGCGGCGGCCGCCTGGCTTTCCTCCAGCTTCAGCGCGCCCGAGGGCAGGTCGAGCACCGAGCGGCCGAGCGCGATTGCCCCCGAGGAGACGACGAGCACATCGATGCCTTTAGCCTTCAGGCCTGAGATATCGGCGCACATGGCGTCGAGCCAGGCCTTCTTCAGCCCGGCCTTGCGGTCGACCAGAAGCGCAGATCCGATCTTGATGACGATGCGGCGGTAGCGGCCAAGCGGCTTACGGCTGGTCATCGTCCTCGTCCCCACCCTTGTCCTCGCCCTCATCGGTGACGACCATGTCGCGATGGCGCAGCTTCGGCACCTTGGCCGGCTTCTCCTCGGTATTGGCTTCGACGATGATGTCGCGCAGCGCACGCAATACCTCGGTCATGCCCTTGCCGGTGACGGCCGAAATCTGGAACGGCGTCTTGCCGCAGGCCTTGGCCAATTCCTTGGTCTTCTTCTTCAATTCAGCATCGTCGAGCACGTCGATCTGCGACAGCGCCACGATCTCCGCCTTGTCGGTCAGATCGTTTCCGTAGGCTTCGAGTTCGTGCTTGACCGTCTTATAGGCCTTGCCCACCTTTTCTTCCTGGGCGGAGATGAGGTGGAGCAGCACGCGGGTGCGCTCGACATGGCCGAGGAAACGGTCGCCGATGCCGACCCCTTCATGGGCGCCTTCGATCAGGCCCGGAATGTCGGCCAGGATGAATTCGCGCTCGTCGATCGTGGCTACACCGAGATTAGGATGCAGTGTGGTGAAGGGATAGTTGGCGATTTTCGGCCGGGCCCGGGTGACCGATGCCAGGAAGGTCGACTTGCCGGCATTCGGCATGCCGACGAGGCCGGCATCGGCAATCAGCTTCAGGCGTAGCCAGATGGTCTTTTCCTCGCCGGGCAGACCGGGATTGGCCCAATCCGGCGCCTGATTGGTCGAGGTTTTGAAATGGGCGTTGCCGAAGCCGCCATTGCCGCCATGGGCGAGACAGTAGCGCTGGCCTTCGACGGTCAGGTCGCAGATCAGCGTTTCCTGATCTTCCTCGAAGATCTGGGTGCCGACCGGGACCTTCAGCGTCACGTCGCTGCCGTTGGCGCCGGTGCGGTTCCTGCCCATGCCATGGGTGCCGATCGTCGCCTTGAAATGCTGCTGAAAGCGGAAATCGATCAGCGTGTTGAGGCCGTTAACGGTCTCGACCCAGACGTCGCCGCCGCGTCCGCCGTCGCCTCCGTCAGGGCCGCCGAACTCGATGAATTTCTCGCGTCGGAAGGAAACGCTGCCGCCGCCGCCGTCCCCGGACTTGATATAGACCTTTGCTTCGTCGAGAAATTTCATTTTACTTCCAATATTCAGTGGCAGTTGGACGGCCCGTCTTGGCCCATTCGATATAGGCGGTTCCGACGGAGGTCAAAGATTATCGTGAATTTTGCGAGCTATAACATACAGTACGGCTTCGGTCTCGACGGCAGATACGATCTGGCGCGCATTGCCCGGAGCCTCGAGGGTGCCGATGTCATCGCGCTGCAGGAGGTGACCCGCGGCTTCTCCCGCAACGGTTTTGCCGACATGGCAGCCGATGTTGCAGCCTTCTTTCCCGACTATTTCTGGGTGTATGGGCCAGCCTGCGACATGCATGTCGAAGCTGATGAAGGCGGGTTCCAGCCGGTGCGCGGGACCCGTTTCCAGTTCGGCAACATGGTGCTGTCGCGCTGGCCTGTTGTCTCGACCCGGACGCTGCTTCTGCCGCGCAGCCGGACGATCGGCAAGATCAACCTGCAGCGTGGCGCGACCGAGGCGGTGATCGACGCACCCGGCGCTGCGATCCGCGTCTACTCCGTCCATCTCGACCATGTCTCTGCCGACGAGCGCATCCGCCAATTGGAATTCTTGAACGCGCATATCAATGCCTTCGTCCAGGAGGGTGGGTCGCTGACGGGGGGTGGTGAATTCGACCTGCCGGAGCCGCCGCTGCCGGAGGATTATGTCATCATGGGGGATTTCAACATGGAGCCGGAATCGCCGGAATATTGCGCGCTTGCCGGTGCTGGCGGCGGATATTACGGCCGTGTGGCGAGGATCGGCACGCCGGTCGACGCTTTTGCGGCGCTGGAGGCTTACTCTCCGGAGAGCTACAGCTGGATGGATCCCGAAGATCACGGCAAACGCATGCATCTCGATTATTGCTTCGTCAGTTGCGGCCTGCAGAGCCGGTTGAAATCCGCCCGGATCGATACGCAATCCGTCGCTTCCGATCACTTTCCTCTATGGGTCGAGATCGGCGTTTGATGGAGACGCCGCCAGTACGGCGACGTCTCCTTTCTAGTTCTGGAGCATGATGTTGTCCGAAAACCGCGTACACTTTTCGGCACCATGCTCTATCAGGCGACCTTTCGCGGCTGCAGCATGCCAGGCTGCAGCACGGTCTCGATGTGCGACACCATGGTATTGCGGGCGAAACAATAGATTTCGCCGCAGCCCGTCATGCGGAAACCGAGCTTCTCCTGCAGTCGCAGCGAAGCCGGGTTGTCGGCGAAAACGCCGGAATGAACCGGCGTCTCCGGCATGCGGCGCGAGAAGCGCTCGATGATCGCCGCCACCGCCTCACTCATATAGCCGCGCCGCCAGTAATAGCGGTTCAGCCAGTAGCCGAGGTGCCAGCGACCGTGGCGCAGCTCGATCGAGACGTTGCCGATATGGACGTCGTCCTTATCGGTGATCGCCAGCGGCCAGTCGGGCAGGGTGCCCGAGGTGACCGGGATCAGCCAGTCCAGCGCATCCTGCCGGTCGAACGGCGCGGGTACGCGGGACAACATGCGCGTGACCGCGAAATCCGAGAGCGATTCCGCGATCGCAGGCGCATCGCTCAGCCTGTGGGGGCGGAGCGTCAGCCGGGCGGTCGAGATAACCGGCGCGGGGCCGGGCATCATCGGCTTGACCTCCGGCCTTTGCAGCGCAGTCGTGCTCATGCGATGTTCCCCCAGCTTCGGAGGGACATCCAGGTCTTGCGGTCGAGCCTGTACCATTCGACCGGCACGTTGCTGCCGAGCGCCAGCGAGGCGGCGAGCCCCGATCCCTGGAACTGGAAGCCGCACTTCTGGATGACGCGGCGCGAGGCGACGTTCATGACCCGGCAACGGGCGTCGATCTGATCGACGTCCTGACGGGTCCTGAACACCATATCGACCAGGGCATGGCAGGCCTCGGTGGTATAACCCTTGTTCCAATAGGGCTCGCCCAGCCAGTAACCGATCTCGACGGTTTTGCCGTCTGTTTGCGGCTCCACGCCGCAGCAGCCGATAAAGGCGCCGTTTTCGGCTTTGGTGATCGCATAGACGCACTTGCCAATCTCGCCATTTTTCGTGCGACGCACGAAGTCGGCAGCATCATCGGCGGTATAAGGGTGCGGCATACGCGATACCATGGTGGCGACTTTGGCGTTATTGGCGAGATGGGCAAGGGCGTCGATGTCTTCTTCGTGGGGCGCGCGCATGACGAGCCTTTCCGATAACAAGACAGGGCAATCGGTCCTTAACCGTTCCGGCCTCAGCCGCTCCGTGGAAGACCGCTGGTCTTCCTGGGGAGACCGTGATTGGTCTACCCTTAACAATTCGCCTTGCATGGTTCAGTCCTCCTTGAGGGGTAAAGAAAAAGGGGAGATGGCGCCCCATCTCCCCTGTTTTCTAGACTGAACCTGATACGGCCAGCCGGGTCGATGAGACGCCGGCTGTTTTTGAGCGCTACCGGCTTATTCCGCTGCTTCCGCTTTCGGCATGACAGACACGTAGACGCGACCGTTGGCCTTGGTTCGGTAGTTCACATTGCCGGCGGTAAGCGCAAAAATCGTGTGATCCTTGCCGAGGCCGACGTTGGAACCCGGATGCCACTCAGTTCCGCGCTGACGCACGATGATGTTGCCTGCGATGACGGCTTCGCCGCCGAACTTCTTCACGCCAAGGCGCTTGGACTGAGAATCGCGACCGTTGCGCGATGAACCGCCAGCTTTTTTGTGTGCCATTGGAGTTCTCCTTTAAACCTTGTCCCGTTGATCTTACTTGGCAGCCACGATGTCCGTGATACGGACGACCGTGTGATGCTGACGATGGCCGCGCGAACGCTTCGAATTCTGACGGCGGCGCTTCTTGAAGGCGATGACCTTCCTGCCGCGGTTCTGTTCGACGACTTCTGCCTTGACAGAGGCGCCGGTTACGAAGGGCGCACCGATCGCAGCGTCGGCGCCTTCGCCGATCACGAGCACTTCGGTGAATTCAATGGAGTCGCCAGCGGTGGCTTCCAGCTTTTCGATGGTCAGCACGTCGTTGGCTGCCACACGGTACTGTTTACCGCCGGTCTTGATGACTGCGAACATTTTTTATCCTTTCATGTTCGTTCCAGCGCTCCCCGCTAATTGAGCAGGTGGCTGTCTTTTTATCAGTCGAAGTTAAGCAGGGATTTCAGAGGTCTAATCCTCGAACTCGTCCTGCCGGTGAAGCCCCGCGCGAGCGCGGGATTGCCAAGGCGCGGATTTCTCCAAACCTATTGCGCAGCCGGGATACGCGAGTGACAAAAAGGTGTCAAGGCAAAAGGATGGAATGCTTCGACTTTTCGGCTTGCCAGCCTGTCATTTGCCCGTTATGAGAACGCCCGCGCCGAACAAGCGCCGACCAGACCGCGGAGAGGTGGCAGAGTGGTCGAATGCACCGCACTCGAAATGCGGCATACCTGCAAGGGTATCGTGGGTTCAAATCCCACCCTCTCCGCCATAAGCTTCCCGGGATTATCAGCGCTTTGTGATTGCCGGGATACTTCCGTGACTGGCCGGTAGGATCGCATCCATCCCAGGGCCACACCCGCGGTGTTTCCTGAAGTCCAAAGTTGGAAAATCCCTGCTGCTTGCACTGATTCCTGCATGGTATTCATGGCAGGAGACAAATAGGCGGGCGGGACCGTCTCTGGCACTCGGCCAGCGTCAGTTGCCCAGTGCCTTCTTCACCCAGACGACAACCTCATCGCCGCTGCTCATATCTGCCTGCACCAGCCCGTCGATCATGAAGGTTGGCGAGACGTGGATGCCGTTCTGCCGGGCATATTTGCAGTGCCACTTGATCTCCCGGTCGAGATCCGGGGTGGCGAAGGCCTCTTTCAACTTGACGCCGCTGTAGCCTTCCAGGCGCTCGATGATCTGGTTCGGCGTCGCATCCATATTTGGGCCGCCGGCATGGCGTTCAAACTCGAACTCCTCGCGATGGGCCGCAATGGCTGATATCACTTTCTTTGCTGTCTGCTTGCCGCCTTCCAACGTTGAGGCTGCGATGATGCAGCGGACGAGGACACCCGAATACATATGCCAGGGTTGCGACTGCAGGCGGATCTTCACGGTGATCTTGTCTTCGCCGGCTTGGCTCAGCAGGTCATCGAGCTTGTTGAACGTTTTGACCGAATAGGGGCAAGTCGGCTCCAGAAAGGCTTCGAAGATGCGGGGTCCAGTGCCCCAAGTCAGTGGATCGGCGTGCCAGGCGGTGGTCGTCATGGAATTCCTCCGAAGGTGATATATCTGAAGCGACTTAGGTCACCAGGCTCCAGAAGCCATGCCTCTTGCCGTGTCGACGCTTAAGTTCTGCGACATAGATGTCATGGGGTCTTGTGTCGCCGAAGTCATTGATATGAGGCGCAAGCGATGCGCAGTCCGCAAGATGCCTCGCCGCATGCTTATAGCGGCTGGACCGGCCGCTATCGAGCGCGAAATCGATCATGGAGCGCAAGAGGATGGTTGCCGCAAGCGGATGTTTCTCCGCCAGAGCTTCGGCCGCCGCCGGCATCAGCTCATAGAGATTGCCATCCAGTTCCGCCTTCCGCCTCATCACGAGTTTCGCTGCCTCGGCGGGTGCCGGCCAATTCAGGAAAAATGTAAGCGCCTGGTGGACCTCCGGGAAAGCCTGGGCATAAGCGAATGCCTTCTCCTCTGCCTCCAGATCATCGAAGTCCGGCAGTCGCTTGAGGAAGGCGCGGAGATGCTGATCGTGCAGCGACTGCTCGAAGCACGTCCATCTATAGGTTTGAGCTTCCTCTCGCCGCCCCAGGGCCTCGAGCGTCTCGACGCGCGCGCGCTGCCATTCGAATGGCATGCCGGCCTGGCCTGTCGCATCGACCTCATTCAGCACCTCAATTGCCTCCTTGGACCGGCCGGCCGAGACCAGGCGATTGGCGATGTCGGCCGCAATCATCGGCATCTTGCGCGTTTTCTCGGGTTGCAGAGCGATGTAGTCATCAACATCGCCCTGGGCATCGGCAATTTCCTGCAAGGCTATGCGCACCGTCAGATCTCGCTGAGTGCCGTAGATCTCATCTTCGTAAAGGGGGCCTGCGCTGCCCCAGCCGATGATCTCGCGCTTGTCATTAGCCGGCTTGTCTTTCGGCTCCTTTGACCATTGGACGAAGAGGGTTTTCAAGCAATCGAGACCATCCTTGCCGAGAGCTGGCGCCATCGCCGCAATCAGGTTGTCGTACTGGCCGTAACCATCGTCTTGGACGGCTTTAAACACCTTGTCGGCCAGGACATTGGAGCCGATCTTGGCGGAGGCGGCGATTGCGGCAGCATCCTCGCAAGCCTGATGAAAACTTTGGATGAGAGAACTGCTGCTGTCACTGGATCTCTCAAAGATCGGATTCGCCAATGCGAGGAACTGCCAAATTAGGTCGAACGCCTCCTGGGGATCATCGGCGGCAACCGTCTCTGCGATCGTCTTGCGCTGCGTTTCCAGGTCGTTCTTCAGCGCTTTCACTTTGCGCCAGTTGATGACGGTGCGGGCGCGGGCAATGCTGACAAGTCGCTTTCGCACCTCACGCGCCACCTCGGCGCTGCCGTGATTGCCGGCAAGCTCCATTCGAAGCCGTCGCTTGTGGGCAGCACTGCCCATGCTGATCTCGATCAGCAGCTCGGCAAGGCGCTGCGCACCAAGGGATTCGAGATTCTTCGCATTAAGTGTTGTCTTGGCTGCCATCGGTCATCGCTGTCGTTTCTGCGGTTGACCCTACCCTGCAGGCGATACGAGGCCAAGGTCCCGGAATGTGTGCACGGGATAATCCCTCGGGCACCTCGGATTAGCTAAAAACTAACGCTGCCTCGTAACGACTCCTAAAGCCGGTTTTGGCACCTTGTTGCTTGTCGAATATTGCTTCCAAATTTCTCGCTGGGGTTGATTATGAGTCATAATAAAGACGCCTGGGTCAGCCAGCGCGCTTATTCACTATGGGAATCGGAAGGCAGGCCGGATGGGCGTGGGGAAAGCCATTGGGCGCAGGCGCTGCGGGAGTTCGAACAGCTGGAGCTGACGAAGGCCTCGCCTGATGGAAACGACCTCATCGAGAAGCTGAAGGCAGCCGGACGGCTGCTGCGGATTTATGACGAGGCGGCTCCCGCCGTCGAGAACGACCGGCAGATCAAGGCGGCCCGCTAAGCCATATTATCAATCCCTGGGTTGCCGAAATATTCAGCGGCATTCCAGACGGACCACAGGTCTGGCCGGCAGGCGTCTTGCCACTTCGGTGAAACCGGCATCCAGAAACATCGATAGCGTTCCCGGATAAAGCTCGGCTCGGTTCGAAGCACGGGCTGCCTGGTCGACGGGATAGGCCTCGAGACATTCGGCGCCGTTTGCCGTCGCAAATTCGACCGCATTTTTCAGCAATAGTTGCGATAATCCCTGTCGCCGGAACGGCTTGCGGACGATGAAGCAATTGATCGACCAGACCGGCCTGTCATCGACCGGCGCAAAGGGCTTTGAACGGCGCAGCCGGTCGAACACGACGCGCGGTGCGACCCCGCACCATCCGGCCGGCTCATTGTCGTGATAGCCGAGAATGCCGGGCGGACGCCATTCGGCGAGCAGGCTTCGGAACCAGTTGCGATTTCCCTCGCCCCATCCTGCCTTGTAGTCGGCATTCGGAAGATACCAGTAGGCACAGCGACAATTCCGGCCGTCGGCGCAATCGTCGAAGACCGCTTCTATGTCGGCCAGGCGGTCGGGGGTGGCGGGGAAGAAAGAGAAGCGATCCTGCATCCGGGGAAATTATGGCGCGGGCGGACGATCGGCAAGCGGCCGCCCATGCCGGCCGATCAGCCGAGGCTGCCCTCCAGCCTGAAATGCGCGTTCTTTAGCCGCCGAAGTCGCCCGGATATCGTTGCCGATCCTCATCCGCGGGCGATCGTTCTGACGCTACTGACGTGCGGCCCAGCTCAGGCCACGGCGCAGGATGAGGGGCATGTAGGGATGGTCGAATTCGGCCGCGACATGGCCGAGGGCGGAATAGAAGATGCGGCCGGCGCCGAAATGGCGCTTGAAGACGACGGGCATCACCACATTGCGGGCCGCCGGATCGTAGGCGCCGGTGAAGGTGGTGGTCGCGAGGATTTCGACGGTCGGATCGTAATGGAGATAATATTGCTCCGAACGATAGTCGAAATCGGGAATGCCCTCCATGACGGGATCGTCCTGGCGGGTGACGGCAACGCGAAAGTCGATGATATTGCCGGGATGGGCGACCCAGGTGACGCCGGAGATATAGCGGAAAGGCGCGCTTTCCTTGAAGGATGTGGCGAGCGCGCCGTGATGGCCGGCAAGTCCGAGCCCGCCGCGCACCGCTTCGACGAGGCCGATGGCATGCTCCTTCTCAAGCTTTTCGCCGGTAATGATCGGCACCAGCAGATCGGCTTTCGCCAGCGTCGGAGATCCGAATACGCCGAGATCGCCGGTCACCTCGACGGTAAAATCGTCCTCGCGCAAGAGATCGGCGACGATATCGGCACATTGCTCCGGCTCATGGCCTTGCCAGCCGCCCCAAACGACCAATGCCTTCCTCATTCGCGCTCTCCTGTCTGATGGCTGCGGACCGTTGATCATCACATGGTGGTGCAAGCGCCTTAGATCGGGCCGCTATGCAAATCACGCGAATAATTTATGCTTCCTTCTGATCCGGCATATATTGCGCAGGCGGATCGCACCCGGTCGAACGTGGCTTCGGCATTTGACGTATTGTCCGTTGACGCCGATCGCAGTTCCTTCTTTTTATTGACGTGTATCTCGTCTAGGTTTCTCCCATCTCTCAACGAAAAATAAGGGTGGTGCATGGCAGGTGAAACGGTTCTTGTCGTCGGCGGCGCCGGCTATATCGGCTCGCATACGTGCCTCGACCTGGCGAACAAGGGCTATACGCCTGTCGTCTTCGACAATTTTTCGAACGGCCATCGCGAGTTCGTCAGATGGGGGCCGGCCGAGGAAGGCGATATTCGCGATCGCACCCGGCTGGACGAGGTGCTGGCCAAACACAAGCCGGCGGCGATCCTGCATTTCGCGGCGCTGATCGAGGTCGGCGAATCGGTCAAGGATCCGGTTTCCTTCTACGAGAACAATGTGATCGGCACTTTGACACTGCTTTCGGCGGCACAGGCGGCCGGCATCAACGCCTTCGTATTCTCCTCCACCTGCGCCACCTACGGCCTGCCGCAGAGCGTGCCGCTCGACGAGACGCACCGGCAGGTGCCGATCAATCCCTATGGGCGGACGAAATATATCGTCGAACAGGCGCTTGCCGATTACGACCAGTACAGGAGCCTGCGCTCGGTGGTACTGCGCTATTTCAATGCGGCCGGCGCCGATTTCGAGGGCCGGATCGGCGAATGGCATCAACCGGAAACGCATGCAATACCGTTGGCGATCGACGCGGCACTCGGCCGCCGTCAGGGTTTCAAGGTGTTCGGCAGCGATTACGAAACACGCGACGGCACCTGTGTGCGCGACTATATCCACGTGCTGGATCTTGCCGATGCGCATGTGCGCGCCGTCGAATATCTACTGAAGGGCGGCGATTCCGTCGCGCTCAACCTCGGCACCGGCACCGGCACGACAGTCAAGGAATTGCTCGGCGCGATCGAGGACGTATCGAACCGGCCTTTCCCGGTCGAATATATCGGCCGTCGCGAAGGCGATTCGCATACGCTGGTCGCCAATAACGACAAGGCGCGCGACGTGCTCGGCTGGGTGCCGCAATATGATCTGTCCGAGATCATCCGCTCCGCCTGGGACTGGCATGCAAAATCCAACCAGCATTGAGCCAACCAGCATCGAGAAAGCGCGCCGGCCGAACGTCCTGCTGATCACGGCGGATCAGTGGCGCGGCGATTGCCTGTCGGCTGTCGGTCATGCCTGTGTAAAGACACCTGGCGTCGATGCTCTGGCGCGGGAAGGCACCCTGTTCCGGCGGCACTATGCCGGCGCGGCGCCCTGCTCACCGGCGCGGGCCACGCTCTATACCGGTCTCTATCAGATGAACCACCGGGTCTGCCGCAACGGTTCGCCGCTCGATGCCCGCTTCGACAATCTGGCCCTGGCCGCCCGGCGGGCGGGATACGACCCGACGCTGTTCGGCTACACCGATACGGCGCCCGATCCGCGCGGGATGGATGGCGGCGATCCGCATCTAACGAGCTACGAAGGCGTGCTGCCGGGCTTTACGGCCCGCCAGCTTCTGCCCGAGCACGAAAGACAGTGGCTCTCCTGGCTCAGGTCTCGCGGCCATGCCGATGCCGTCAGCCGCGATATCCATATTCCTGTTGGTGCTGGAGCCGGAGAAATTTCAAATGCGGCGCCGGCCTATTCGCGCGACGAGACCCAAACGGCTTTCCTGGCCGGCGAGTTCATCCGCTGGATGGGCGAACAGGACAGGCCGTGGTTTGCGCATGTCTCTTTCTTACGTCCGCATCCGCCGTTCTCCGTGCCGGAGCCGTTCAACCGGATGGTCAAGCCAGGCGAGGGACCGGCTTTTGCCCGCGCGACAAACCGCGAAGCGGAACCGGTCAGCCATCCCTACCTCGCCTATGCCATGCCGCGCGCTGACAAGGGCAGCTTTATCCACGGCGCAACGGGGCCGCTCAGCGGCTGGAACGCCGAGGATTTCGCCGCGATCCGGGCGATCTATTACGGCATGATATCAGAGGTCGATGCGCAGCTCGGCCGCATCTGGCAGGCCCTCAAGGATGCGGGCGCCTGGGACGATACGCTTGTTGTCTTCACCTCTGATCACGCCGAGATGGCGGGCGATCACTGGATGCTCGGCAAGGGCGGTTTCTTCGACGGCAGCTATCATATTCCTCTGGTGATCCGCGATCCCGCAAGCAGTGCTGCGGGTGGGGTCGTCGACAAATTCACCAGCGCTGCGGATATTTTTCCGACACTTTGCCAAAGGTTTGGCATCGACGCGAAGAACGGGCTCGATGGCCGGTCGCTCATGCCGTTCGTCAGGGGTGGCAGCGGAAAGGGCTGGCGGGACGCGGCATTTTGGGAATTCGATTTCCGCGACATTGCGCATGGTGAGGCCGAGCAGCATTTCCGGCTGCGGTCCAACGAATGCAATCTCGCGGTGATCCGCGACGCGCGGTTCAAATATGTGCATTTCACCGCCTTGCCGCCGCTGCTCTTCAATCTTGCCGACGACCCGATGGAACTCGACAATGTCGCGGCGGATCCGGCCTATGCGGCGATACGGCTCGACTATGCCGAGAAGCTGCTGTCGCTCCGCGCACGCCATCTCGATCAGACTCTCGCCTATACTGAGCTGACGGAAAGAGGGCCGGTGACGCACCGGCCCTGATATTATAGCGCCGCGTGTCTTTTTAAGATCCACAAAGGACGCTGTAACACTTTGAATCGCTCCATAATTTTATCCTTAAATCGATTCCGATTTAAGGAATTATGCAGTGGTCTAGCCGGGCCGAACCGGGGGTTCAGCCGGGCCGAACCGGGGGTTCAGCCGGGCCGAACCGGGGGTTCAGCCGAGATAATCGCGTTTGCCGATCGGTGCGCCTTGGTTGCGCAGGATGGCGTGGGCCGTCGCGACATGGAAATAGAAATTCGGCAGGGCGAAGGTGGCGATATATTCGTCACCCGGCAGTACGATACCACTCTTTCCCGGCAGGGTGATCTGGCGGGTTTGCGTGCCTTCCAATGCTTCCGCCGAGAAGCCGGCGAGATAGGCTTCGGTCTTTGCCAGGCGCTCGCGCAGGTCGTCGAACGTCGTTTCGTTATCCTCGAACTTCGGGGCGTCGGTCGCCGTCAGGCGGGCGAGCGCAAATTTGGCGCTGTCGCTGGCGCGCTGATACTGGCCGGAGAGCGGCAGCATGTCGGGCGCCAGGCGAGCGGCGGCTAATATGGCGGGATCGATATTCTTTTCCTTCGCATAGGCTTCGGCCTTGTCGAGGTAGGTTTTCAGACTGGCGAGGCCGCGCTGGAACATTGGAACGGTGAGGCGATACATCGAAATGGACATTTGTCCTGTCTCCAAAATCTTCAAATGATTGGGTCGCGGCGAGAGGTCGAAGGCGCCTGCGGCCGTGAGCCTGCCTTCGATCCTCCCATAGATGGATGCTCGCTTGGTCTTTCACAACACGAGGAATGTGGGCGTCGGTCGTGAGGCCCCGCGGCATTTCGTTCTCATCCATATCTCGTCGCCGCTAAAGATACTTGACGCCGTTCCCAGAAAATGGAATGAATATTCCGCAGAACAGATTTAACGGTTTGTTTGTTCCGTTTTGCGGAGCGCCGCGGGAGAGGTGGCGCAGGGGAATTGCGGCTTCAGAGCAAATGCCTGGAGCTCCGGCGTGAGGAGGGTGCAGCCGGGCACCGCTTTGTGGAGGAAGTGAAAATGAAAAAGTTTATCCTGGGCACTGCGATGGCGCTCGTCATGTCGACGGCCGCTCACGCGGAAACTGTCGGCGTCTCGATGGCGAAATTCGACGACAATTTCCTGACGGTTCTGCGCAACGGCATGACCGATTATGCAAAGACACTGAGCGGTGTGACGCTGCAGGTCGAAGACGCACAGAACGACGTTTCCAAGCAGCAGAGCCAGATCCAGAATTTCATCGCCTCCAAGGTCGATGCGATCATCGTCAACCCTGTCGATACCGATGCGACCACGGCAATGTCGAAGCTCGCGGCCGATGCCGGCATCCCGCTGGTTTACGTCAACCGTCAGCCGGTCAACGTCGACACGCTGCCGGACAAGCAGGCCTTCGTCGCATCCAACGAACAGGAATCCGGCACGCTGGAAACCAAGGAAATCTGCCGCATTCTCGGCGGCAAGGGCAAGGCCGTCGTCATCATGGGCGAGCTTTCCAACCAGGCTGCGCGCATGCGCACCCAAGACATCCACGACGTCATCAAGACGGATGAATGCAAGGGCCTGGAGATCGTCGAAGAGCAGACGGCCAACTGGGACCGCACCCAGGGCGCCGACCTGATGACCAACTGGCTCTCGAGCGGCATCGAATTCGACGCCGTGATCGCCAACAACGACGAAATGGCGATCGGCGCCATTCAGGCGCTGAAGGCGGCCGGCAAGGATATGACCAAGGTCGTCGTCGGCGGCGTCGACGCCACGCAGGATGCACTTGCCGCCATGCAGGCGGGCGATCTCGACGTCACGGTGTTCCAGGATGCCGCCGGCCAGGGCAAAGGCTCGCTGGATGCAGCGCTCAAGCTCGCCAAGGGCGAAAAGATCGAGAAGAAGGTCTACATTCCCTTCCAGCTCGTCACGCCTGCCAACGTCAAGGACTTCGTCACCAAGAACTGAGGCGAACGCTAAGAGGATGCGGGCTTTGTCCGCATCCTTTTCGCCTGCCCGTATCCGGAGGAGATGATATGGCCGTCAGCCCGACAACCATGGCCGCCGTGCGCGCGAGCGGCGCGGTCCCGAATGCGGAATATCTCTTGAGCGCCGAGGGTGTCCGCAAGGAATTTCCTGGTGTCGTCGCACTCGATGACGTGCAGTTCCGGCTGAAGCGCGCCTCCGTGCATGCGCTGATGGGCGAAAACGGCGCCGGCAAATCGACATTGATGAAGATCCTCGCCGGCATCTACACGCCCGATAAGGGCGATATTCGGCTGAAAGGGATCGAGATCCAGCTGAAGTCCCCACTCGACGCGTTGGAGAACGGCATTGCCATGATCCATCAGGAACTGAACCTGATGCCGTTCATGACGGTTGCCGAAAATATCTGGATTCGCCGCGAACCGAAGAACCGCCTCGGCTTCATCGATCACGGCGTGATGCATCGCATGACCGAGGAACTGTTTACTCGGCTCAATATCGCCATCGACCCCGATATCGAGGTCCGCCACCTCTCGGTCGCCAACCGGCAGATGGTCGAGATCGCCAAGGCGGTTTCCTATAATTCCGACGTGTTGATCATGGACGAGCCGACTTCGGCGCTGACGGAGCGCGAAGTCGAGCATCTTTTCCGTATTATCCGCGACCTCAGGGCCCAAGGCATCGGCATCGTCTACATCACCCACAAGATGAACGAGCTTTTCGAGATCGCCGACGAGTTCTCCGTCTTCCGCGACGGACGATATATTGGCACGCATGCCTCGACCGACGTCACCCGCGACGACATCATCCGCATGATGGTCGGGCGCGAGATCACCCAGATGTTTCCCAAGGAAGAGGTGCCGATCGGCGAGGTCGTGCTCTCCGTCAAGGATCTTTGTCTCAAGGGCGTCTTCAACAACGTCTCCTTCGAGGTCAGGGCCGGCGAAATCCTCGGTGTGGCCGGCCTCGTTGGCTCCGGCCGGTCGAATGTCGCCGAAACGCTGTTTGGGGTGACGCCGGCAAGCTCCGGCTCGATCGAGCTCTACGGCAAGCCGGTGACCATTTCTTCGCCGACCGAGGCCATCCGCAATCGGATGGCGTTCCTGACTGAGGACCGCAAAGATACCGGCTGCCTGCTGATCCTCGATATTCTCGAGAATATGCAGATCGCCGTTCTACAGGACAGATACGTCAAGGGCGGCTTCGTGCAGCAGGGCGCAGTCGAGGCAACCTGCGAAGACATGGCAAAAAAGCTGCGCGTGAAAACGCCCAATCTTTACGAGCGGGTGGAAAATCTTTCGGGCGGCAATCAGCAGAAGGTGCTGATCGGGCGCTGGCTGCTCACCAATCCGCGCATCCTCATCCTCGACGAGCCGACGCGTGGCATCGATGTCGGCGCCAAGGCGGAAATCCACCGGCTGGTCACGGAGATGGCGCGAGATGGCGTGGCGGTGGTGATGATCTCATCCGAGATGCCCGAAGTTCTCGGGATGAGCGATCGCATCATGGTCATGCACGAAGGACGCGTGACCGGTTTCCTCAATCGCGACGAAGCAACGCAGATCAAGGTGATGGAGCTGGCTGCGCAGTGATGCGTTGACGGCGATTGCCCAAGGGAGGTTTGACATGACTACCAAGGCAGCAGAGGGCGCGGCTCCGCTCGCAACCCGGCAAAGGCGGCGGCGCATACCGACGGAGCTCAGCATTTTCCTCGTGCTCGTCGGCATCGCGCTCATCTACGAAGTGCTCGGCTGGATGTTCATCGGCCAAAGCTTCCTGATGAATTCGCAGCGTCTGACGATCATGATCCTGCAGGTCTCCGTCATCGGCATCATCGCCGTCGGCGTCACGCAGGTCATCATCACCGGCGGCATCGACCTTTCATCAGGGTCGGTCGTCGGCATGACGGCGATGATCGCAACAAGCTTTGCTCAGTCCTCCACCTGGGGACGAGCCGTTTTTCCCTCGCTGACCGACCTGCCGGCTTTCGTGCCGATCGTCGTTGGTCTGCTGATCGGGGCGGCGGCCGGTCTCGCGAACGGCGCGCTCATCGCCTACACGAAGATCCCGCCGTTCATTGCCACGCTTGGCATGTTCGTTTCGGCCAGGGGCGTGGCGAAGTGGTATACGAAGGGGCAGCCGGTTTCCGGGATCACCGAGCAGTTTCATTTCATCGGAACGAAAGCCTGGCCGGTTGTCGTCTTCCTGGTGGTTGCGCTGATCTTTCATATTGCGCTGCGCTACACCCGTTATGGAAAGTTCACCTATGCCATCGGCGCGAACCCGCAGGCCGCACGCGTTTCCGGCATCAACATCGAGGCGCATCTCGTCAAGGTCTATGTGATTGCTGGATTGCTCGCCGGCCTTGCCGGTATCGTCACGGCGGCACGTGCTGAAACCGCACAGGCCAGCATGGGCGTCGGATATGAACTCGACGCGATCGCCGCGACCGTCATCGGCGGCACCTCGCTCACCGGCGGTGTCGGGCGCATCACCGGCACCGTCATCGGCACGATCATTCTCGGCGTCATGACCTCGGGCTTCACGTTCCTCAGGATCGACGCCTATTACCAGGAGATCGTCAAGGGCCTCATTATCATCGCGGCTGTCGTCATCGACGTCTACAGACAGAAGAAACGCCGCAAGCACTGATTTCTGGCATGCAATGATTTTTTACGGGAGCTTCGGCTCCCGTTTCATTTCAGCATCGACGGATTTCTGAAAAAAGAGGTGGCGAATTCCGTCAGCTTTTCTATTCTGCCGCTTCATTCGCCCGCCCGGGCAGCGCAGGAAGACAGATGCAATTCGTATTTGACGGTCACAACGACGTTCTCCTTCGACTCTGGACACATTCAAAAGACGGCAGCGACCCGATCGCGGAATTCGCAGACGGCACGACGGTCGGCCATATCGATGCGCATCGGGCTAGAGAGGGCGGTCTTTCAGGCGGCCTCTGTGCCATCTATATTCCCTCGGGCGATCTCGTCTTCGCCGATCCGGATGCCCACGGCCGCTATATGACGCCGATGGCGGCCCCTCTCGATCCGCTGCCTTCGCTTGCCATCGCCAATGAAATGGCGGCGATTGCGCTGCGGCTCGACCAGGCCGGCGCCTGGCGGCTCTGCCGGACGGTGAAGGATATCCGCGGCGCCATGGCGGACGACATTTTCGCCGCCGTCATGCATATGGAAGGCTGCGAGGCGATCGGCGCCGATCTCTCGGCGCTCGAGGTGTTCTACGCGGCAGGGCTGCGGTCGCTCGGGCCGGTCTGGAGCCGGCACAATGTCTTCGGTCACGGCGTGCCCTTCGCCTTCCCGATGTCGCCGGACACGGCGCCGGGCCTTACCGATGCCGGCTTCGCGCTGGTCAGGGAATGCAATCGCCTCGGCATCCTGATCGACCTTGCCCATATCACCGAGAAGGGTTTCTGGGACGTGGCGAAGAAGACGGACCAGCCGCTGGTCGCCAGCCATTCCAATGCCCACGCCCTGACGCCGGTCGCGCGCAACCTGACGGACAGGCAGCTCGATGCGATCCGCGAAAGCCGCGGGCTCGTCGGCATCAACTATGCCACCGCCATGTTGCGTGCCGACGGCCGCTCAGACAGCGACACGCCGCTTGCCGACATGATCCGCCATATCGACTATCTTGTGAATCGCATCGGCATCGACTGCGTGGCGCTCGGATCGGACTTCGACGGGGCCACCATTCCGGAGGAAATCGGTGATGCAGCCGGTAATCAGAAGCTGATTGCCGCTCTCAGAGAGGTTGGCTATGCTGACGCCGACCTGGCAAAACTTGCCCGTGAAAACTGGCTTCGCATTCTGGCCCAGGCTTGGCGGGAGGACCACGCCTAAGCCTTTCGTATTCAATCAAAAAACAGGGGAACAGACCATGATGATGACCAAACTCAGCCGCAATTTTCGCCTGCTTTCCGCGGGAGCCGCTCTTTCGCTCCTGATGATGGCGGCACCCTCGGCCTTTGCCGAGACACCGAAGGATACGCTGGTCGAAGGTTTCGCCATCGACGATATCATCACGATGGATCCGGGTGAGGCTTTCGAGCTTTCGACCGCCGAAATCACCACCAACAGCTACAGCCTGCTCGTCCGTCTCGACATGGACGACACGTCCAAGGTGAAGGGCGATCTGGCCGAGAGCTGGAGCGTTTCCGATGACGGCCTTACCTATACGTTCAAGCTGAAGTCAGGCCTGAAATTCGCCTCCGGCAACCCGATCACCGCCGAAGACGTCGCCTGGTCGTTCGAGCGTGCCGTCAAGCTCGACAAGAGCCCAGCCTTCATCCTCACCCAGTTCGGTCTGACCGGCGATAACGTCGCGGAAAAAGCCAAGGCGGCCGATGCCGGCACTTTCGTCTTCACGGTCGACAAGGCCTATGCGCCGAGCTTCGTGCTCAACTGCCTGACGGCAACCGTCGCTTCCGTCGTCGACAAGAAGCTGGTGCTGGAGCATGTGAAGGCGGTGGCGCCCGATGCCGACCACAAATACGACAACGACTTCGGCAATGAATGGCTGAAGACCGGCTATGCCGGCTCCGGCGCCTATAAGATGCGCGAATGGCGCGCCAACGAAGTCGTCGTGCTGGAGCGCAATGACAATTATTATGGTGACAAGGCAAAGCTCAACCGCGTCATCTACCGCTATATGAAGGAAAGCGCTGCCCAGCGGCTGGCGCTCGAAGCCGGCGACATCGATATCGCCCGCAACCTCGAGCCGGGCGACATCGACGCGGTTTCGAAGAATGCGGATCTGGCGACAACCAGTGCGCCGAAGGGCACGATCTATTATGTCAGCCTGAACAACAAGAACGAGAACCTGAAGAAGCCGGAAGTCCAGGAAGCCTTCAAATATCTGGTCGATTACGATGCGATCAGCGCAACGCTGATCAAGGGTATCGGCGAGATCCATCAGACCTTCCTGCCAAAGGGTCAGCTCGGCGCACTCGATGAGAATCCCTACAAGCTCGATGTCGCCAAGGCCAAGGAACTGCTGGCCAAGGCCGGCGTACCCGACGGTTTCTCGATCACCATGGACGTACGCAACAGCCAGCCGGTGACCGGTATCGCCGAATCGATGCAGCAGACGCTGGCGCAGGCCGGGGTGAAGATGGAAATCATCCCCGGCGACGGCAAGCAGACGCTGACCAAGTACCGCGCGCGTACGCACGACATGTATATCGGCCAGTGGGGTTCGGACTATTTCGACCCGAATTCCAATGCCGACACCTTTACCGGCAATCCTGACAATTCCGATGCCGGCACGGTGAAGACGCTCGCATGGCGCAACACCTGGGAAGCGCCGGAACTCGACAAGCAAGCCAAGGCAGCCCTTCTGGAACGCGACGCTGCCAAGCGCGCCGCCATATATCAGGACATCCAGAAGAAGTATCTGGCAAACAGCCCCTTCGTCTTCATCTTCCAGCAGACCGAGGTGGCCGGCTACCGCAAGAGTGTGAAGGACTTCAAGCTGGGTCCGAGCTTCGACACCAATTTCGTCGGTCCGATCGCCAAGGAATAGTCCGGCAGGATTGGTCGCTTGAGCACCGTCGAAACAACGCAGGAGGCGCGGCCCCGAAAGGGCCGTGCTAGGGCCTTTGCAAAGGCGTTAGGGCGGTTTCTGTTTGCCGCCGTCACCACCTATCTCGGCCTGCTGGCCGTCACCTTCTTCATCGGCCGCGTCGTGCCGATCGATCCCGTGCTCGCCATTCTCGGCGACCGCGCGCCCAACCACGTCGTCGAGCGGGTACGACAGGAGATGGGCTTCAACCTGCCGCTCTATCAGCAATTTTTCCTTTATATCAAAGGCATCCTGTCCGGCGATTTCGGCAATTCGGTGCTGACGACCAATCCTGTCATGGTCGATATCCGCCGTGTCCTGCCGGCGACAATCGAGCTCGCAACGCTCGGAACGCTCATCGGCGCCCTCGTCGGCGTACCGCTCGGCGTTCTCGCCGCAGTGCGCCGCGGCAGCATTGCCGACCAGGTGGTGCGCGTCGTCGGCCTCGTCGGCTACTCGGTGCCGATCTTCTGGCTGGCGCTGATCTCGCTCGTCATCTTCTATGCGCGGCTGCGCTGGGTGGCCTTTCCCGGCCGCATCGACATCGTCTTCGAATATACGTTCACGCCGATCACCGGCCTCTACCTGCTCGACAGCGCCTGGCAAGGGCAATGGGACGTCTTCTATGATGTCTTCCGCCACATCATCCTGCCTGCCTCGCTGCTCGGCTATTTCTCGCTCGCCTATATCAGCCGCATGACGCGCAGTTTCATGCTGAACGAGCTTTCCCAGGAATATATCGTTGCCGCGCGCGCCAAGGGGCTTTCGGAAACGCGGGTGATCTGGGGGCATGCGCTGCGTAATGCCGCCGTGCCGCTCGTCACCGTGATTGCGCTTTCCTATGCCGGCCTGCTTGAAGGATCGGTGCTGACCGAGACCGTCTTTTCCTGGCCGGGCATCGGGCTCTACATCACCAATTCGCTGCAGAACGCCGATATGAACGCCGTGCTCGGCGGCACGATCGTCATCGGTACGGTCTTCATCGGCATCAACCTTCTGTCCGATCTTCTCTACCGGACGCTCGATCCGAGGACGCGAAACCGATGACGGCCAATGCCAGCCCATCTCCTGCGATGAGCCGCCGCGAATGGCTGCTCTCCGACCGGCCGCAATCGCGCCTGCAGGCCCGCCTCGGCCGCACCTATGTCACCTGGCGGCAGTTTACGGCAAATAGGCTCGCCGTCGTCGGCCTGCTGATCATCGTGGCGCTGCTTTTCATCGCCGCCTTTGCCGATGTGCTCGCCACGCACAATCCCGTTGTCGGCGATCTGCGCAATGCTCGGCTGCTGCCGCCCGGCACGGGGGAATTCTGGCTCGGTTCGGATGACCAGGGCCGTGATATCTATTCGCGGCTGATCTACGGATCGCGATTGACGCTGCTCGTCGTCGTGCTCGTCGCCGTCATCTCGGCGCCGGTCGGGCTGATCGTCGGCACGGTCTCCGGTTATGCCGGAGGCTGGGTGGATGCGACGCTGATGCGCATCACCGATATTTTCCTCGCCTTTCCGAAGCTGGTGCTGGCGCTCGCCTTCGTCGCAGCCCTCGGTCCCGGCATCCAGAACGCGATCATCGCCATCGCCATCACCTCCTGGCCGCCCTATGCCCGCATCGCGCGCGCCGAGACGCTGACGGTTCGGCGTTCCGACTATATTTCGGCGGTGAGGCTGATGGGAGCCTCGCCGCTTCGCATTATTGTGCGTCATGTCATGCCGCTCTGCATTTCCTCGCTGATCGTGCGGGTGACGCTTGACATGGCGGGCATCATCCTGACGGCAGCCGGTCTCGGTTTCCTCGGTCTGGGGGCGCAGCCGCCGCTGCCGGAATGGGGTGCGATGATCGCCTCGGGACGGCGCTTCATCCTCGATCAATGGTGGGTCGCAGCGATGCCCGGCATCGCCATCCTCATCGTCAGCCTCGGTTTCAATCTCCTCGGCGACGGCTTGCGCGACGCGCTCGATCCAAAGGAGAGCGGCCAATGACGACGCTTCTGACGGTCGATAACCTCAAAGTCAGCTACCCCACGCGCACCGGCGTGATCGAGGCCGTGCGCGGCGTCTCCTTCACGCTCGGCAAGGAAAGGCTCGGAATCGTCGGCGAATCCGGTTCCGGCAAGTCTCAAACCGGACGGGCAATCATGGGCCTGACGCCGAAACACGGTATCGTTACGGCCGACAGGCTTAATTTCAACGGCATCGATCTCATCAATGCGTCTGCCGGCGAAAGGCGCAGGCTGCGCGGCAAGCGTATCGCCATGATCCTGCAGGATCCGAAATATTCGCTCGATCCCGTCATGTCGATCGGACGGCAGATCTGCGAAACGCTGCGCACGCATGAGAAGGTCGGCAAGGCGGAGGCGCGCGAGCGCGCGCTCGCCATGCTGGAAGCGGTGCAGATCCGCGATCCGAAACGTGTCTTCGACCTGCATCCGCACGAGGTCTCGGGCGGCATGGGGCAGCGGGCGATGATCGCCATGATGCTGATTGCCGGGCCTGAACTGCTGATTGCCGACGAGCCGACCTCGGCGCTTGACGTGACGGTGCAACTCGACGTGCTGCGGATCATGGACAGGCTGGTGTCCGAGCGCGGCATGGGGCTGATTTTCGTCTCCCATGATCTGAGGCTGGTCTCGTCCTTCTGCGACCGCGTCATCGTCATGTATGCCGGCAAGGTCGTCGAGGAGCTGGCGGCGGCCGATCTCAAACATGCGCAGCATCCCTATACGCAGGGGCTCCTGAACTGCATGCCCGAGATCGGTGCAAACCGCCATCCGCTGCCGGTGCTCGACCGCAAGCCGGAGTGGGCGGCATGAGCGCAGCTCTCGATATCGACGATCTCAGCGTCGTCTACGACCATTTTCATGCGCTGAAGGATGTCAGTATCGCCATCGAAAGCGGCGAATCCTTTGGTCTTGTCGGCGAGTCCGGCTCGGGAAAATCGACCTTGCTGCGAGCCGTTGCCGGACTTGCACCGATCAGCGGCGGGGCGATCAACATCGATGGTGAGCCGCTGAAAGGTTCGAAGCGCAGCAAGGCCTTCTACCGGCGCGTGCAAATGGTCTTTCAGGATCCTTACGGGTCGCTACATCCGCGCCAGACGATCGATCGGCTTCTGCTCGAACCGCTTGCAATCCACGGCATCGCCGACAGCGAGAAGCGCATCGCCCGAGCGCTCGACGAGGTCGGCCTCGGCAATGGTTTCCGTTTCCGCTACCCGCACCAGCTCTCCGGCGGCCAGCGCCAACGCGTGGCGATCGCCCGGGCGCTGATCGTGGAACCGTCGATCCTGCTGCTCGACGAGCCGACATCGGCGCTCGACGCCTCGGTGCAGGCCGAGGTGCTGAACCTGCTGGAAGAGATCCGACGCGACCGCAAGCTTACCTTTGTTATGGTGAGCCATGATCTCGGTGTCGTCACCCATATGTGTGAAAGGCTCGCCGTGATGCGCAACGGCGCCGTCGTCGAGCGGCTGAGCTCACAGGCACTGGCAGAAGGCGCGGTTCACGAGGACTATACGAGAAATTTGATGATCGCGAGCAAGGGTTTCGTCAAAGCGTGAAAGCCAATCTTTTCAAACCTTTGAAAAGAAAAGACCGGCGGCGGTGTTAAGGATAATGGTTTCCTAAAAGACGACCATTCAACTAGACTATTGACAGCTGCCTTGCTTCTGTCATGATCCTGTTAACGTTTGTTAGCTTTCGTGATCGATGGAGGTTGATTGCATGTTCTTTCTCGGTGGGATGACCATGGGTTACCTCGATCCTCCTGTTAAAGCCGATTGCCGGGAACAGATTTCGGCATCCATTCCTGCGGAAAAGGACCGTCGGCTGATCGAGACTTCCTCCAACCCGCCCCAGACCGAGAACGCTGTCGAGCGCTCGTTGATCTGGGCATGGCGCACGCTCTGCTAAAAGGTCTGGTTGAATTTTCTCTTTCGTTCGCCTTGGACGGAAATTTATCTCTACCTACTTGATAGACAAAATACGAATATAAGCGCGAGCCGCACAACCGGCCGAACGAGAACAACGGAGGCGACATATGGCAGATTTGGGTATTTCGCATGCTCACGTGAACCAATATGGTTCCGTACCGACCAAGAAGCCGCTCACCACGCGCCACAGGCTTCAGACGATGCTCCATGGCGCGATCTTCACCGCAGCATTCCTGTTCGTCGTAGCCATGGTTTGCGGCGTCGTCGGGTAATCCGGCGGATGACTAGCGTCGGCAGGTGCCGGCGCTGCGGCGGTTTCCGCCTTTATTGAATTCCGGAACATTAATTTGTCTCGGTTTTCCGAGACTCTTCATCATCATTCTTCTGTACTTTTTCACGCCATCCAAAGCGCGCCACGGCGAACTTGCTCATGCGTGGCGCGCAAGCCGGCCCAATTCGCCGGCAGGCGCATGATCCGGCGATTCTTCTTTCCTTTTTCTGAAATCGAAGCCGTTGATCGCCGGGACCAGGTGCCGGCACTTTCGTCATTCCGACCGCCCACGCTAGCCCGCCGGGCGAGTGGCGAACGCCTCTTGACTTGAATTATCCCGATAGTGTCCAAATTTCCGACATAGCTTTCGCGGAGAGGGTATCGATGGTCTCGATCCCCTCGGGCCACGTCCTGAACCAGGGCTTGGCCCGTTTGCATCGCTTGGCCCGAGTGTCGTTCACCCCGGCTTCATCGATCTTTGAAGAATAGGGCTCCGTTCATGTAGCAGTCATGATAAGCAGTGCAAAAGGCTGAGCAAAACAGCCATAACTTCGTTTGGATCCAGAACCGAACCCATGTCTATTTCTCATCTTTCTCCGAGCCTTCCGCGCGAACCCGATATGAAGCAGATCGATCACAATGGTTCGATCCGTTCGACCTATCTGTCGATCGAAGACATCAAGGCGATGGGCGATGCGGTCGCCCGCAACGGCGTCGACCAGCTGCCGGCTTTCGCCCCCTTCGATTTCTTCGCGCGCCATAAGGAAAACGAGAAGGAAATCCTGCGCGTCTACCGGACAACGGCGACCGACGTCGAGGCCGGCGAGACGATCACGCCGGCGGCAGAATGGCTGCTGGACAATCACTATATCGTCGAAGAGGCGATCCAGGAGGTGCGGCGCGACTTCCCCCGCCGCTTCTACCGCGAATTGCCGACCATGGTCGTCGGCGGCGTCGAGGTACCGCGCACCCTCGTGCTTGCCTGGCTCTATGTCGCTCATACCCACAGCACGATCTCGCAGGAAAGTCTGACGGCGCTGGTCGACGGCTTCCAGGCTAGCGAGACGCTCAGGATCGGCGAACTCTGGGCGTTGCCCTCTCTGGTGCGCTACGTGCTCGTGGAAAACCTTCGCCGCATTTCGAGCCGTGTCGAAGCCAGCCGCCGGCTGCGCCGCCGCGCCAACGAGGCGGCCGACGAATTGGTGCGCCTGACCGACCCGGCCGGGGCGGCCGCCTATCTGAAGACGCTGGAACCGCTTGCCGAGGACAATACCTTCTCGACGCAGTTCCTCTATCGCCTGCGCGACGGCTCGCAGACGTCGAGCCTGGCGATCACCTGGCTCGACGAGCGGCTGGAAGAGCTCGGCCGCAACACCGAAGAGGCGACGACGGCCGAACACAGCCGGCTCTCGTCCGGCAATGTGACGATGGGCAACATCATCCGCAGCCTTCGCGAGATCGATGATGCCGAATGGTCGGTCTGGGTCGAGCAGGTCAGCCATGTCGACAAGCTGCTCTGGGAGCATTCGGATTACGGCATCCTCGATTCCGGCTCGCGCAACAAATATCGCAAGCAGATCGAGAAGCTGGCCAAGCGCTCGCCGCTGTCGGAAATGGAAATCGCCCAGCTGGCGCTCGACATGACCGATGCCGCCAAAGCCTCCGACGAGCCGCAGCCGCATGAACCGAATGTCGGCGGCTTCCTGTCAGGCGCGCAGCGGCCGAAGCTCGAGGCGCGGGCGAACTATCGTCCGACGGTCACCCAGCATTTCGTGCGCGCCGTTCGCCGGTTCAACTGGCTGGCGATTGCCGTGCCCGTCATGCTGCTGACGGTCATCGCCATGGCAATCGTCGGCAAGTTCATGGCGAATGCCGGCATGGGGGCGGTCGAAATCGCCCTGCTGCTGATCATGTTCTCAGTGCCGGCGTCGGAGGGGGCGACGGGTCTCTTCAACACCTTGCTTTCCTTCTTCGTGACACCGGCGCGCCTCGTCGGCTACGAGTTCAAGGACGGCATTCCAGAAGATGCGCGCACGCTGCTCGTCGTGCCCTGCCTGATCTCGAACCGCGACAGCGTCGACGACCACGTGCGCAATCTCGAGGTCCATTATCTCGCCAATCCGCGCGGCGAGATTTATTTCGCGATGCTCAGCGACTGGCCGGACAGCGAGGTCGAAGAAACGCCTGCCGATCTCGAGGTTCTCGATTATGCCAGGCGCGAGATCGCCAATCTCTCCGCCCGTTATGCCTATGACGGCAAGACGCGTTTCTATCTGCTGCATCGCCGCCGCCTCTATAATCCCTCGGAAGGCGTCTGGATGGGCTGGGAGCGCAAGCGCGGCAAGCTGCACGAGCTGAACATGCTTCTGCGCGGCGACCGCGACACGACCTACCTGCCGGGCGCCAATACCGTGCCAGCCAATGTACAATATGTCATGACGCTCGATGCCGATACGCGCCTGATGCGCGATGCCGTCACCAAGCTCGTCGGCAAGCTCTATCATCCGATCAACCGTCCGGTGATTAATCCGAAAACCGGCCGTGTCGAAAGCGGCTACGGCGTGCTGCAGCCGCGCGTCACCCCGTCGCTGACGACGGGCAAGGACGCGTCGGTCTTCCAGCGCGTCTTTTCGATCAACCGCGGCCTCGATCCTTACGTTTTCACCGTATCCGACGTCTATCAGGATCTCGCCGGCGAAGGCACCTTCACCGGCAAGGGCCTTTACCATGTCGATGCCTTCGAAGCGTCGCTGAAGGGCCGGATTGACGAGAACTCCGTGCTCAGCCACGATCTTCTCGAAGGCTCGATGGCGCGTTGCGCGCTCGTTACCGATCTCGAACTGGTGGAGGATTTCCCGATCCGCTACGAGGTGGAAACCTCGCGCCAGCATCGCTGGGCGCGCGGCGACTGGCAGCTTCTCCCCTACATGTTCAATCCAAAATATGGCGTCACGGCACTCGGCCGCTGGAAGATGTTCGACAATCTGCGCCGCTCGCTGACGCCGATCGCCTGGTTCTTCGCCTCCGTGCTCGGCTGGTATTTCATGGGTCCGCTCGGCGCGCTCATCTGGCAGATTCTGCTGATCTTCTGCCTCTTCGTCGCGCCGACGCTATCGCTCATCAACGGCATCATCCCGCGCACCAGCGATATCATCGCCCGCGCCCATCTCTATACGGTCTGGGCCGATATCACGGCTGCCAATGCGCAGGTTGCGCTGCGCATCGTCTTCATCGCCGATTCGGCTTGCATGATGGCGGATGCGATCGGCCGGTCGCTCTACCGCCTGTTCGTCAGCCGCAAGCTGATGCTGCAGTGGCGGACCGCCGCCAGCGTTCAGGCCGGCGGCCAGGGCACGCTGATTTCCTATTACAAGGCGATGTGGCATGCACCGGCGCTGGCGCTGCTGGCGCTCGGTTTTGCCGCTCTTCCCGGCGACAACGCCTTCCTCGTCGGCATTCCCTTCGCGCTGCTGTGGATCCTGTCGCCTGTTGTCGCCTGGTATGTCAGCCAGTCGGCGGAGACCGAGGACCGGCTCGAGGTCGCCGATTCCGTGTCGAGCGAACTGCGCAAGATCGCCCGGCGCACTTGGCGTTATTTCGAAACTTTCACGACCGCCGAGCAGAACTATCTGCCGCCTGACAATATCCAGGAAACGCCGCATGTGATCGTCGCGGCGCGCACCTCGCCGACCAATATCGGCGTCTATCTGCTTTCCGTCGTTTCCGGCCGGCATTTCGGCTGGTTCTCCTTCGAGGAGACGCTCGAGCGGCTGGAGCAGACGATCGCGACGATCGACAAAATGGAGAAATTCCGCGGTCACCTGTTCAACTGGTACCACACCGATACGCTGCAGACGCTTGGGCCCCGTTACGTCTCTGCCGTCGACAGCGGCAATCTCGCCGGCCATCTGATCGCCATTTCGTCGGCCTGCCGCAACTGGGCCGAGGCGCCGTCCGCTCATATGCAGGGCAATCTCGACGGCGTCGGCGACACGGCCGGCATTCTCCGCGAAGTGCTGGCGGACCTGCCCGATGACCGCAAGACCGTGCGCCCGCTGCGCCGGCGCCTGGAGGAGCGCATCGTCGGCTTCCAGAACGCGCTTGCCGCCGTCAAGCGCGAGCACGAATTTGCCTCGATCCGCATCATCAACCTCGCGGTTCTCGCGCGCGATATCGAGAAGCTCGCCGCCAATCTCGACCATGAGGTCAAGTCGAAGCAGAGCGAAGAGGTCACCCAATGGGCGGCATCGCTGGTGAAGGTCTGCGAGGCGCATATTTCCGACAGCACCTTCGACCTTTCCAAAGTCGATGCACTGAGGCCGCGTCTGGTGGCGCTGCGCGACAAGGCGCGCGACCTCGCCTTCTCGATGGATTTCGGCTTCCTGTTCCGGCCGGAGCGGCGTCTGCTGTCGATCGGCTATCGCGTCGAAAGCGGTGAACTCGATCAGGCCTGCTATGACCTTCTCGCCTCGGAATGCCGCCTGACCAGCCTCTTCGGCATCGCCAAGGGCGACCTGCCGACGGAACACTGGTACCGCCTCGGCCGCCAGGTCGTGCCCGTCGGCTCGCGCGGTGCGCTGGTGTCCTGGTCCGGCTCGATGTTCGAATATCTGATGCCGCCGCTCGTCATGCAGGAGCGCGGCGGGGGTATTCTCAACCAGACCAACAATCTGGTCGTCGTCGAGCAGATGAATTACGCCCGCAAGCTCGGTATTCCCTGGGGCATTTCGGAAGCTGCCTTCAATGCCCGCGACCATAACCTCAATTATCAGTACACGAATTTCGGCGTGCCGACGCTCGGCCTGAAGCGCGGTCTCGGCCACAATGCCGTTATCGCGCCCTATGCCTCGCTGCTTGCCAGCCAATACGATCCGCCGGCTGCGCTGGAAAACCTGCAGAGGCTGCGCAAGCTCGGCGCACTCGGCAAGTTCGGCTTCCACGACGCCGTCGACTTCACGCCGACGCGCGTGCCGGAAGGCAAGAAATGCGCGGTGGTCTACAATTATTATGCCCACCATCACGGCATGTCGATCGCGGCGGTTGCCAATGTCGCCTTCAACGGTCATCTGCGCGAACTCTTCCACGCCGATCCTGTCATCGAGGCGGCGGAACTGCTGCTGCAGGAAAAGGCGCCGCGCGACATTCCCGTCATGAGCGGCAAGCACGAATCCGATACGCCCGCCAGCATCCAGGACGATCTCCTGCGGCCGGAACTCAGGAAGATCAGCGATCCGGCTTCGCGCGACCGCGAACTCGTCTTCCTGTCGAACGGCCATTATTCGGTGATGCTGACGGCGACGGGCGCCGGTTATTCCCGCTGGAACAATCTTTCCGTTTCCCGTTGGAAGCCTGATCCGACTGAAGACCGCTGGGGCAGTTTCATCTTCCTGCGTGATACCGCCACCAACGAATGGTGGTCGGCGACATCAGAGCCGAAGGGCGTCGAAGGCGAAAAGACCATGGTCGAATTCGCCGACGAGAAGGCGCAGTTCACCAAGATTGTCGGCGACCTCACAAGCGAGGTGGAGTGCATCGTCGCCACCGAGCATGATGCCGAGGCCCGTCGTGTTACGCTGCTCAACATGGGCACGGAAGACCGTTTCATCGAGGTCACCTCCTATCTCGAGCCGGTGATCACCTCCGACGATACCGACAATGCGCATCCGGCATTTGCCCGCATGTTCGTCAAGACAGAGATCGGCAAGCGCGGCGACGTCATCCGTGCCGAACGCAACAAGCGCGATCCGAACGAGCCGAACATCAGCATCGCACATCTGATCGTCGACAATGCCGGCGACACCCGCCATACCGAATTCGAGACCGACCGGCGCAAGTTCATCGGCCGTGGCCGCAGTCTTGCCGATGCGGCCGCCTTCGACCCGGGCGCTACGCTTTCCGGCAGCGACGGCTTCATGCTCGATGCCGTGATGTCGCTGCGTCGCACCGTCCGCGTACCGGCCGGCAAGAAAGTCAGCGTGATCTTCTGGACGATTGCGGCGCCAAGCCGCGAGGAAGTCGACAAGGCGGTCAATCGCTACCGTCATCCCGACGCCTTCACCCACGAGCTCGTCCAGGCCTGGACACGCACGCAGGTGCAGATGCGCCATGTCGGCGTCACCTCCCAGCAGGCGGCGGCCTTCCAGCATCTTGGACGCTATCTCGTCTATCCTGATATGCAACTGCGCAAGGACGAGGCGACCGTCGAGGCCGGCCTGCAGTCGCAATCGGCGCTCTGGCCGCTGGCAATCTCCGGCGACTTCCCGATCTTCACGCTGCGCATTAACGACGACATGGATCTCGACATCGCCCGCGAGGCGCTGCTGGCGCAGGAATATCTGCGCTCGCGCGGCGTCACCGCCGATCTCGTCATCATGAACGAACGCGCTTCGTCCTATGCGCAGGACATGCAGCATGCGCTTGACGCCATGTGCGAAAACGTACGTCGCATGGGCCAGGCCGACGGGTTGCGCCAGCATATCTTTGCGGTTCGCAAGGACCTGATGGAGGAAGCCACTTATCATGCGCTGATCGCGGCTTCCCGCGTCACGCTGCACACCAAGAACGGCAAGGTGGTCGACCAGATCAACCGCGCCGTCGCGCTGTTTGCACCCTCGAAGGAGGAACTGCAGGAGATGGAACGGGCCGAGCGCAACAAGGCCCCCGTCAAGCGTATTGCGCCGGTGCCGCCACCTGTCGTGCCCGCCGTCGTCATCGAGGAGGAAGGCGATCTCGACTCCTGGAACGGCATCGGCGGCTTTGCCCGCGACGGACGCGAATATGTCGTTCGGCTGCCTGGAGGTCATGCGACGCCGCAGCCCTGGATCAATGTCATTTCCAACGACAGCTTCGGCTTCCACGTGTCGGCCGAGGGCTCGGGCTTCACCTGGAGCGTCAATTCGCGCGACTATCAGCTGACCTCCTGGTCGAACGATGCAGTGGTCAACCGTTCGGGCGAGGCGTTCTATCTCACCGATCTGGACAGCGGTGCTGTCATGACGCCGTTCGCAGCGCTTTCCCGCCGTCCGGACATCCGTTTCGAAGCCCGCCACGGGCTCGGCTATTCCGTCTTCTCCAGCGTTCAGCACGATATCGCGCTCGAGCTGACGCAGACGATCGACCGCGAAAAGCCGGTGAAACTGCAACGCCTGCGCCTGCGCAACACCGGTTCGACCAGTCGCAAGCTGCGTCTCTACGGCTATGTCGAATGGATCCTCGGCAGCAATCCGGGACGCACGGTGCCTTTCATCCTGTCGAGCCATGATGAGGAGACGGGGGCGCTATTTGCCACCAATCCCTACAGCATCGATTTTTCCAACCGTACTGCCTTCTTCGCGGCGAGCGAGACGCTTTCGAGTTTCTCGGCAAGCCGGCGCGAATTCATCGGCAAGGCGGGGACGATCCAGGCACCGCAGGCCGTCATTTCCGCCGCCGCCCTTTCCGGCGCGACCGAACTCGACGGTGATCCGGCCGCGGCGCTTGCTATCGACATCGAGCTCGGCGCCGGCGAGGAGCGCGACTTCACCTTCTTCCTCGGCGATACCCCGACGGAAGAAGAAGCGCGGACTGTTATCGCCGATATCCGCAAGGCTTCGTTCGACGAGACCGTCGAGGCAAACCGCGCCTTCTGGCGGGATTTCACCGGCAGGCTGCAGATATCGACTCCGGATCGCGGGATGAACAATCTCGTCAACACCTGGCTGCCGTATCAGAGCCTCGGCTGCCGCATCATGGCCCGCACCGCCTTCTACCAGGCAAGCGGCGCCTTCGGCTTCCGCGACCAGCTGCAGGACACGCTGGCCTTCGTGCTGCACGAACCCTCGCTTGCCCGCCGGCAGATCCTGAATGCCGCTTCGCGGCAATTCCGTGAAGGCGACGTACAGCATTGGTGGTTGCCGGGAACGGGTGCGGGCGTGCGCACGCTGATCTCCGACGACGTCGTCTGGCTCGCTTACGCGATCCATCACTATTGCAGCGTCACCGGCGACAAAAACGTCCTCGATGAGGAGATCGCCTTCCTGGAAGGGCCAGCACTGCTCGAAGGCCAGCACGACTCGTTCTACAAGCCGGAAATTTCCGAGGACAAGGCGAGCGTCTACGAACACGCGGCGCTGGCGCTTGATCTTGCCATCGCTCGCAAGGGGGCAAACGGCCTGCCGCTGTTCCTCGGCGGCGACTGGAACGACGGGATGAACCGCGTCGGCATCGGCGGGCGCGGCACCAGCGTCTGGCTCGGCTGGTTTCTGGCGGGCGCATTGCGCTCCTTCATTCCCTATGCCGAAGAGCGTGGCGACACGGCCCGCATGGAGCGCTGGGCGGCGCATCTTACTGAGCTCAAGAAGGCGCTCGAAACTGCGGCCTGGGACGGCGGCTATTATCGCCGCGGCACGTTCGACGACGGTGCACTGCTTGGCTCCAGGGAAAGCCCGGAATGCCGGATCGATTCGATCGCGCAGTCCTGGAGCGTGCTGTCGGGCGAGGGCGATCCGGACCGCGCCGTCACGGCGATGGAGGCTGTGCTCGACCAACTGGTCGACGAGGATGCCCGCATCATCCGGCTGTTCACGCCGCCTTTCGTCAATTCTGCCAGGGATCCTGGCTATATCAAGGCCTATCCGCCGGGTGTGCGTGAAAATGGCGGGCAATATACCCATGCGGCGACCTGGGTGGTGATGGCGCTGGCGGAGCTGAAGCGGGGCGACGATGCCTTCCGCTGCTTCCAGATCCTCAATCCGATCACCCATGCGCTCGACAAGGCTTCAGCGGAGCAATACCGCGTCGAACCCTATGTCGTGGCGGCCGACGTCTACGGAAACGAGCCTTATACGTCACGCGGCGGCTGGACCTGGTATACCGGGTCAGCCGGCTGGCTCTACCGCGCCGCCGTCGAGGGCATCCTCGGTATCCGGCTGAAGGATGGTCGGCTCTATGTGCGCCCGTCGCTCCCGTCGGAATGGGACGGTTTTGCGGCAGAGGTGGAGCAAGGCGGCGGGAAATACCGCATTTCGGTCTCAAAAGCGTCCAATGACAGCGGCTACACTCTGGCAATCAACGGCTGCGAAGTCACCGATCCCGAAGAGGGATATCCGCTCGGATAACAGCGTTCTCCACGCTGAAAAACACGGCGATTCGCGACGGCCAAAAGGGAACCCTTTTGGCCGTCGTCGCGTTTGCAAATCGGATAATAAGGAGAAACCCATGGCAAGCACGCCGACCCAAGCCATCGTCACGGGGCGCAGTTCCCTATCCGCAGCTGCGCCGGTGCGTGACACGAGGCTCGACGTCTTGCGCGGCGTGGCGCTGATCATGATCTTCATCAATCATGTTCCCGGACAGATCTTCGAATATGTGACGACGAAGAATTTTGGTTTTTCCGATGCCGCCGAAGCCTTCGTGCTGATCTCGGGCATTGCCGTCGGCCTTGCCTATGGGTCCCGCTTCCAGCCGGGCAACCGGCTGACGGTGGCGATCAAGGCGGTAAAGCGCGCCTTCACGCTCTATCTCGCCCATATGATCACCACCTTCATGACGCTGGCGCTCTTCATCTGCGGTGCCTGGCTGTTCCATCGGCCGGGCTTGCTGGTCGAGATTAATATCCTGGCGGTTCTGATGAACCTGAAGGAAGGCATTCCGGCGCTGCTCCTGCTCGGCCACCAGATCGGCTACAACAATATCCTGCCGATGTACGGGGCGCTGATGCTGATGGTGCCGATTATCCTGCTGTTGAATGCGCGCAGCCCTTGGCTGGCGCTCGGCGTCTCGGCTACGGTCTGGCTGCTTGCGGGAATCTATGAAGTGGCGCCGCACAACATGCTGATCGAGAGCTACTGGTTCCTCAATCCGCTCTCCTGGCAGTTCCTGTTTTCGATCGGCATCGTCTCGATGCTGCATATCAAGCGCGGCGGCACGATCCCGCAGCACCCGCTGCTGCTGACGGTCGCTGCCGGTTACGTCGTGCTGTCCTTCATCTGGGTGACCGGCCATCTCTGGATTTTCGGCAACTCGCTGGCAGCACTCGGCCTGCCGACTGTCATCACCGGTTTCGACAAGACCTTCCTGTCGCTGCCGCGGCTGCTGCACGTTCTGGCGCTGACCTACCTCGTTATCAGCATTCCCGCGCTCTCGCGTATCCTGCGCCGTCCTGTGGGCCATCCGCTGACGATCCTCGGCCGCCATTCGCTGAACATCTTCGTCGCCGGCACGATCCTCGCCATGATCGGCCAGGTGGTGCTCTACATCACCAACAAGGACCAACTGGTCGGTCCGCTCTTCGTGATTGTAGGGATCGCGATACAATTCGCCTATGCCTATTATCTCGAGCGCAAACGTCAGCAGGGCAAGGTTAAGGGGAAACTCGTCACCGATACCGCCACCATCCCCGTTCCCGTCCGCATTGGCGGAACGGCAAATGCCTATCGCCAGAATGATCGGAAATAGGGCTGGGATTTTGCTCGACATGAAGGAGCCGGTGGCCGATGGCCGCCGGCTCAATTTTTATGCATGAGGATGTTCACCAACTTGCCGAAGGGATCTCGGACATAAAAGCGTCTGACGCCCCAAGGCTCATCGGCCGGGCCGTACTCGATCGGGAAGCCTGAAGCCGACATCGCCTCGAAAGCGTCATCGAGGTCATCAACCTCGATCGAGAGGTCCGGCACCTCCGTTCCGGAACCGCCTTCACTGGCGATGCTGAGCTGAATATTCATTGAGCGTGCGGCGCCGAACGTCGTGATCCAGCCGTGGTCCATGATGACGTCAAGACCGAGGATATCCTGATAGAAGCGCCGGGCCGGGGTGATATCCGCTGCCTGGATATTGGCGACGATGCGCAGGACCTTCATGGGTTTTCTCCCTATGCTCCGTTGACTGGCGAAGGATAGGGAAGATCGGCGGGGTGATCAATCATGTGGGTTGGAGCGGAGATGTTGTGCCGTGCACTACCCCCTCTGCCCTGCCGGGCATTTCCCCCGACAGGTGTACGGTCTTGATGCATACGTGACAGATGTTCGGAGACATGCCTGACACTTCCGCGATGATTTGTCGGGAGGTTCGGCATGGTTTGGCGGAGAGATGCGCGGCAGGGCGCGACGCCCGTCTCTCGGTTTTTCGAGAACGGTCTGAGGCTATGACTGCCTCGGCTTCCATCTTTGCGATCGTTGCGCGCAAGGCATTGCTGTCATAGGCTTTATCGCCCAGATGGCTTGAGCTGTCTGGTTATTGAGCTTGCGTGATGTCGCGACCTGGCCGGCCATCGTGATGAAGAGCAGGGGCGCTCGAGCGTATCGACCGGCATATGGGCCTTGGGCCGTCAGTCCACCTCTGGAACGCCCCAGCGCCTGATCCTTGGCCCCCCTTTTCCGCTCACCGCCTGTTGATGGGCACGCACGATGGTACTGTCGATCATTAAGTACTGATTGTCCCGGTCAGCAGTGAGGGCATCAAAGACCCGCTCCCATACGCCGGCATGGCACCAACGACTGAACCGGCGATGGACCGTCTTCCGCTTGCCGTAGCGCCCCGGCAGGTCCTGCCAGTGTGCGCCCGAGCGCAGAATCCACAAACATCCGTTCACAAACGTCCGGTTGTCTACTCCCGTTCGACCCGGATCGCTGGATTTGTCTGGCAACAAAGGCGCAATTCTCGACCATTGCGCCTCGTTCAACTCGTATCGCTTCACGCCCATCAAAGGCCTCCGTGCTGCACACGGTACCTTATGAATCAGTGATCAACCGATTTGGGAATCCGGAATGTCGATCGGTCCTCAGCCCCAGAGCAAACGAAAAGGCCAGAAGGAGTTACCCTTCCGGCCTATCTCGAACCCAAACCGATCAGGCGGCTTCGGTGGTATGGGCCTTGCGGACCTCTTCGTCCGTCAGGATGCCGCTGGCGCGCAGCAGGGCGGCGAAGCGGCCGTTGCTGTGGCTGAGTTCGTCGAAGCTGCCCTGTTCGACGACACGGCCGTCATCCAGGAAGAGCACCATATCGGCTTCGCGGACCGTCGACAGGCGGTGGGCGATGATGAAGGTGGTGCGGTTCTGGCGCAGATTGTCGATTGCGGCCTTGACGCGGTTTTCGGTTTCGACGTCGAGCGCCGAGGTCGCCTCGTCGAGCACCAGGATCGGCGCGTCCTTGAGGATGGCGCGGGCAATCGCGATGCGCTGGCGCTCGCCGCCGGAGAGCTTGTTACCGCGTTCACCGACATGCGTATCGTAGCGATCTTCACGGGTCTCGATGAAGTCGGCGGCGGCGGCGGCTTCGGCCGCACGGCGCATTTCCTCTTCGCTGGCGCCTTCGCGACCAAGGCGGATATTGTCGCTGATCGAACGGTTCAGCAGGCCCGCATCCTGGAAGACGGTGGCGATGTGGCGACGCAGCGACTTGCGGGTCACCTTGGTGATATCGGTGCCGTCGACGAGGATCTTGCCGCCTTGGGCATCATAGACACGCTGCAGCAGGTTGACGAGGGTCGTCTTGCCGGCGCCGGTCGGGCCGACGATCGCGACCGTCTGGCCTGCCTTCACCGAGAAGGAGACGTTGTGCAGGCCCTGTGAGCTGTTGCCGAAGCCGAAGGAGACGTCGCGGAATTCGATCGCACCCTTGACGTCCTTGATCTCGCCGTTGCCGGCCGGCTCTTCACGTTCACGTACCGAGTCTTCCAGCGCATAGAATTCCTCAAGCTTGGAACGGGCCTCGAAAATCTGCGTAGCGAACTGGCGCATCAGGTCGAGACGGCCGATCAACAGGTTGGCAAAGCCGATGAAGGCGATGACTTCGCCGACGCGCAGCTGGCCGGCCTGGACGAGCATGGTGCCGATGATCAGAACCACCATCATCGCGATGGTCGACGCCATGCGGTTCAGTGCGCCGGCGATCGCCCACCAGTCGAGCACCGGATACTGGGCTTCGAGCAGACGGTCGGCGAAGGATTTCAGCGCCCTGGTTTCGGCCTCGATGCGGTTGTAGCTGTGCAGGACAGAAACGTTGCTAATCGAGTCGCTGACATGCGAGAAGACGGTGTGATAATGGTTCTCGACCGAAGCCTGGCCGTCCTTGGTGCGGCTCATGACGACGCGGCCGATCAGCCAATAGGCGATGGCGAGCACCATGAGTACTGCGGAAAGGCGCAGATCCATCGACATTGCGGTCGGTATCAGAAGGGCAAGCGCGATGACCGTCGACAAGTGGTTGCGCATGAATTCCAGCCAGAGGCCGAACAGTGTCTCGCAGGCGCGCAGCAACGTATGCAGCGCGTTAGAGGTGCCGCGCTGATGATGCCAGCCGAGCGGCATGGAAATGATGCGGCCGAAGGCTTCCGTCAACAGCGTCGCTCGCCGGCCATGGGCCAGCCTGTCGGCCTCGCGGGCCACCAGAACGAAGGCAATGGTGTTGAAGACGGCGAAAGTCGCCCACATGAAGAGGATGGGCTTGACCTCACCCTTGCCCGAAATCGCATCGATGATGCGACCGAACAGGATCGGCTCCGCGATGGTGATCGTCGCAAGAACAATGTTTGCGACAACGACTAGGGATACGCGCAGCTTGTAGGCGCCAAGATAGCGCAGAGCCCTTGCATAGACCTTGAATAGCGTCACGTCGAACCTCTTGTGCATCTGCGAAAACGGGATGATGCGATGCTACAAAAGGCTACCTGAACGGGCGATTAACGGAGTATTCAGGGTTCGATCGATGTGATGATTGCCGCGATCATATTATGGCAGGATCCGACGAGTGGCCATGACGCCGAAATTGCCGCCTGACTATATCTCGCAACAATTTGCGCTTGCATTTTATTAAATGTTTAGCGCAGCATTAAATTACAGACTGCATTTATTGAATAAGACCGTTTCGCGACCAGTTTGACCAGCCGCCAGCGGCATCAGGTCCGGGCAAGGGGCATTTTTGTGAATATTAATTCGTTAATTCAATTGCTTGTAATTCTGGAAGAATGCTCAAATCCTGAAGCTGTCATCACCGAACTGGAGCAGATCCTCCGCGGTTGCGGCTTCGAATATTACGGCTTGCCGCACCATTTGCCGCAGAGCCCGCTGCAGCAGAATCCAGAGCCTTGGGCTGCGGCGCTTGCCGGCCGCTGGCCGGAACAATGGCCGCAAATATATGCCGCGAAAAAATATGCGCTGATCGATCCGATGGTGCGCTATCTCGCCCATGCGCAGCGGCCTTTCCGCTGGCGAGAGGCGATGGCGGCCTTCCGCAAGGACGCCTATCATCGGCGCATGGAGCAGATGATGGTCGATGCCTTCGGGCACGGGTTGGAGGACGGCTACATCTTTCCCATCCACGGACGCAGCGGCATTCTCGGCAGCCTTAGTCTCGCCGGCAAGCCGATCGAGCTGTCGCCGGTGGAAATCGCATTGCTGGAGGCGGTGGCGCGCAAGGCCTTCTGGCGGTTGCTCGATCTGAAAGGTGAGGCGCAGGCACTGGAAACCGTGCTGCCGGCCGATACGCCGCTGACACGGCGCGAGATGGAAATCCTGCATTATCTCGCCGAAGGCATGACTTCGATGGAGATCAGCAAGATGCTGAAGATCTCAAACCACACCGTCGACTGGTATATGAACGGCCTACAGGACAAGCTGAAGGCGAAAAACAGGCAGCATGCGGTGGCGCTTGCCTTCCGTCATGGCCTGATAAGGTAGAGAAACTCCGCTTCTCATCGAAGCGGAATTGCTCTGGTTTTTTATTTTTGCGCAACTCCGAACGGAAAACCGCTTCGCACTTTTCGCGGAGTTGCTCCAGCATGTCGAAAAATTGCATTTCGCAGTCGCAAGATAAATTGAACTTTCTGTGACAAGAAGTTAAGAATTTCCTTCGCGGGTGCAGCAATCCCGCGTCTGAACGTCTGAGGAGACCGTTTTGCCCATTTCCAAGATTCTCGTTGCCAATCGCTCTGAAATTGCCATCCGCGTGTTCCGCGCGGCCAACGAGCTTGGAATAAAAACCGTGGCGATCTGGGCGGAAGAGGACAAGCTGGCGCTGCACCGCTTCAAGGCGGACGAGAGCTACCAGGTCGGCCGCGGCCCGCATCTGTCCAAGGACATGGGCCCGATCGAGAGCTATCTGTCGATCGAGGAGGTGATCCGCGTTGCGAAACTCTCCGGCGCCGATGCCATCCATCCCGGCTACGGCCTGCTGTCGGAAAGCCCCGAATTCGTCGATGCCTGCAACAAGTCCGGCATCATCTTCATCGGCCCGAGGGCCGATACGATGCGCCAGCTTGGCAATAAGGTTGCGGCGCGCAACCTGGCGATCTCGGTCGGCGTTCCCGTGGTGCCGGCCACCGGGCCGCTGCCGGAGGACATGGCCGAAGTGGCGAAGATGGCGGAGGGGATTGGCTACCCCGTCATGCTGAAGGCCTCCTGGGGCGGCGGCGGGCGCGGCATGCGCGCGATCCGCGATCCAAAGGATCTCGCCCGCGAGGTGACGGAAGCCAAACGCGAGGCGATGGCGGCCTTCGGCAAGGACGAGGTCTATCTGGAAAAGCTCGTCGAGCGCGCCCGCCATGTCGAAAGCCAGGTTCTCGGCGATACGCACGGCAATGTCGTGCATCTCTTCGAGCGTGACTGCTCGATCCAGCGTCGCAACCAGAAGGTCGTCGAGCGCGCGCCAGCGCCCTATCTCTCGGAGGCGCAACGCCAGGAACTCGCCGCCTATTCGCTGAAGATCGCGGCCGCGACCAATTATGTCGGCGCCGGTACCGTCGAGTATCTGATGGATGCCGATACCGGCAAATTTTACTTCATCGAAGTCAATCCGCGTATCCAGGTCGAGCATACGGTGACCGAAGTCGTCACCGGCATCGACATCGTCAAGGCGCAGATCCACATCCTCGACGGTTTTGCGATCGGCACGCCGGAATCGGGCGTGCCGCGCCAGGAGGATATCCGTCTCAACGGCCATGCGCTGCAGTGCCGCATCACCACGGAAGATCCGGAGCATAATTTCATTCCGGATTACGGCCGCATCACCGCCTATCGCTCGGCGTCCGGTTTCGGCATCCGCCTCGATGGCGGCACCTCCTATTCGGGTGCAATCATCACCCGCTTTTACGATCCGCTTCTCGTCAAGGTCACGGCATGGGCGCCCAATCCATCCGAAGCGATCGCCCGCATGGACCGGGCGCTGCGCGAATTCCGTATTCGCGGCGTGGCAACCAACCTGACCTTCCTCGAAGCGATCATCGGCCATCCGAAATTCCGGGATAACAGCTACACGACACGCTTCATCGACACGACGCCGGAACTCTTCCAGCAGGTCAAGCGCCAGGATCGCGCCACGAAGCTCCTGACCTATCTCGCCGATGTCACCGTCAATGGCCATCCCGAGGCCAAGGATAGGCCGAGGCCGCTGGAAAACGCTGCCGAGCCGGTGGTTCCCTACGCCAACGGCAATGCGGTCAAGGATGGTACAAAGCAGCTCCTCGACACGCTCGGCCCGAAGAAATTCGGCGAATGGATGCGCAACGAGAAGCGCGTGCTTTTGACCGACACGACGATGCGCGACGGCCACCAGTCGCTGCTCGCCACCCGCATGCGCACCTATGACATCGCCCGTATTGCCGACACCTATGCGCATGCGCTGCCGAACCTTCTGTCGCTCGAATGCTGGGGCGGCGCGACCTTTGACGTCTCCATGCGCTTTCTGACCGAGGATCCGTGGGAACGCCTGGCGCTGATCCGTGAGGGCGCCCCGAACCTTCTGCTGCAGATGCTGCTGCGCGGCGCCAACGGCGTCGGCTACACCAATTATCCCGATAATGTCGTCAAATATTTCGTCCGCCAGGCAGCCAGAGGCGGCATCGATCTGTTCCGCGTGTTCGATTGCCTGAACTGGGTGGAGAACATGCGCGTCTCGATGGATGCCATTGCCGAGGAGAACAAGCTCTGCGAGGCGGCAATCTGCTATACCGGCGATATCCTGAACTCGGCGCGTCCGAAATACGATCTGAAATACTACACCGATCTTGCAGTCGAGCTCGAGAAGGCAGGCGCGCATATCATCGCGCTCAAGGATATGGCGGGCCTTCTCAAACCTGCGGCTGCGAAGGTTCTGTTCAAGGCGCTGCGTGAGGCGACCAGCCTGCCGATCCATTTCCACACGCATGATACATCGGGTATTGCGGCCGCGACCGTTCTTGCCGCCGTCGATGCCGGCGTCGATGCCGTCGATGCGGCCATGGACGCACTTTCCGGCAATACCTCGCAGCCCTGTCTCGGTTCGATCGTCGAGGCGTTGCGCGGTACGGAGCGTGATCCGGGCCTCGATCCGGAATGGATCCGCCGTATCTCCTTCTATTGGGAAGCGGCGCGTAACCAATATGCCGCCTTCGAAAGCGATCTGAAGGGGCCGGCATCCGAAGTCTATCTGCACGAAATGCCGGGCGGCCAGTTCACCAACCTCAAGGAACAGGCCCGCTCGCTCGGCCTCGAGACCCGCTGGCATCGGGTGGCGCAGGCCTATGCCGACGCCAACCAGATGTTCGGCGATATCGTCAAGGTGACGCCGTCTTCCAAGGTCGTCGGCGACATGGCGCTGATGATGGTGTCCCAGGACCTGACGGTCGCCGATGTCGTCAGCCCCGACAAGGAAGTCTCCTTCCCGGAATCGGTGGTCTCGATGCTGAAGGGCGATCTCGGCCAGCCGCCGTCGGGATGGCCCGAAGCGCTGCAGAAGAAGGCGCTGAAGGGCGACAAGCCCTATACCGTGCGCCCCGGCTCGCTGCTCAAGGAGGCTAATCTCGATGCGGAGCGCAAAGTTATCGAGACGAAACTCGAGCGCGAGGTCAGCGACTTCGAATTTGCCTCCTACCTGATGTATCCGAAGGTCTTCACCGACTTCGCGCTCGCCTCCGATACCTACGGCCCGGTCTCGGTGCTGCCGACGCCCGCCTATTTCTACGGTCTCAAGGACGGCGAGGAACTGTTTGCCGATATCGAGCGCGGCAAGACGCTCGTCATCGTCAACCAGGCGATGAGCGCCACCGACAGCCAGGGCATGGTGACCATCTTCTTCGAGCTCAATGGCCAGCCGCGCCGCATCAAGGTGCCGGACCGGGCCCATGGGGCGACGGGTGCGGCCGTCCGCCGCAAGGCCGAACCGGGCAATGCCGTTCATGTCGGCGCGCCGATGCCGGGTGTCATCAGCCGTGTCTTCGTCTCGCCCGGCCAGGCCGTCAATGCCGGCGACGTGCTCGTCTCGATCGAGGCGATGAAGATGGAAACGGCGCTGCATGCGGAAAAGGATGGCACGATTTCCGAAGTGCTGGTACGGACCGGCGATCAGATCGATGCCAAGGACCTGCTCGTCGTCTACGCAGGCTGAAGCGCTGCCATCCTTGGCAAAGGCGCCCATCGGCCGGCTTTTCGAGCGGGCTCCATTCACTCGATTGTGTACGATCGGCCTGTCAAAAAGCTGATTTTTCGAAGCCTTCGCGCCTTGCCCGGCGCGGAGGCTTTCTCATAAGCTTGCGCTCCCACCATCCGCCCCCAAGACCAATCAGGAAATGATATCAATGAGCAAGTTGAAGATTGCCGTTATCGTCGGCAGCACGCGTATTGGCCGTTTTTCCGAGCATCCGGCCAAGTGGATTGCCGCTATCGCCGCCGAACGGCAGGACATTGAGGTCGAGGTTCTCGACCTGCTCGACTACCCCATGCATTTTTTCGGTGAGCAGCGTGCCACGACCGCTGAAAGCGAAACGGCAGAGCGCTGGAAAAAGAAGCTGCGTGAATTCGATGGCTTCATTTTCACAGTTGCCGAGTACAATCACGCGCCGACTGCGGTTTTGAAGAACGCCATCGACCTCGGCGAGTTCATCCACAAGCCGGTCGGTTTCGTCGGTTACGGCGGCGTTGGCGGCGCACGTGCGGTGGAGCATCTTCGCCTGATCTTCGTGGAAATGGGGGCGGCTTCGGTGAAAACGGGCGTGCATATCGCGCTTGGCGAATATCTCGGCGTCCTCAAGGAAGGCAAGAGCCTCAGCGATTACGCCCATCTCAACGAAGCGGCGAAGAACCAGCTCGATCAGCTCATCTGGTGGGGTAATGCGCTGAAGGCGGCGCGTGCCGTCGTCACGGCCTCCTGATTGGAGTTCCAGCCATGCCGGGATCTTCGCATCCCGGCATTAGTCTAGATCCGGATGATTTTAGGCCAGGTCGGCCTAGAATCTGAATCCGGATCTAAATCAAAGAAATGGAGCATGATGTCGTCCGAAAACCGCTCACACTTTTCGGCATCATGCTCTAGCTCAGATATCGTAAGTATGGGCGGCGTTAATCGTCGAGATGAAACGTTTGGTGCGTTCCCGCTCCGGCGCGCTGAAGATCGCTCTGGCGCTGCCCGTTTCCACCACGATGCCGGCTTCCAGGAAAACAACGTCATTGGCGATCTTCGAGGCGAGCCGAAGATCGTGGGTCGCCATCACCATCGTCGTGCCTTCGCTGGCAAGTTGGCCCAGTACATCGACCACTTCGGCCGAAAGCTCGGGATCGAGGGCGGATGTCGGCTCGTCACAGAGAAGCACGCGCGGCGAGGGCGCCAGTGCGCGGGCGATCGCAACGCGCTGCTGCTGGCCGCCCGACAGCGTCGAAGGCCAGGCATCGGCCTTGTCGGTCATGCCGACCTTGGTCAGCAATTCCATCGCACGCTCGTGGGCCTTTTCCCTCGGCCATCTCAGTACCGTCACCAGGCCTTCCATGACATTCTCGATCGCGGTCTGATGCGGGAAGAGCTGGAAATTCTGGAAGACCATGCCGGTCTGGCGGCGGATCTTCTGGATCGCCGGCCAGCTCGTTCGTTTGCCCGGTACAAAGGCCAGCTTCTCCTCTCCGAGGCGGATAGAGCCGGCGGTCGGAATTTCGAGCAGGTTGATGCAGCGCAGCAGTGTGCTCTTGCCGCCGCCGGAAGGCCCGACCAGCGCGGTGACGCTGCCTTCGGGGATACGGATGCTGATATCCTTGAGGATGACGGCGTCGCCGAAGCGCTTTTCGATGTTGGAAAGCTCGATCATGCATTTGCCTCCAGCATGCCGCCATAACGCGCGAAGCGGCGTTCCAGCCGCACCTGCAACTGCGAGAGGACGGAGCTCAGGACGAGATAGATCAGCGCCGCCTCGATATAGAGGATCAACGGCTCATAGGTGGTGGCGACGATGCGCTGTGCTGCCTGGAAGAGCTCGGGCACGGTGATGGCCGCAGCAAGCGAGGTGTCTTTGACCAGCGAGATGAAGGTGTTCGACAAAGGCGGCACGGCGACGCGGGCGGCCTGCGGCAGGATGGTGCGGCTCATCGCCTGGCGCCAGCTCATGCCGATCGAATAGGCTGCTTCCCATTGGCCCTTCGGCACCGAAGAAATGACGGCGCGGATGATCTCGGAGCTGTAGGCGCCGATATTCAGCGTGAAGCCGATGAGGGCGGCCGGAAAGGCATCGAGCAGGATGCCGAGGCTCGGCAGGCCGTAGAAGATCACGAAGAGCTGCACCAGCAGCGGCGTGCCGCGGATGACCCAGACATAGAAGCGCGCGACGGCCGAAAGCGGCATCGGCCCGAAGAGCCGGGCGATTGCGGTGGCGAGCCCGAGGGCCAGGCCAAAGACGAAGGATAGCAGGGTCAGCGGAATGGTGAAGATCAGCCCCGCCCACAGGAGCGAGGGTAGCGATTCCGCCATCAGTTGGAGCCAGTGCGCCAAGGGAGTTGCCTCTCGTCAGTTGGGTCGTGATATCCGAAATACCCCTCCCCAACCCCTCCCCACAAGGGGGAGGGACTTATCCAGGTGCCGGCTCACACGAAATAGCGACCGAGCGGCAGGCCGAAACGTTTATTTGGAGATGAGACGGCCCGCCGGCTAAGCCCCTCCCCCTTGTGGGGAGGAGTTGGGGAAGGGACTTTTCTTCAGTTGAACTTACTTGGAAACATCCTGGCCGAAATACTTGTCGGCGATCTTCTTGTAAGTGCCGTCGGTCTTGATGTCGGCAAGCGCCTTGTTGATTTCGGCGAGAAGCTCCGGCTCGTTCTTGCGGATGATGACGCCGGAGTAATCGGCGTTTTCCTGCTCGGCCACGATCTTCACCGGCGCGTCCGGCTTGTGCTTCTTGAAATCGAGGAAGGAGAGGCTGTCGTTGATCGTGGCGTCGGCGCGCTTGGTCAGCACCAGCTGGATCGATTGATCGAAACCGTCGGTGCCGACGAGCTCGGCACCGGCTTCGGTTGCGAGCTTGCCGAAGTTGCTGGTCAGCGACTGGGCGGACTTCTTGCCCTTCAGGTCGGCGAAAGACTTGATGCTGTCGTCGCTATCGCGGGCGATCAGCACGGCCTTGGAGGCGATATAGGGCTCGGAGAAATCATACTTCTGCTTGCGGGTTTCGGTGATGCCGACCTGGTTGATGACGGTATCGTAGCGCTTGGCATCGAGGCCAGCGATCAGGCCATCCCACTTGCCTTCGACGAACTCGGCTTTGACGCCGAGCTTGGCGGCGATCGCTTCGCCGATCTCGACATCGAAGCCGACGAGCTTGCCGCTTTCGTCATGATAGGTGAAGGGCGCATAAGTGCCTTCGGTGCCGATCTTGAAGACGCCGGCCGATTTGATGGCGGCGAGGTTTTCACCTGCATGGGCAGGCAGGAGGGCCGCGGCCTGAATGAGGGCGGCGGCGGCGACGGTTTTCAACCAGTTCATTGTTTCATCCATCCTTGGGAGTTGTTATCGGATGGGGATAGTTGTCAGAAAATTATGGCGCCGGAAGCGTAGAAAACTGCGAATAAAAGCAGCAACTGCAAATATTTTTCTCAAACGGCCGCTCGAACCATGAATCCCGCAGAAACAGGCATCAGGCGGTGATGCGGCGGCGCAGTTTTTCGCTGATGATGATGATCAATCCGGCGCCGAGGATTATCGCCGCGCCGACGACCACATTCTGCGTGGGGATGTCGGCCCAGATCAGATAGCCCAAGAGGAAGGCCCAGATGAGAGAGCTATACTCGAATGGCGCAAGCACGGAGACGGGCGCCTGACGCATGCCTTCGAAAAGGGCGAACTGCGCGCAGCCGGCAACGATGCCGGTGGCGATGAGGAGCGCGAGCTGTGTCATATCGGGGGTCTGCCATGTCCAGATCACGGCAACGCCGGTCATGGCAAGGAAAAAGACGTTGGAAACGGTGAGCTGGATAATCGTCTTCTCATGCAGCGAGGTCTTGCGCAGCAGCACCATGGCAGAGGCCCAGAGCACGGCCGCCTGCAGCGCCAGATAGACCGGCCAGGAGATGGTGAGGCCGACCGGATTGCAGGCGATGAGGACGCCGACGAAGCCGACGCCGACCGCCAGCCAACGCGCCGGCGTGACCTTCTCCTTCAGGATGAACCAGGCAAGCAAGGTGCCGACAACAGGTGCGGCGTAATAGAGCGTGGTCACTTCGGCAAGCTGCAGGCGGCTTGCGGCGGAATAGTAGGAAAGCCAGGCGCAGAGAAGAAGGATGCTGCGGGCAATCATCGGCTTGATGATCGGCGATGTCATCGTCTGGTGGACGAGCTTGCCGCGACCATAGGCGAGACAACCGACGAGGATGGTGAGACTGCGGAAAAACAGGATCTGCCAGACGGGAATGCTTGAAGCCAGGATCTTGATGATCGCGTCATGGAAGGTGAACGCCATATAGGCGAGGCTCGTGAGCAGGATGCCCAGGCTGACGGAGTTTTTCACGGGGAGAACGGACCAGGTGGCGGATATGCCGGCGGGAATCGGGAATGACCAATCGATATTCCCGCCTCCCGGGCCGGTCAATAGGGCATATTCGCTCTGGTGGTGGAGCTTTGTTTCGAAACGTCAGAAAACGTGTGACCGTGCATGTTGCCTGCATGATCATAAGCGTTTATGCACGTTTTCGGTTTGTGAGGTCTCGATCCGGTAGGAACATGCAGGATTTTCTGTTGCGAGAGCGCCAAGGCGTGATTTCCGAGAGGCTGCGGCTGAATGGCCGCGTGCTGGCGACGGAGCTTGCGCTCGAATTCGGCGTCTCCGAGGATACGGTGCGGCGGGATCTGCGGGAGATGGCGGCGGCAGGGCTCTGTGAGCGGGTCTATGGCGGCGCATTGCCGGTCTCGCCGGCGCACGGAAGTCTGACGCAGCGCATCGGCTTTGCCGCTGACCGGAAACAGGCGCTGGCGCGCGCTGCGGCAAAGCAGATTGCCGCCGGTTCGACCGTGTTCTTCGACGCCGGCAGCACCAATCTGGCGATTGCCCACGCATTGCCGGCCGAACTTGCGCTGACGGCTGCGACCAATGCGCCGGCGATTGCCGCAGCTCTGATCGACAAGCCTGCCGTCAACGTCATTCTGATCGGCGGGATGGTGGATCGGCAGACGGGCGGTTCGCTCGGCGCCAAGGCCTTGCGGGATATGGAGCAGATTTCGCCCGATCTCTGCATTCTCGGCGCCTGCGGCGTCGATCTCGAGGCCGGCATCACGGTGTTCGGCTTCGAGGATGCGGAGTTCAAGCGGTTTGCGACATCCAGGAGCAAAAGGGTGTTGGTGGCTGCAACCTCGGAGAAATTCGACACGGCTGCCCCGCATAGCATCCTGCCGGTTGCGCATTGCGAATGCCTGGTCGTCGAGCACGATGCCGATCCGGCCATTCTCGCCCGTTACCGCGAGCGCGGATGCAGAACTGTTCTCGCCGAGAAAACGAACTGAGGCGCCATCATAGAGTTTAGGGAAACCGGGCGGGTGAAAGCCCGGCAATGAGGAAGACCGGAAATGGATAGTCATGTGAGTGCGCCGGGAGCCCGGAGCGGCTTCATTACCAGAAGCAGGGCGGCGGTTTCCCTGCTCTTTCTTATGAATGGTTTTGTCGTCGGCTGCTGGGCGCCGAAGATCCCGGATTTTGCCGAGCGTCTGGCGCTGACCAAGTTCGAGCTTGGGCTGATGATCCTCGTCTTCGGCGTCGGCTCGCTGGTCATGATGCCGATCGCCGGTGCGCAGATCGCCAAACACGGCTCGCGTGTCGTCGTTCAGGTCCTGGCCGTCTCTGTGCTGCCGTTGCTGCTGGCATTGACGCTGGCGCCAAATGTGCTGACCGGGGCAATCTCGCTCTTCCTGTTCGGCGGCTTCATCGGCGCAATGGATGTGGCGATGAATGCCAATGCAGTGTCGGTCGAGAAATCCATGCGCCGCGCCATCATGTCGTCCTGCCACGCTTTCTGGAGCCTTGGCGGACTGATCGGCTCAGGTCTCGGCGGCATCGTGATCTCCAAGCTCGGTATTCTCGGCCATGCGCAACTGGCGACGGTGCTGGCGGCGATCTTCCTTGCCGTCGCCTGGCCGATGATCCTTGCGGATCCGCCGCATCCCGACGCCAAGAAGGAAAAGACGAAGCTGCCGATGGTACCGCTGCCGTGGCTGCTCGGATTGATGGCGCTGTTCAGCATGGTGCCTGAAGGCGCTGTTCTCGACTGGGGCGCGCTCTATCTCCGGCAGGAAATGGGTGCATCCGTGGCGCTTTCCGGCCTTGGTTTCGCAGCCTTTTCGGCGACCATGGCAATCATGCGCTTTGCCGGCGACCTGGTGCGCGACCGCCTGGGCGGCGTCAAGACGCTACGCATCTGCACTTTGTTTGCCATTGTCGGCATGCTGCTTGCCGGCCTGGCGCCCAATGCCGAGCTTGCCATCCTGGGCTTTGCGTTTTGCGGTATCGGCATTTCCAACATGGTGCCGATCGCTTTCTCGGCGGCGGGCAATATTCCCGGACTCAAGCCCGGCATCGGCATCTCGGTGGTCACGACCATGGGCTATTCCGGCATGCTGGTTGCGCCATCGTTGATCGGCTTCGTCGCCGAGCATATCGGTTTTGCCGTCGTTTTCATGGCGCTGCCGGTGCTGCTCATCGTCGTTCTGCTGCTCTCCAACCTGGCCCATTATGCCGATGAGACCTCCGGAGGCGGTCACTGAGCCGCCTCCCAACAAAAGTGATATCAGGGGCGGTTGACAAGCAGCCGGCCTTGATCCACCTGAAAAGCACCGTTTCTAAAGCGCGTCGCAATCTTTCAGATTTGCTCCTCACGCTTTAGGTTTTTATTTTTCGCATGTCGTTATCGCAAAACCGCTGCACACTTTTGCGCGACATGCTTTAGGGGTGCAAGAACTCTCCATGTTGTCAGCCGCCGATTTTGATCCGAAACCGCGCCGCGCTTCCGTTGCCGTCGATGTCGGCGGCGTCATCGTCGGCGGCGGGGCGCCGGTCGTCGTGCAGTCCATGACGAACACCGATACGGCCGATATCGATTCCACCGTCGCGCAGGTCGCCGCTCTCCACCGGGCGGGCTCGGAACTGGTGCGCATTACCGTCGACCGCGACGAGAGTGCAGCCGCCGTGCCGAAGATCCGCGAGCGGCTTCTGCGCCTCGGCATGGACGTGCCCTTGATCGGCGACTTCCACTATATCGGCCACAAGCTGCTCGCCGATCATCCGGATTGCGCCGAAGCGCTGGCGAAATACCGCATCAACCCCGGCAATGTCGGCTTCAAGGACAAGAAGGACAAGCAGTTCGCCGAGATCATCGAGATGGCGATCCGCTATGACAAGCCGGTGCGCATCGGCGTCAACTGGGGCTCGCTCGATCAGGATCTGCTGACGGCGCTGATGGACCGGAACGCCGAAGCCGGATCGCCGCTTTCGGCCCGGCAGGTGACGCGCGAGGCGATCGTGCAGTCGGCGCTGCTTTCGGCAGCCCTTGCCGAAGAGATCGGCCTGCCGCGCAACCGCATCATCCTGTCGGCCAAGGTCAGCCAGGTGCAGGACCTGATCGCCGTCAATTCCATGCTTGCCGAACGCTCCAATCATGCGCTGCATCTCGGCCTGACCGAAGCCGGCATGGGCACCAAGGGCATCGTCGCCTCGTCTGCGGCGATGGGCTTCGTGCTGCAGCACGGCATCGGCGATACGATCCGCGTGTCGCTGACGCCGGAGCCGAACGGCGACCGCACGCGCGAAGTCCAGGTGGCGCAGGAAATCCTGCAGGTCATGGGCTTTCGCCAGTTCATACCCGTCGTTGCGGCCTGTCCGGGCTGTGGACGCACGACGTCGACGGTGTTCCAGGAACTTGCCCAGAATATCCAGAACGACATCCGCAAGAACATGCCTGTCTGGCGCGAGAAATATCCTGGGGTCGAGGCGCTGAACGTCGCCGTCATGGGCTGCATCGTCAACGGGCCGGGCGAAAGCAAACATGCCGATATCGGCATTTCGCTTCCGGGCACTGGCGAAACGCCGGCCGCCCCCGTCTTCATCGACGGCCGGAAGGCGCTGACTCTGCGCGGTGCCAATATCGCCGCCGATTTCGAGGCGCTGGTTGTCGACTATATCGAGAAGCGTTTCGGCCAACGGACGGCGGCGGAATGAGCGCCCGCAAGTTCGGATGAGCCGGTACTGGTCGCCTATCGTCAGTAAGCTTCGGCCCTATGTCGCGGGCGAGCAGCCCCGTATCGCGAACATGGTCAAGCTCAATACCAACGAGAGCCCTTACGGTCCGTCCCCGAAGGCGCTTGAGGCGATCCGGGATGCGGCGGACGATCGTCTGCGGCTCTATCCCGATCCGACTGCTGCGGAATTGCGCGAGACGATCGCGGCCCATTTCGGCCTGACCGCAGAAGAAATATTCGTCGGCAACGGCTCCGACGAGGTTCTCGCGCATACGTTCCAGGCGCTGCTGAAACACGAGCGGCCGCTTCTCTACCCCGATGTGACCTACGCCTTCTATTCGACCTATAGCCTGCTATACGGCGTCGAAGCGATCGAGGTGCCTGTTGACGATGGGTTTCGGATCGGGCTGGAAGATTACGACAGGCCCTGCGGCGCGATCATCATCCCCAATCCGAATGCGCCGACCGGCATCGGCTTGCCACTTGCCAGTATCGAAGCACTTCTTGCCGCCCATCCGGATGCGGTCGTTGTCATAGACGAGGCCTATATCGATTTCGGCGGCGAGAGCGCTGCCGGGCTCGTTTCAACCTATCCCAACCTACTGGTGATCCAGACCCTGTCGAAGTCCCGTTCGCTTGCCGGTCTGCGCATCGGCTTCGCGCTGGGGCAGCGGCCGCTGATTGAGGCGCTGGAGCGGGTCAAGGACAGTTTCAATTCCTATCCGCTCGATCGTCTGGCGCAGCTTGCGGCGACGGCGGCGATCAAGGACGAGGCGTGGTTTGAGACATGCCGGAGGAACATCATCGCCAGCCGCGAAAGCCTCGACTCTGAACTTGAAGTTTTGGGTTTCGAGGTCTTGCCGTCCCAGGCGAACTTCGTTTTCGCGAGGCACCAAAGCCGTTCCGGGGCAGCGCTTCAAGCCGCTCTGCGGGAGCGCGGCATTCTCGTCCGGCATTTCGCCAAACCGCGTATTTCGGACTTCCTGCGGATCAGCATCGGCACGGGCGAGGAGTGTGCCCGTCTGGTTTCCGCCCTCAAAGAAATACTGACAGCCTGACCTGCCGCTTCAGCTCTTCCGGTCGGCGATGAAATGCGCCGCAGCAATGAGGGTCGAGGCACGGGGGCCGTAGGGGGCAAGCAACGCCTCTGCATCGCGGACATGCTCGCGGAGCTGGGCTTCGGCCCATTCCATGCCGCGCAGGGCCACAAGCGTTCCCTTGCCGCGGGCCGCATCCTTGCCGGTCGCCTTGCCCATGGTCGCCGCATCCGAGGTCAGGTCGAGAATGTCGTCGGCCAGTTGGAAGGCAAGGCCGATCTTTTCGCCGAAGGCGCGCAGGCGACGGCGATCTTCCGGCCGGCTTGCCGCGATGACGGCGCCGGCTTCACAGGCGAAGCGGATCAGCGCGCCTGTTTTCATCGCCTGCAGGCGGATGATGCCGGCCTCGTCGGGGGCCTGCTTTTCCGCCGCGAGGTCGAGCGCCTGGCCGCCGGCCATGCCGCCGAGACCGGCTGCGCGGGCAAGGGCCAGCACCAGCGATGCCTTGCTCGTATCGGCAAGGGTCGTTTCCGGCGCGGCGATGATGTCGAAGGCATAGGTCAGCAGGCTGTCGCCGGCGAGGATCGCCGTCGCCTCGTCGAACTTGATGTGTACCGTCGGTTTGCCGCGGCGCAGGTCGTCATCGTCCATGGCCGGCAGGTCGTCATGCACGAGGGAATAGCAGTGAACGCATTCGAGGGCGGCGCCGACGCGAAGCGCCGCCTCTGCGTCGCCGCCGAGAAGGGCTGCACTTTCGACGACGAGAAACGGGCGCAGCCGCTTGCCGCCATTCAGCACGGCATAATGCATGGCATCGCGCAGCGTCTCGGGCCTGGCGATTTCATCGGAAAGGGCACTCGGTGAAAGCAATGCGTCGAGCAGCGCCTCGATGTCGCGGGCGTTGTTCTTCAGCCTCGTCTCGAAAGTGTCCCGGTTCGCGTCCATGGGCGCTGTTTGGCATGAGCGCCCCCGGGCTTGCAACGGAATTGTCGATGGCGGCAGCAAGATTCGCCGCGCACTCTGGCATAAGCTCTGCACAGGCGTTATGAGAACGACAGGAGCGAAATCGGACTGGGGACATTGGATATAGCGCCGGAGAGAGAGGACAGCGTCGACATGCCGGCTCGTCGGCGATGGTTCGGAGACGGGCGTGTGTTGAAACGCATTGTTCTTGCCGTGCTGGTCTTGCTGATTCTTCCCTATGCGCTGATCTTTTTCTATCTGCTGCCTTTCATTCATCCCGTCTCGACGCTGATGCTGCGCGATCTCGTGCTGCTGCGGGGTTACGACAGGCAATGGGTGTCGCTTGATAAGATTGCCCCGGTTGTGGTGCAGTCGGTGATGATGTCAGAGGACGGGCAATATTGCTTTCACGGCGGTGTCGACTGGGCGGAAATGCGCATGCTGGTCGAGGATACGCTGAAAGGTCAGGCAACACGGGGCGGTAGCACCATCCCGATGCAGACGGCGAAAAACCTCTTCCTCTGGAACGGCCGCTCCTTCGTGCGCAAGGCGCTGGAACTTCCGCTCGCGGTGAGCACGGATTTCGTCCTGTCGAAACGACGGCTGATGGAAATCTATCTCAATATCGCCGAATGGGGTCCCGGCATTTACGGTATCGAGGCGGCGGCCCAGCATCATTTCAAGGTGCCGGCCTCGAAGCTGACGCGGCGCCAGGCATCGCTGCTTGCCGTCTCGCTGCCGAACCCCATCGACCGCAATGCCGGCAAGCCCGGACGAGGTCTTCGCCGGCTCGCCGGCGTGATCGAGAGACGCGCACAAGGTTCGGGCGATTACATCCGGTGCATCTATGATTGAGATCAGAACTTATCGCTAGAACAGGATGTCGTCCGAAAACCGCTCACACTTTTCGGTATCGTGCTCGAGACGTGGCAAGTGTCATCTGACATTCTTGGTTCTGCCATATGGGCGAATGCAGTCCAACCAGAGCCCCCGAGTCGCCCATGACCATCACGACATTTTCGCCCGAGCTTCTCTTTTATTCGAAGAGGCACAATCCAACCCCGCCCGCCCATCTCGGCAGCCGTTATCGCAAGGTCGGCGGCTTTCTGCCGGAAGCCGGCAACACCATCGTTTGCCATATCGAGAAGGGTTCGCAAACGCAGGCGGTGCTGATCGAGGCGCGTGAGAAATATCTGGCGATGCCCGAAGCCCCGCAGTTCCTCTTCACGCCGATATCAAGCATTCACATGACACTTTTCGAAGGTGTCATCGAGACCAGGCGCCGCCAGGATTGCTGGCCGGGCGATCTGCCTCTCGATACGCCGATCGACGACATGATAGCGCTGATGGCGGCCCGGCTCGAAGGTTTCTCGATGGCCGATCCCTTCAAGGTCGCCATCGTCGAAGCTCGCCCGTCGGGCCTGCTCGTCGACGGGGCGACGGAGAGAGACCGCAAGGTCATGCGAGCCTGGCGCAATGCGCTGGCCGAGCTTCTGGGCTATCGCCAGCCGAACCATGAGGACTATAAGTTCCACATGACCTTCGCCTATGCGATCGAACGGTTGGAAGACGAAGCCTTGCCGCGCTGGCAGGCAATGCTCGACAACGTCGCCGACGATGTCCGCCGCAAGGCCCCTGTTTTCGAGCTGACCCCGCCGGCATTCTGCGCGTTCGAGGACATGAACCATTTCCACGAATTGTTGATCTTCGATTTCGAAGCCTGAACCGGAGAGGCCCATGGATAGACCGACGCTCTACATCGCCAACAAGAACTATTCCTCCTGGTCGTTCCGGTCGTGGATGGCGCTGACGGGCGCCGGCGTCGATTTCGAGGAGGTTCTGATCCCCTTCGACTATCCTGGTGGCAATCGCGATATCAAGGCGGTCTCACCGACCGGGCGAGTACCACTTCTGCAGCATGGTGCATTGAAGATCTGGGAATCGCTGGCGATCATCGAATATGTCGCCGAGCTTTATCCGGACGCCGCCCTTCTGCCGAGGGATCGCGCCGAGCGAGCGCTCGCCCGTTCGGTTTCGATGGAAATGCTTTCGGGCTTCCGGGCGCTGCGCGGTGCCTGCCCGATGAATATCCGCCGGCCGAAGGGCAAGATCGCGTTGCCGGAGGGTGTCGACGCCGATATCAGCCGCATCGAGACGATCTGGCGCGACCTCCTGCAGCAATCCGGCGGACCGTTTCTGTTTGGCGCGTTCAGCGGGGCGGATGCGATGTTTGCGCCTGTCGTCAACCGGTTCGAAATCTATGATCTCGTCAGCCAGAACGATACGCTGGCCTATATGGAGACCATGAAGGCGCATCCGGCCTGGCGGAAATGGGAAGAGGCGGCTCGAGCCGAGCCTTGGATCGTGCCGGAAGACGAAGTCTGAGCCTGGAATCATCGGCTTTGCAAAAAATACGCATGGGGACTGGTCAAGGTCACCCCTTGCATGTATAAGCGCGCCAAATTCCGAAATCGCGACATGTCCGTTTCGGCCGCCGGTGTGGCCGTGGGAATGTTTTGCCCGCAAGTGGAGTAAGAGAAATGGCTGTACCGAAGAGAAAAACAAGCCCGTCCAAGCGCGGTATGCGCCGTTCGGCAGACGCCCTGAAGGCTCCGACCTACGTCGAAGACAAGAATTCCGGCGAACTGCGCCGCCCGCATCATATCGATCTGAAAACCGGTATGTATCGCGGCCGCCAGGTTCTGACGCCGAAGGAAAGCGCATAATTTCGCGATCCGGCTTGTCCGATCGAAGTTTCAAGGCCGGCGTCACGCCGGCCTTTTGCATTTCGACAATATAATATTTGCAATGACTTGCGGTGGGGCAAGGGTTTGCGGCAGTATTGTTCCATGATGCACTGGGAGATTGCCGATGATAGCCGCCATGCCCCTGATGATTATCCCGTTTATTCTTTACAATCTTGCGATGCTGGGCCTGATGGGCAATGGCGGAATTCCGGCACTGCAACATGATATCATCGTGCTGTCGATGATCTCGGGCGCGATCTGGAGCATGGCGCTCGGCGATCTTTTCATCGTCATCGCACTTGTCGTGCTGTTCTTCGAAATCCTCAAGGCGACCAGAACTGGTTCCGGCAATCTCGTCAACCACATGCTGTCGATGCTGGTGTTCATCGCTTTCCTGGTCGAGTTTTTGCTCGTCCGGGATGCTGCGACGCAGGTCTTCTTCATTTTGATGACGATCGCTCTGATCGATGTCATCGGCGGTTTTGCCGTGTCGATCCGAAGCGCCGGGCGGGATGTCTCGATCGGATTATAGGTTGTCGAGTTTGTTCTGAAGGGCGCGGAGCTGTTCCTTCAGCTCGTCGATATCCTTGGCCTCGGCCTTGCGGCTTTCCTTGGCAGGCGGCGTCATGAAGGGCGAGAACATCTGCATCGCCTGCTGAAACAGCTCGGTGTTGCGGCGAACATGGTCCTCGACCATCTGCATCGGCAACTGCAGGTTCTTGCCGAGCGGCGTTTCGCCGAAGGCGCGGTTTACTTGCTCGCGCATCTGGGACTGCTGTTCGGTGAAGGAGCGCATCGAATGTTCGAGAAAGCTCGGCACCACCATCTGCATCTGGTCGCCGTAATAGGTGATGAGCTGGCGCAGGAAAGAGATCGGGAGCAATGTGTTGCCGGTCTTCGATTCCTGTTCGAAGATGATCTGGGTCAGCACCGAATGGGTGATGTCATCTCCGCTTTTTGCATCTTGTACGTTAAATTCTTCGCCCTTCTTCACCATCTCCGCCAGGTCTTCCAGCGTCACGTAGGTGCTGGTGCCTGTGTTGTATAGGCGGCGATTGGCGTATTTCTTGATAACAATCTGACCCTCATGCTTCGCCATATCAGTCTCCTGAACCCCCGTCTGATTTATGGATATTCCTCCACTTGAGACTGTAAACGCAAAAGAAGGCCGGTGACAATCTCTTTGTGCGATGCGGCAAACCTTTAACAGAGCAGATGAATCGGGCTTCGACGGGCTTTACCTAAAATGACGGCGGCCGGTCTTCGCGTTTGACTTGTGCTCCAAGCTTTGCCAGTTTCCACTTATGTAAGTGAGACGAAAACGAGGAGCGTCCCCATGAGCAATCCATCCATCGTCATCGCCAGTGCAGGGCGAACAGCAGTCGGCGCCTTCAACGGTGCTTTCGCGACGGTCCTCGCGCATGAGCTCGGGGCGGCCGTCATCAAGGGCGCGCTCGAGCGTGCGGGCGTCGATGCCGGCGAGGTGGATGAGGTGATCCTCGGCCAGGTGCTTGCCGCCGGCGAAGGTCAGAACCCGGCCCGCCAGGCGGCGATGAAGGCCGGCATTCCGCAGGAAGCAACGGCCTGGGGCGTTAACCAGCTCTGCGGCTCGGGCTTGCGCGCCGTCGCGCTCGGCATGCAGCAGATCGCCACCGGCGACGCCAAGATCATCGTTGCCGGCGGCCAGGAATCCATGTCGATGGCCCCGCATGCCGCGCACTTGCGCGGCGGCGTCAAGATGGGCGACATGAAGATGATCGACACGATGATCAAGGACGGCTTGACCGACGCTTTCCACGGCTACCACATGGGCATCACCGCCGAGAATGTTGCGCGCCAGTGGCAGCTTTCGCGCGACGACCAGGATCAGTTCGCCGTCAGTTCGCAGAACAAGGCGGAGGCAGCGCAGAAGGCCGGTCGCTTTGTCGACGAGATCATCCCCTACGTCATTAAGACACGTAAGGGCGACGTTACGGTCGATGCTGACGAATATATCCGTCACGGCGCGACGATCGAGGCGATGGGGAAGCTGCGCCCGGCCTTCGACAAGGACGGCACGGTCACGGCCGCGAACGCGTCCGGCCTCAACGACGGTGCCGCTGTGGCGGTGCTGATGAGCGAAGCGGAGGCGGTCCGGCGCGGGGTCCAGCCGCTCGCCCGCATCGTTTCCTGGGCAACGGCGGGTGTCGATCCGCAGATCATGGGCACCGGACCGATCCCGGCTTCGCGCAAGGCGCTCGAGAAGGCCGGCTGGTCGGTCAACGATCTTGATCTCGTCGAAGCCAATGAGGCCTTCGCGGCGCAAGCCTGTGCCGTCACCAAGGATCTCGGGTGGGATCCGTCGATCGTCAACGTCAATGGCGGAGCGATCGCGATCGGCCATCCGATCGGCGCCTCCGGTGCGCGCGTTCTCAACACGCTGCTGTTCGAAATGAAGCGCCGCGGCGCTAAGAAGGGTCTCGCCACGCTTTGCATCGGGGGTGGCATGGGTGTGGCCATGTGCTTTGAAGCGCTTTAAATAGCATACGATCCATGTTTGATTGAAGATCCCGCCACGCGACGGGGCGAAAAACAAAAGGGGAGCGGAACATGAGCAGAGTGGCTTTGGTCACCGGGGGTACACGCGGCATCGGCGCGGCAATATCCATGGCACTGAAAAATGCCGGATACAGGGTCGCTGCCAGCTATGCCGGCAACGACGAGAAGGCCAAAGCCTTCCACGACGTTACCGGCGTTCCGGTGTTCAAATGGGATGTTTCGGATTACCTCGCTTGCGGCGAGGGAGTTGCCAGGGTCGAAAGCGAGATCGGCCCGGTCGAAATCCTCGTCAACAATGCCGGCATCACCCGCGACGCGATGTTCCACAAGATGACGCAGCAACAATGGCACGAGGTGATCAATACCAACCTCACCGGCCTGTTCAACATGACGCATCAGGTCTGGACCGGCATGCGTGACCGCAGCTTCGGTCGTATCGTCAATATCTCGTCGATCAACGGGCAAAAGGGCCAGATGGGCCAGGTGAATTATTCGGCGGCCAAGGCGGGCGATCTCGGTTTTACCAAGGCACTGGCTCAGGAGGGGGCGAACAAGAACATCACCGTCAACGCCATTTGCCCCGGTTACATCGGAACGGAAATGGTGCTTGCCGTGCCGGAGAAGGTGCTGAACGAACGTATCATTCCGCAGATCCCCGTCGGTCGGCTCGGCGAACCGGAAGAGATCGCGCGCTGCGTCACCTTCCTCGTCTCCGACGATGCCGGCTTCATCACCGGTTCGACGCTGACGGCCAATGGCGGACAGTTCTTCGCCTAGGCATTTCTGTCTTCACGTCGACAGTAGGAATTAGATTCAAAGCGATGGCGCGTCCGGCAGGATCGCGCCATCGCTGTTTGTGGGCGTCTCGTGATGCCGGTTGCGACTTTGTGACCGGAGCAGTCGCGCTGTTTCGGGAAGATCAAGAGCGGCGGTCTGTGTTCGGACGTCGCTGTGGCCTAACTCTGGCCGGTATTTTGCGCAGCGAACGATCATCGCTGCTGAACGCTGATATCGCGGTTGTCAGGAAAGCCGACGCGATGAGGGAATTCAGCAAAATCTGAATCATGGAAGCGTTTCCTTTTGGGTGCGCCGGGCGGCCCTGCCTGTCCGTTGCGCTCCAGAACAGGATGATCTTAGGCCGGGTCGGCCTAGGATCATCCTGTTCTGCATTTATAGTGAGAGCATGATGTCGTACGAAAACCGCTCACACTTTTCGGCATCATGCTCTGAAGGAAATATGTGACTCCCCGTTGGGCGGCGCTAGGTTTGACTTTCGCAACCGATTGTCAACGTCTCGTTGACGGATCGACCGACAAAGAAAACGGGCGCCGAAACGCCCGTTGGGAGTCCGATATGCTTGTGCCGATTAGCGGCAACGAGCCTCGTAGCGGCGGCCGTAGCGGTCGCGATAGACGCAGTAGCCGCGGCGTTCGACCGACTGGCCGATCAGAGCGCCGGTCAGGCCGCCGGCAACGGCGCCGACGGCGGCACCACCCCAGCTGTTGGTGACGACACCGCCGATAACCGCGCCGGTGCCGGCGCCGATCGCCGTGCCTTGCTCGGTCGCTGTGCAGGATGCGAGCGCGCCGACGAGCGCACCAATAAGAACAATCTTCTTCATCATGTCGTAACTCCCCAGGTTAGTTGGCCTTTAGACGCGGCCCATTAGTACAAGGATAATGATAATCACGAGAACTAGCCCCAAACCGCCAGAAGGTCCATAGCCCCAGCCACGGCTATAACCCCAATTCGGCAAGGCTCCGATCAAGAGCAGAATGAGGATAACAAGTAGTATCGTGCCAAGCATGGTGTGTTTCCTTCATTTCATCCGCAATTTGGATGGACTAGAAACACGTATTGGCGATTTTTGTTCCCGGTTAAGCTCTGGAAATGTGACGAAGCCTGATTCACGGTTTAATTTCCGTCATTTCCGAAAATTGCCGCTATGGTTAAAAAGACATTTAAATACAATATGTTGCGGTGAACAAAGCGGGAAAATCGCGATGTCGCCGATTCGTCAGCGATTCGTTCCGTTTTTGATCGGCGCGCCACAATTGGCCGTCCCCGACTTAACGCCGTCTGAATCCGGCTCCCAAAAAGATTAATTTTGGTGCGGCGGAGCGGGACGAAGGGCTCTGCCGCTGATCCGCGTCTAGTGCCGGGGCCTGATAGCGCTACCAGATGTGGCCGTGAACGAAAGGCGAAAACGATGGAGTGAGCGATTCGTCTCCGATTCGTTCAGGCTTTGGTCGAGAGGTTAATTTCGGGCGGATTTTTGCCTGTTCAAAATCGGGCGAAGATTGTCGCTCACGACGGCGAAAGTGCGAACAGGAGAGAGTCTCGCGATTCAGCATCTAGTGGGAAAAAGTGATTCAAAATCAATACTTAGCCGTGAACAAAAGCTGAATCAGCGAGAGTCATCGATTCGTCGCTGATTCGTTCTTGCGCTGTTCCGAATCGGAAATTCGGGCGTTCCGCAGGACTCGCAAAGGTCGTAATCCCCGAGGCATTTTGAAATCTGCCCTTGCGTTTGCGACGGCAGCTGTCCATGTGTTGTCCAGCTTCCATCGAGGAGTCGAGATTTTCTGGGGCCACCCCGCCTCATTTGCATGGACTCATGACTCTGATTTCGCAGCCGATGATTCTGAGTGGGCGCGGTGTGACCGCGGTGCTCGGACCGACCAATACCGGCAAGACCCATTATGCCATCGAGCGCATGGTTGCGCACGGGACGGGCGTGATCGGCCTGCCGCTCCGGCTGCTGGCGCGCGAGGTCTATACGCGGGTGGTGGAGAAGGTCGGCGCACAGAATGTGGCGCTGGTCACCGGCGAGGAAAAGATTTCGCCGCCCAATGCGCGTTTTTCCGTCTGCACTGTCGAAGCGATGCCGCGCGAGACCAGGGCCGCCTTCGTCGCGATCGACGAGGTGCAGCTCGCCGGCGATCTCGAGCGTGGCCATATCTTCACCGACCGTATCCTGCATCTGCGCGGCCGCGAGGAAACGCTGCTGCTCGGCGCGGCGACGATGCGGCCGATCCTGCAGCAGCTCCTGCCCGGCATCACTATCGTCGAGCGGCCGCGGCTTTCGCATCTTTTCTATGCCGGGCAGAAGAAGATCACCCGGCTGCCGCAGCGCTCGGCCATCGTCGCCTTCTCTGCCGACGAGGTCTATGCCATCGCCGAGCTCATCCGCCGGCAGCGCGGCGGCGCGGCGGTGGTGCTCGGCGCGCTCAGCCCGCGCACCCGCAATGCGCAGGTGGCGCTTTATCAGGCGGGCGACGTCGAATATCTGGTGGCGACCGATGCGATCGGCATGGGCCTCAACCTCGATGTCGATCACGTCGCCTTTGCCCAGGACCGGAAGTTCGACGGTTACCAGTTCCGCAATCTCAATCCAGGCGAACTCGGCCAGGTCGCCGGGCGCGCCGGGCGGCATGTGCGGGACGGGACCTTCGGCGTCACCGGACAGGTCTCGCCCTTCGACGACGAACTGGTGCAGCGCATCGAGGGGCACGAATTCGACAACGTCAAGGTTTTGCAGTGGCGGACGACGGAGATGGACTTCTCCTCAATCGCATCGCTGCGCGCCAGCCTTGAGGTGGGACCGCGCGTGCCGGGGCTGACGCGGGCGCTGCCTGCGGTCGACCAGCAGGCGCTGGAACAGCTTTCGCGCTATCCCGAGGTCATCGATCTCGCCGACAGGCCGGCGCGCGTCGAAAAACTCTGGGAGGCTTGCGCGCTTCCCGATTATCGGCGTATCACCCCAGCACAACATGCCGATCTTATCGCGACCCTCTTTTCCGATCTTGTCCGCTATGGCACGGTGAATGAGCAGTTTCTTGCGGAGCAGGTTCATCGCTCCGATCGAACAGATGGGGAAATTGACACGCTTTCGGCGCGAATCGCGCAGATAAGGACCTGGACCTACGTTTCGAATCGGCCCGGTTGGCTTGCCGATCCGACACACTGGCAGGAAAAGACGCGGGAAATCGAAGATCGATTGTCCGACGCGTTACATGAAAGGTTGACGAAACGCTTTGTTGATCGCAGGACATCTGTGCTCATGAAGCGCCTGAGAGAGAATGCGATGCTGGAAGCTGAAATCAGTGTGAATGGTGATGTCTTCGTTGAAGGACATCATGTAGGGCAATTGAGCGGGTTCCGTTTCACGCCGGTGGCGGGAACGGACGGACCGGATGCCAAGGCGGTTCAGGCTGCGTCGCAGAAGGCGCTCGGGCTCGAGTTCGAAGCCCGCGCGGCCCGGATGCATGCCGCCGGCAACAGCGATCTTGTGATCGGTTCGGATGGGTTGATCCGTTGGCTGGGCGACCCGGTGGCGCGGCTTTCGGGCAGCGATCACATCATGCGTCCGCGCGTGATCCTGCTGGCCGACGAACAATTGACGGGCAATGCCCGCGATCACGTTGCTGCCCGCATCGAGCGCTTCGTCAATCATCATATCAGCACGGTGCTGAAGCCGCTCGATGATCTGTCGCGCGCCGAAGATCTGCAGGGTCTCGCCAAGGGGCTTGCCTTCCAGCTCGTCGAGAATCTCGGGGTGCTGTTCCGCCGCGAGGTGACCGAGGAGGTGAAGTCGCTGGACCAGGAGGCCCGTGCCTCCATGCGCCGCTACGGCGTGCGTTTCGGCGCCTATCACATCTTCGTTCCCGCACTTCTGAAGCCGGCGCCGGCCGAGCTCATCACGCTGCTCTGGGCGCTGAAGAACGACGGTCTCGACAAGCCCGGCTACGGCGATCTCATTCCGGTGCTTGCCGCCGGCCGCACCTCCGTCGTCACGGATCCGACCTTCGAGCGGATGTTCTACAAGCTCGCCGGCTTCCGTTTCCTCGGCAAACGTGCCGTACGCATCGACATCCTGGAACGGCTGGCCGATATCATCCGTCCGCTGCTGCAATGGAAGCCCGGTCAAAACAACCGTCCGGAGGGCGCCTATGACGGCCGCCGCTTCACGACGACGACGGCGATGCTGTCGATCCTCGGTGCGACGCTCGAGGACATGGAAGAAATCCTCAAGGGTCTCGGCTATCGCGCCGATGCCGTGAAGGCGGAAGAGGCATCAGTACATCTTGCGACGCAGGATGCGGCCTCAGTGCCTGCTGCCACTGCGGAAATGCCTGCGGAAGAGACAGCCGAAAAGGCCGACCACGACGATGCCGACGGTGCGGCGGAAGAGACTGTTGCCGAAGCGTCTGCAACCGAGGCGGCTCCGGCAGTTGCTGACGCGCCCGTGGCCGAAGCGGTCCAACCCCCCGCTCCGGTCGAAGCGATCGAGACATCGGCTCCGGTCGAAGCGTCTGGGGAAGCGGTGCACGCTCCCGAGGAAGCAGCACCTGCTCCTGGGGAAGCCGGCGAGCCGGTGGAACCGAAGCCAGTTCTTCTGTGGCGTCTCGGCGGCCGCAACGACAATCAACGCCAGGCGCGCGGCGGTCATGGCGAACGCCGTGGCGGCCAGGGCGAGCAGCGCGGTCAGAACCAGGAACGCGGCGACCGCAATCGCCGGCCGGGCGGCGGTGAAGGCGGCGAGGGCAATCGCAATGGCGACGGCCGCGACAACAATCGCCAGAACCGCGGCAAGGAAGGCGGCGGTCGCGATGGCGGCCGGCCGCAGCAGGCAAGAGGCGACCGCAACAACCAACCACGGGGCGACCAGCCGCGTGGCGACCGGCAGGACCGTGGCGATCGCAAGGATCGCGGTGACCGCAACGATCGCAACGACCGCAACAACAATCGCGGCGGCTCGCAGCCGCTGCGCTTCGAGGCCAAGCCGCCGCGTAAGGAGAAGCCGATCGATCCGGATTCGCCTTTCGCCAAGCTCGCAGCCCTCAAGGAGCAGATGAAGAAGTAGTCATGAGCGGGGAGACACAGCCGACCAGCGGTTCGCGCCAGCGCATCGACAAGTGGCTGTTCTTCGCGCGCATGGCGAAGTCACGCTCGGTGGCGCAGAGCCATATCCAATCAGGCCATGTGCGCATCAACGGCGAGCGCTGCAGCCAGCCGAGCCAGATGGTCAAGCCGGGTGACCGTATCGAGCTGACGCTGGAGCGGCGCGATGTCGTTCTCGTCGTGCGCCTTGCCGGCGAGCGGCGGGGGCCTTACGAGCAGGCGCGCCTGCTTTACGACGACCAATCCCCGCCGCCCGATGAGGCAAAACGTCTCACGCCCTACGAGCAGGCAATCCGGGCGACCGGCACCGGCCGTCCGACCAAAAAGGAAAGACGTGCAATCGACAGGCTGATGTCGGACGAGGATTAGAAAACTCTGTCTGCGGCGTCGGCTTTTGCAGATCGTTTATCCTTGAAATCCGGCGATAAAGCCGATACGTCACTGACAACCTGCCGGAAGCGTGCTTGCCTCCCAAGCGTGCTCACGCTTTTCCTCCGGCACGGGGATAGGCGCGACGTTCCAGGTTGCCCGGCCCCATCCGCATGGAAATCCTGGAGTTCTTCATGACCTATGTCGTGACCGACAATTGCATCAAGTGCAAATACACCGATTGCGTGGAAGTCTGCCCTGTCGACTGCTTCTATGAGGGCGAGAATTTCCTCGTCATCCATCCCGACGAATGCATCGATTGCGGCGTCTGCGAACCGGAATGTCCCGCCGAGGCGATCAAGCCCGATACCGAGCCTGGCCTCGACAAATGGCTGAAGATCAACACCGAATACGCAACGATCTGGCCGAATATTACGGTCAAGAAGGAGCCGTTGCCTGAGGCCAAGGACATGGATGGCGAGACCGGAAAATTCGAGAAGTATTTTTCCGAAAAGCCCGGTTCCGGCGATTGAGACAGCGCCTACATTCGGTCACCGGGTTCGGGCGAACGTAGGGCAAAACGTTTTAAAAGCTGCGTGAGGCATATGGGTGACATGTGTTGCCCGCATGACTCAAGCGAAGCAAATTATTGATTTCCTCATATTTTTATGATAGGTTTCGTCTACTGTTCCATTTGTGGCATGACGCATGCCCAAAACCATCACGAAAGCAAAACAAATCCGTACACGGTTTCCGTGACATATCAACGCTTTGAGCGCCGGGTCCCAAGATCGTGCGCAAGAAGTCTTTGCTTTTGCCCGATGGGACCAGAGTGAAGTCACCCGACGGATACTACCGTCTCACCCGGGCCTGACTGACCCGGCTCCGGCCGCCGCCGGAAGCGTAACAGGGAGTTTTTGAATAGAATGACGACTCAGCAGAAAAAACCTTCTACAGCACGTCACGGCTTCAAGACCGGTGAATCGATCGTCTACCCCGCTCATGGCGTCGGTACCATCACCGCTATCGAAGAGCAAGAAGTTGCCGGCATGAAGCTCGAACTTTTCGTTATTGATTTCGAGAAGGACAAGATGCGTCTGAAGGTTCCGGTCGCGAAGGCGATGAGCATTGGTATGCGCAAGCTTTCGGAAACGGATTTCGTCGAGCGTGCTTTGAAGGTCGTGCAGGGCAAGGCGCGCGTCAAGCGCACCATGTGGTCCCGCCGCGCCCAGGAATATGATGCCAAGATCAATTCCGGCGACCTGATTTCCATCGCTGAAGTCGTGCGCGATCTCTATCGTGCCGAGAACCAGCCCGAGCAGTCCTATTCCGAGCGCCAGCTTTATGAGGCTGCGCTCGACCGCATGGCGCGCGAAATCGCCGCGGTCAACAAGATGTCGGAAACCGAAGCCGTCCGCCTCGTCGAGACCAATCTCAACAAGGGTCCTAAGCGTGGCAAGGCCATCGAAGAAGACGATTCACAGGACGAAGCCGCATAAAGCGACCCTGTTTTTCTGTCAAAAAACCCGGCCTTCGAGCCGGGTTTTTTTATTGGAACTTTTTGCCGACTGCCGCGTTTATCACACGTAATTGCGGACTGCTCGTCGGGCAATGGCCTCACGGGCGAACTGCTATTCCGTCAATGTTCGATGAGGAGCGGATCATGCCTTTTCTATATTGCCCATCCGGCAAGGTGAAAAAACAGGTCCTGCCCAGCCGTCTTACCGGCACATGATGAAAAATAGGGCCTCCCCCTGAAAAGTCCAGGGGCGGGGCTTTTATGCATTCAGAACTCCATTCAATCCGGACAGCGATGTTCCGGGAGAAGAGTTTTATTGTTCATTTCAGGGCGAGAGGCCTGTTTCGGGAGATCGAAATGAAGAACATGTCTGCAGATCGGCGCATGATCAAAATCGCGATGGCCGCGCCTTATCTCGCCCGTCAGGAAGAGCACGATCTCGCCACCCGCTGGAAGGATCATGACGACCGCGGCGCGCGCAACCAGATTGCCATGGCCCATATGCGCCTCGTCATATCCATGGCCGGCAAGTTCCGCAATTTCGGTCTGCCGATGAGCGATCTGGTCCAGGAGGGCTATGTCGGTCTGCTCGAGGCCGCCGCCCGCTTCGAGCCGGAACGCGACGTGCGCTTTTCCACCTATGCAAGTTGGTGGATCAGGGCATCTATCCAGGATTATATCCTGCGCAACTGGTCGATCGTGCGCGGCGGTACGAGTTCGGCGCAAAAAGCGCTGTTCTTCAATCTGCGCCGTCTGCGCGCCAAGCTCGCCAAGGGAGACACGCAGCTGACGCTGCAATCCATTCACCAGGAAATCGCCGCGGCCCTCGGCGTCAGCCTCTCGGATGTACAGACGATGGATGCTAGGCTTTCCGGCAACGACGCCTCGCTGCAGGCGCCTTCGGTCTCCGGCGATGCCGAGAGCGCGGAAAAGATGGACTTCCTCGTCAGCGACGATCCCCTGCCGGACGAGCAGGTGTCCAACATGATCGACGGCGAGCGCCGCCGCGTCTGGCTCGCCTCGGCGCTGAAACATCTCAACGAACGCGAGATGAAGATCATCAGCGCCCGGCGTCTGGCGGAAGACGGTGCCACGCTCGAAGAGCTCGGTGCCGATCTCGGTATTTCCAAGGAGCGCGTGCGTCAGATCGAAAGCCGAGCGATGGAGAAGCTTCGCAGCGCGCTCGTCAGCGCCGATCCGCATATGGCGGCCTACGCCTGAACCGAAAGCGCGTCGCCGATTTAGCTCGTTGTCGCAAAACCGCCGCACAATTTTGCGCGAGATGTTTTATCCCTTCCAGCAGCACAGACTGGCCCGGCGCTAGCCGGGCCTTTTTTATTCGGCGATGATCTTGACGCGATCGCCTATAGAAACGGCTGCACCCGTGGGCAGGGCATTGATGAGCTTGAAGAGATCGAGCTTGCGGTCTGTGCCCATCATGCGGGCGGCGAGCGTCGAGATGTTCTCACCCGGCCGGACGGTGACGACGCGGATGCGCAGCGGTTTCAGCGAGGCGGCCTCTGCCGGCGTCATGCGGCGGAAACTCGCGCGCAGCACATTCGCCGTTGGCTCAAGGGCGCCGCTGCCTTTCGGCACGGCGGTCAGGAAACGGAAGATCTGCGAATTGTTGCGGATCACGGTGACATCGAAATCCCAGCGGTCGGCGCTGGCGCGCGCGGTGGCTGCTTCCATGCCGTTGATGGTGATCGGTTGGATGGTCGACGGGTCGAGGCCGGTTACCCAGCCGCTGGAGATATAGTTGGTGAGGCTCTGGTTCTGATTGTCGGCGACGCCGTCGAAGCGGACGGCGATGTCGTTCGGACCGGTGGCCATCACCGCCTCGACCTTGTTGTCGATGTGGAAATCCGGCGGCACGTCGAAGCGGATGCCGAGGCCGCCATGCAGGAAGGTCTGGCCGCGCACATAGCCTTCTTCCGGGCTGTCGCCGTAGAGCAGTCCGTCTATGCCGTCGAGATAATAATCGCGGCCCTTGTCGCCGACCGAGCCTTCCTGGCCGAAGGCGCGGGCGTGGGTGCGGGCGAGCTCTATGCGCTGAGCCGAATTCGGATGGCTCGACAGGAAGTCGAGGCTCTGGTCGGCTTCGGGATCAACCGACATGAAGCGACTGTAAGCCGCCATCGAATCGAGGAAACGGGCAGCGGCATAGGGATCATAGCCAGCTTCACCGAGCATGCGCACACCGATGACATCGGCCTGCAGCTCCTGCTGGCGGGAGAAGGCGGCGAGCCGCAGCTTGCCGCGGGCAAGCGCCTGCTTGCCGGCGATGTCGCTGGAAAGGACTTCGGCGACGACGCGGCTGGCGATAACCTCAGCCTCTTCGCGCTTCTGCCGCTCGATGCCGTGGTTCGCCGTCACATGGCCCATTTCGTGCGACAGCACGGCGGCAACTTCCGAAGCGTCGTTGGCAAGGGCGAGCAGGCCGCGGGTGACGTAGAGATAACCGCCCGGCAGCGCAAAGGCGTTGATCGCCGGCGAATTCAGGATGGTGATGCGGTAGGACTGGCTCGGATTTTCCGACACCGCCGTCAGCGCGCCGGCGATGCGGGCGACGAGGCGCTCGGTTTTGGCGTCCTTGTATTCGCCGCCGTAGCTTGCCACGATGCGCGGATGCTCGCGGGCGCCCATCGCCGCGCGCGGGTCGTTTTTCTGCACCTCGTCGACGATCTGTGGATTGGAAGACGGCGAAACACTCGGCTGATAGGATTGGTCGATCAGCGTTTGGCAGCCATTCAGCGCCATTGCGACGGCCGAAAGCAGCATCATGCGACGCGCGAAGCGCCGCGGCGCGGAAATGGCATCACTGGAAAGCGCGGGGGATTTCCACGTCGTCAAGCTGTCCAGTCTGTTTCTCCGCATCATGTCGCTGTTTTGCCGGTTTGCCGCAGATTCGGACCGACCGTGGCAAGGGGAATTCAACAGGTGCGCACCCCTGATCTCGCGCTGCACAATCGGCCAATACAAGTCGTTGCTGTAGCTGATTTACGCATCGGTTGCATAGCGAGACTCTGTTTAAATGTGGCGCCGTTGCATTTTAGCAAGCCTCAGGCATTAAGGCTTCCCTTCGCTCGGATGAAATTATGGCGAAAGTTCCGTCACAAAGCCGAGATTCGTCGGCGGTGCGGAAAAAGAACGGCCCGATTGAAGCAACCGGCTCGATAGCGACAGTCTTGCGAGAAAATCGCAACCTTTGATGTATGCACGTCGAGAGAGAACGCCTCCTGATAAAGCATTCTCTCGCGTGACGATTCCACTATTCGGCAGCTTCCGCCGTCGCCGGTTGCGGCTTTATCGTCTCGCCGGCACGGGGCAGTTGCACGGGTTTCAGCATGATGGCGGCGGCAAGGCCGATCAGCGCAATGGCGCAGGAGGTCATGAAGAGCGGCGAGAATGCGGCGGCATAGGTATCGGCGACCGCTTGGCGGCTCGCTTCGGGAAGGGCGGCCATCATTTTCGGCGTCAGCTGCTTGATATCGGCGACGCCAGGAATGGAGACGCCGACCTTGCCGAGCTCAGAGGCGATGATGGCGCCATAGATGGAAATGGCGATCGAGGCGCCGCCCATGCGCGACAGCGTCACCGAGCCGGTGGCGGCGCCGACGTCGCGGGCGGGTGCTGCATTCTGTACGCCGATGACGGGAACCTGCTGGGCAAGGCCGATGCCGATGCCGTGCAGCATCATGACCGCGCCGATGAAGGCGATCGGCGTTCCGGCGTGGATCTGCGACATCAGCGCAAAGGCGATGGCGCTGCAGGTGAGGCTGGCGATGGCGAAGGGCTTGTAGCGCCCCGTCTTCGAGATGATGCGGCCTGCGGAAAGCGACCCGCAGACGAGGCCGCCGGTCAGAAGGATGAAGAGCAGGCCGGCGGCAGACGGCGAAAGGCCGGTCGTTGTCTGCAGAAAGAGGGCGAGATAATTGACCATGCCGATGGCGATGGCGCCGCCCATGATCGAGATCACCAGGAGCAGGCTGAAGGTCGAATTGCGAAACAGCTGCAGGGGAACGATCGGTTCCGGCGCGCGGCGCTCGACGAACACCCAGGTGACGGCGCAGACGACGCCGAAGGCGACGATGCCGATACTCTCCGGCGAGATCAATGCGCCGAACAATTCGCTGCTGTCGGTGGCAAGCACGATGCTTGTCGTCGTCATGGCAAGCAGGAGCGCACCGGCATAATCGATCTTGGGGCGACGATGCGGTTTGCGGTACGGCAGCATGAAGGCAAGGCCGGTGAGCACGATGAAGCCGATCGGCACGTTGACGAGGAAGATCGAGCGCCAGCCGAAGAGATCGCTCATCGTACCGCCGAGCACCGGGCCGATCGCGCCCGATGCCATCAGCACAAGGCTGGAATAGCTTTGGTAGCGCGCCCGCTCGCGCGGCTCGAACAGGTCGGCGTTGACGGCGAAGATCGACACCATGATGCCGCCGCCGCCAAGACCCTGCAGCACGCGGGCGGCGATCAGCGTATTCATCGAGACCGCAAGGCCGCAGACTGTCGATCCGACGGTGAAGATCATGATCGCCGTCATCATCACGTATTTTCGGCCGAACAGGTCGCCGAGCTTGCCGTAGACCGGCATGACGGCGCTCAGCGACAGGAGATAGGCCGAGCCGATCCAGCCGAAGCGCTCGAGATGGCCGAATTCGCCGACGATCGTCGGCAGCGCCGTGGAGACGATCTGATTATCAAGCGTCGCCATGAACATGGCGGTCATCAGGAAGAAGAAGAGGATAAGCCGACGACGAGGATCCGTCACGAGCGGCGCAGGCGCGAGTTGCATGTCCATGGGAGGCATCGTTCCGGGTTGATGTGCTTTTATGTGCTAATAGCATATAGTTGTCAATGGCACATTAATGACATCGGCATATTCAATTTTTGAATCGGCTCTGTTATGGTCCTGTGATGAGCGACGTTCTGACCAAGACCCCTTCTGTGGAGCCGGCCGAGCCGGATCGTGAAAACGTGCCGCGTATCGGCCGGAGCATGGCGCGCATGCGGCTGATGACCGGGCGGCGGCTGATCGGCCGCCTGGCGATCCAGAGTGCTGCACCGGGCCTCGAGCTTTCGCATCTCGACGTGCTCGATGCCGTGCGCAGGGCGCAGCCTGCCGGCGAGGTCACGGTCGGCATGATCGCGGAGATGCTGCGCATCGATCCGTCACGGGCAAGCCGGGTGGTGGCCGACATGGTCGGGCGCAACGTGCTGCGCCGCGAGGCCTCGCAGGCCGATGCGCGGCGGATCGTCGTCGTCATGACCGAGGTTGGCCAGGACCTGCTTGCCGAGATCGTCGCGCAGAAGCTTGCGATCATTTCCGAGATCGTTTCCGACTGGCGACAGGAGGATGTCGAGCGCTTCGCAGCGCTTTTCGAGCGCTTCATCGGCGGCTACGAGGCGGTTTTCCTGTCGCGCGACAAGGATATGCCGGGCTGAGGCAGACGCCGGCGTTCGCCGGCCCTTCCCCTCGACCCCTCGTTTGCGCTAAGGGCAATGCCCATGAGCCAATCCACCTTCACCATTCTCCTTGGCGGCGAACTCAGCCTGACGGAGCGCCTGCGCGATGCCATCGAAAACAGCCGCTTTATTGCGGCCGATGGCGGCATGCGGCATGCGGCAGCACTCGGTATTACGCCGGAGCTCTGGGTCGGCGATTTCGATTCGACGCCTGATGATCTCGCGGGTGCATTTCCCGATGTGCCGAAACAGCCTTATCCGGCCGCGAAGGCGGCGACGGACGGCGAAATCGCCGTGGCGGAAGCAATCGCGCGGGGCGCGCGGCGGCTCATCCTGGCCGGTGCGCTCGGCGGTGAACGCTCCGACCACGCGCTTCAACACCTGTTGTCGGCCGTCAGCCTGGCGGAAGAGGGTTTCGACCTGCTGCTGACCTCGGGCAAGGAAGAGGCCGTGCCGCTGGTTGCCGGTACGATCGAACTGGACCTTCCCAAAGGCAGCCTGTTTTCCGTGCCCGGATTCAGCGAGCTGAGAGGGCTTTCCCTCGAAAATGCGCGTTATCCGCTCACGGATTTCCATCTGCCTTTCGGCTCGTCGCGCACCATTTCCAATGTTGCGGAAGGCAAGGTTCGCTTTTCGCTCCGCAGCGGCCGGGCAATCGTGCTCGCCCGGCCCTATGATCTTTCCGGAGTCTGATTTTTGGCCCCTCCCATTCTGAAACTCGACGATATCTTCCTGAGCTTTGGCGGCGCACCGCTTCTGGCCGGTGCTGGCCTGCAGATCGAGCCCGGTGACAAAATCTGTCTCGTCGGGCGTAACGGCTCGGGGAAATCGACGCTGCTGAAGATTGCCGCCGGCCTGGTCGAGGCGCAGTCCGGCGAGCTCTTCCGCCATCCGTCCTCGACGGTGCGTTATCTCGAACAGGCGCCGGATTTTGCCGGCTTCAACACGGTGCAGGCCTATGCCGAGGCCGGCCTCGGGCCAGGCGATGACCCCTATCGTGTCACCTATCTGCTGTCGCATCTCGGGCTGAGCGGCGATGAAGACCCCAAAATGCTGTCCGGTGGCGAATCACGGCGCGCAGCCCTTGCCCGGGTTATGGCACCGGAACCGGACATTCTTCTGCTCGACGAACCGACCAACCATCTTGACCTGCCGACCATCGAATGGCTGGAAGGCGAGCTGCAAAAGACGCGCAGCGCCTTGGTGCTGATCTCGCACGACCGGCGTTTCCTCGAAAAGGTCTCGACGGCAACCGTCTGGCTCGACCGCGGCACCTCGCGCCGGCTCGAGAGAGGCTTTGCGCATTTCGAAGCCTGGCGCGACCAGGTGCTGGAGGCCGAGGAACTGGAACAGCACAAGCTCGGCAAGTCGATCGAGCGCGAGGAGCACTGGCTGCGCTACGGCGTCACGGCGCGGCGCAAGCGTAACATGCGCCGTCTCGGCGAGTTGCAGACGATGCGCTCGAACTATCGCGGCCACAAGGGACCGCAGGGCACGGTGCAGGCGACGGTTTCGGACGCGCAGGAATCCGGCAAGCTGGTGATCGAGGCCGACAAGATCACCAAGAGCTTCGGTGAGCGGGCTATCGTCACGCCGTTTTCGATACGCGTGCATCGCGGCGACTGCATTGGTCTCGTCGGACCGAACGGCGCCGGCAAGACGACGCTGCTGAAGATGCTGACCGGGCAGCTTTCACCCGATAGCGGCATCGTCAAGCTCGGCACCAATCTGGAGATCGCGACGCTCGACCAGAAACGCGAGGATCTCGACCCCGAGGATACGCTTGCCAACTATCTGACGGATGGGCGCGGCGAAAACCTGCTCGTAAACGGCGAGCAGCGCCATGTCACCGGCTACATGAAGGAATTTCTGTTCCAGCCGGAACAAGCGCGTACGCCGATCAGAAACCTCTCCGGCGGCGAACGCGCCCGGCTGATGCTGGCGCGCATCCTTTCGCGCCCGACGAACCTCTTGATCCTCGACGAGCCGACCAACGATCTCGATATCGAAACGCTCGATCTCCTGCAGGAGATTGTCGCCGGCTTTCCCGGCACCGTCATTCTCGTCAGCCACGACCGCGATTTCCTCGACCGCACCGTGACCTCGACGATCGCACCGGCCGTGCCGGATGCGCCTGATGGTCGCTGGATCGAATATGCCGGCGGCTACTCGGACATGCTTGTACAGCGCAAGGGCGCGCTCGAGGAGCGTAAGAGGGCCGAGAAGGCGGCGGAGAAGCCGAAGACGCAGCAAGCAACAGCTTCAGGCAACTCGAAGGTCAAGCTCTCCTTCAAGCAGAAATTCGCACTGGAAAATCTGCCAAAGGAAATGGCGAAGGCCGAAGCCGAAATCGCCAAGCGCGAACAGGTGATGGCAGATCCCAATCTTTTCACGCGCGATCCCGCAGCCTTCAACCGGCTTGCCGGCGAGATGGAGAAACTGCGCGCCAGCCTGACTGACATGGAAGAGGAGTGGCTGGAGCTCGAAATGCTGCGGGAAGAGCTGGAAGGCTGAGATTTTCTCGGGGCTGAAGGCTCACTTTTCCTTGATTCGTCAGTGTGTCGTCCTGCGGCATAAGGTGCCGTCCGGCAGCCGGGGATATTGCCGATCGCAATGGCGACAAGGAAAAGTCATATGTCTCGCAAGCCTCATTCCCGTTTTCTCACAGCACTTACTGCCGGCAGCCTCGTCGCGCTTGCCCTGTCGCAAGCCGCACAGGCGCAAGATGCCCAGCGCATTCGTGTTCGCGGCGCAATCGAAAGCCTCAGCGGCGATACACTCGTCGTCAAGACGCGCGAGGGCAGCGATGCGACGGTCGCGCTGAAAGCCGGCTGGAAGGTCGGCGGCATCAAAAAAGCTTCCGTCGAGGATATCAAACCCGGCGATTTCGTCGGCGTCGCTTCGCTTCCGAAGGGCACGGGCCCGGACGGGGCGATCGAGGTGCTGATCTTTCCGGCGTCGATGAAGGGAACCGGTGAGGGCAACCGTCCCTGGGATGCGCAGCCGAACAGCCAGATGACCAACGCGACTGTCAGCAACGCCGTCAAATCCGTCGACGGCCACACGATCACGCTGACCTATCAGGGCAAGGAAAAGACCATCACGATTGCCGATGGCACGCCGATCGTGACGTTGGCGCCTGCGACCAAGGATGATCTGAAGGCCGGTGCCGGCGTCGTCGTCACTGGCGAGAAGGCGGCGGACGGCAGCATCTCGGCCAGCCAGATCGCCGTCGGCCTCAACGGCGTCATACCGCCGATGTGACCAGCGGCTCAAATCCTCGTCTTATGCATGCCGTCATCCCAAAACCGCTCCACACTTTTGGACGGCATGCATTAAAGCGCCGGCGCGGGCACGGCGGCAGCGCCCGCACTGGCGCTGGCGCCGGTCTGGACGGCAGGTGGCTCCTCGGATGCTGACGGCAGCGCCTGCAGATGCAGCACGCGCGGCTTCAGCGCCTCGAGATAGGCCTCGGAGCGGCCGATATAGATCATGCCGCTTTCGGGCATCGAGGTGAGCAGTTTGGCCATTGTTTCCTGCAATTCCGGCTCCATGCCTTCCAGCACTTCGTCGAAGATGATCCAGCGCGGGCGCACGAGAAGCAGCCGGGCAAATCCGATCGCTTTCTGCTGGTCGCTGTCGAGCAGCTTGTCCCAGCGGGCGCGGGTTTCGAGCCTTGCGATCAGCGAATGCAGACCAACCTTGTCGAGGGCCGCCTCGACGTCGGCTTTCTCGTAGGCTTCGGGACGTTCGGGAAAGGCCAGCGCCTCGCGCAGTGAGCCGCCGGGGACATAGGCCAACTGGGGAACGAAGAGCATGTCGTCGATCGGCGGCAGGCCTATCGTGCCGCTGCCGCACGGCCAGAGGCCGGCCATCGCCTGGAAGAGCAGCTTGCGATTGACGCTGTGATCGCCGTTGATCATGATTTTTTCGCCGGCCTTGATCACGACATCGGTTTCACGCAGACGGAAACCGCCGCATTCCTCGATGTCTTCACCGATCTTGGCGACGATCACCACGTCCTTCAGCGTCAGCGTGCCGGGCGCGGCGTTTTCATAGGCGATGCTGTCCTTGAGGTCGAAGTCCTCTTCCATCTCGACCAGCGCCTGGCGGAAATCGGTGACGCGCATCAGCGTGGCGCGCCATTCGGCGATCGGGCCGAAATTGGAGACATACCAGCGCAGCGCCGTGTTGACCTGGTTGAAGGCGCCGACCGACATCATCAGCTGGCCGAGGGTGAGGCCGCCGGAGAAATAGGCGGGGGCGGCAACGATGATCGGGATGACGATCACCAGCCAGCCATAGCCGGCCGAAACCCAGGTGAGATTGGTATTGGCCATGGCAAGCCGCTTGACGACTGTCAGGACCGAGCTGATGTCGGTGTTGATGCGCCGGCGTTCGTTCTCCTCGCCGCGGGCAACAGTAATTGCCGGCATGTTCTCATTGGCATGCATCAGCGTGAAGCGAAGCTCGGCCTCTTTCGAAAAACGGTCGGCATTGAGCTTCACCAGCTTGCGACCGACGACCTGGCTCAGCACCGAGGCGGAAGCGGCATAGAAAATCGCCGCCCAGACCATGTAGCCTGGAATGGAGAAGCTATGGCCGCTGATGCGGAAGATGAAGCCGCTGGAAAGTTCCCAGAGCACGCCGATGAAGCTCACCAGAAGAATGGTCGACTGCAGCAGGCCGAGAACCAATCCCGTCGTGCTTTCGGCGAGGTTGCGGGAATCCTCGTGCAGGCGCTGGTCCGGATTGACGCCGATCAGGCCGCTGGAGGCAAGCCGCAGCGCCCGCTTGCGCTTCAGCCACTGGTCAACCAGATCGCGCGACAAGCCTTCGCGCATATAGAGCGCCGTCATCTGATTCAGCCAGGCCTGCAGCACGTTGAGCAGCAGCAGCGTGCCGGCGATCATCGCGAAGATTTCGAGTTGGTGGAAGAATTCGCCGAGGTCGCGGCGCTCCAGCGAGTCGTAGAAGGGCGCATTCCACTCGTTCAAAATGACCTGGCCGTAGGACGTCGCCAGGATAACGAGGATCAGCACGGTCGCCAGAAACAGCACCTTGCCACGCACTTCCGAATTCCAGAATGCTGAGAACATGACGCCGAGGCGATATGTCAGGCTTAAATCATACCCTACCCTATCCTGCCTCCGGATGCCCGGCCTCCCCTCGATTTTATCTGCCATTACGCTTTTCCAAATCGCCCATACCCTTATAAATAACATGGTGGCGTTACCGGTCTATCAACAGATTCTATCAGTCATTAAAGTGTGATGATGCTTGCATGAGTCTCTCCTGCATGTATTCGCCAGTTGATTCGCAATCCGACTGGGTCTAATTAAGGCCTCCGTGGTGATTTGGCCGGCCGGCTTGCAGCCACGTTAAAAAAGTCGCTAAAGGGCCGCGTGCGGACCGGTAGCGATTTTTGTCGCCGCCGGTTTTTTGTTTTTGATCGAGTGACCGCAATGCCCATCAAGATCCCCGATACGCTGCCCGCCTTCGAAACCCTGGTTCAGGAGGGTGTGCGGGTGATGACCGAGACGTTGGCGATCCGTCAGGATATCCGACCGTTGCAGATCGGGCTGCTCAATCTCATGCCGAACAAGATCAAGACCGAACTGCAGATGGCCCGCCTCGTCGGCGCCTCGCCGCTGCAGGTGGAGCTGTCGCTCATTCGCATCGGCGGCCACAAGGCGAAGAATACGTCCGAGGATCATCTTCTAGCCTTCTACCAGACCTGGGAGGAGGTAAAGCACCGCAAGTTCGACGGCTTCATCATCACCGGGGCGCCGATCGAGCTTTTGCCCTATGAGGACGTCACCTATTGGCCGGAGATGCAGGAGATTCTCGACTGGACGGAAACGAATGTCCATTCGACGATGAACGTCTGCTGGGGCGCGATGGCGGCGGTCTATCATTTTCACGGCGTTCCGAAATACGAGCTGAAAGAGAAGGCCTTCGGCGTCTACCGCCACCGGAACCTGAAACCTTCCTCGATCTATCTCAACGGCTTTTCCGACAATTTCGAAGTGCCGGTGTCGCGCTGGACCGAAGTGCGCCGCGCCGATATCGAGAAATCCGAAAGCCTGGAGATCCTGATGGAGTCCAGCGAAATGGGCGTCTGCCTCGTGCACGAGAAGAGAGGCCGGCGGCTCTACATGTTCAACCATGTCGAATATGATTCCACCTCGCTTTCCGACGAGTATTTCCGCGACGTCAATGCCGGGGTGCCGATCAAGATGCCGCACAATTACTTCCCGCATAACGATCCGGCGCTTGCGCCGCAGAACCGCTGGCGCAGCCATGCGCATCTTTTGTTCGGCAACTGGATCAACGAAATCTACCAGACCACGCCCTTTGATGTGGAAGAGATCGGTACCGATCTCTGACCGTTGCCGATCAACCCGCGAGCCGATGCCGCCGCATCACTGCTGCGGCTTTTCTTTCTGATCCGCCGGTTGCGGATCGAAGCAAATCCGGGCAGGTTCCTGCCCTGAAGCCTACCACACCGCGCGTCTTTGTCGGACGTGCAATGCACAATTTCAATCGCTGCACATTCCTCAAATCGATTCCGAATTGAGGAATTTGCAGCAGGGACAGAATGGACGGTCGATCATGTCGGATAAGTTGGAGCGGGACGTTTTCGGGCAGACGCAGGCGGGCGAGACCGTCTATCGCGTCGTGATCAAGGGCGGTGGGCTGACGGCCAAGATCATCAGCTGGGGCGCGGTCATCCAGGATCTGCGTCTCGAGGGACATGATGCGCCGCTGCAGCTCGGCTTTGACGATTTCGACAGCTACCCCCTCTATTCATCCTATTTCGGCGCGACACCCGGCCGCTGCGCCAACCGCGTCGGCGGCGGCAGGTTTACGCTTGACGACAAGGACTATCAGCTCGAACTGAATGAAAACGGCGTGACGCATCTGCATGGCGGCAGCGACAATATCGCAAAACGCAATTGGACGATTGTCGAGCATGACGTCGACCGCGTAGTACTGAAGATCGTCGATCCCGATGGCCGCGCCGGCTATCCCGGCAATTGCACCATCCAGGCGACTTTCTGGGTGCATGGCAACGGTGAACTGTCGATCACCTATGAATCGACCTGCGACCAGCCGACGCTCGCCAATGTCTGCCAGCACGCCTATTTCAATCTCGACGGCCGGGAAGATGCGCTTGGCCACGATATCATGATTGCCGCCGATCGCTATCTGCCGACCGATGAGAAGCAGGTGCCGACCGGCGAGATCTGTTCCGTCGAGGGCACGGAATTCGATTTCCGCGAGATGGCGCCGATGAAGCGTTTCGTCGGCAGCGAACAAGCCTTTTACGACCATAATTTCTGCCTGTCGGGCGAGCGTACCGCCAAGCGGAGCGTCGCGCTTGCCCGCAGCCTTTATTCCGGTGTGTCGCTGGAAGTGCGCAGCACCGAGCCAGGCGTGCAGTTCTATGCCGGCTTCAAGCTCGATACCGCGGCCCCCGGCATCGGCGGGCGCAAATACGGCCCATTCGCCGGCTTCTGCCTGGAGACGCAGGTCTGGCCGGATGCCATCAATCACCAAGGTTTTCCGAATGCGGTTCTGCGCCCCGGCGAAGTGCTGCGTCAGGAGACGGATTATATCTTCACCAAGAACTGAGCATCCTCCAGCGCCGGCGCGTTTCTAAACGCGCGGCGCTGCGGACGCACGACTGTCAAATTTGAGCGCTATGAAACCCTTGCCGGTCCGCCCGGCGAGGGTTTTTTGATTCCATGCTCGATTCCGACTTGCCGATTGGTTCTATATAGGTTCTATTGTGTGCCCATGGATAGAACCAGTCTGATAGCGGAACTGAACAGCCGCGGCCTGCGTGACGAGGCACTGACCGGGCCGCTTTACAAGCGGCTGGCGCAGACGCTGACTGGCCTCATTCAGGAAGGGCTACTGAAGCCCGGCACGGCGCTGCCGGGCGAGCGCGACCTTGCCGAGGCTCTGAAGCTCGGCCGTGTCACCGTGCGCACCGCCTATCGCGATCTGATGGCATCCGGTGCACTGGAATCGCGCCATGGAAGCGGTACTTTCGTATCGAGCAGGGTGGAGCGCATGGAACAGTCGCTGTGGCGGCTTTCCTCCTTCTCCGCCGACATGCGCTCGCGCGGGCGTCTGCCGGCCGCACGGATATTGTCGCGGGCGGTCAATACGCCGTCGCCGGAGGAATCCTTCCTGCTCGGCCTCGGCGGTGACGAGCCGGTGCTGAGACTCGACCGCTTGCGCCTTGCCGATGGCCTGCCGCTGGCGATCGAACGCGCCGTGGTGCCGATCAAGTTCCTGGGGCACGATGCCGGCGGCGAGGGATCGCTTTACGATGCGTTGACGGCCAGCGGTCACAGGCCCGTCCGCGCGCTGCAGCGGCTGACGGCGGTCACGCTCGACCCGTCCTCCGCCGCGATCCTGAACGTCAAATCAGGCGCGCCGGCGCTTCTGATCGAACGGGTGTCGCGCCTGGAAGACCAGCGCGTCGTCGAATACACCCGCTCGCATTATCGCGGCGACGCCTATGATTTCGTTGCCGAATTGAGAATCGGAGATGACCTATGAATGACAACCAGTCACTGATGCTGCAGGAAGCCGGCCAATCGCCCGAGGTGGTGGCCATGCTGCTCGAAAAGGAAAAACCGGTCTTTGCCGAGATCGCCCGGCTGTTTTCGTCCGCCCGCCCGAGCGTGGTGACGACGGCGGCGCGCGGCTCCTCGGACCACGCTGCCACTTTTTTCAAATATCTCTTCGAGATCACCTGCGGCGTTCCGGTCGCCTCGGTCGGCCCGTCGATCGCTTCCGTCTATGGTGCGGCGCTGCATCTGAAGGGCGGTGTCCATTTCACCGTCTCGCAGTCGGGTGCCAGCCCCGACATCGTCGCGCTGCAGGATGCGGCGAAGAAGGGCGGAGCGACGACGATCGCCGTCGTCAACGTCACCGACAGCCCACTTGCGAAGCAGGCCGATATTGTTCTCGGTCTCAATGCCGGCGCGGAAAAGAGTGTCGCGGCGACAAAATCCTTCATCGCCTCGGTTGCAGCCCTTTCCGGGGTAACGGCTGCGATCGGCAGTGCGTCCGATTTGGCGGCTGCGCTCGGCAAGCTGCCGGAGGCACTGTCGGCGACCGCCGGGATCGACACGGCGGCAGCCGAGGAGGTGCTCTTCAACGCGACCTCGCTTTATACGGCCGGCCGCGGCCCGGCTTTCGCGATCGCGCTCGAAGCGGCGTTGAAGGCCAAGGAAACCTCCGGCCTGCATGCCGAGGCCTTCTCGCTGGCGGAACTGATGCATGGTCCGATGCGTCTGGTGCAGCCGGGCTTCCCGATCGTCGCCTTTGCGCCCGACGATGCGGCCTTCGCCAACAATGTCCAAGCGCTGGAACGCCTGCAGAAACTCGGCGCCACCACCGTCGGCTTCTCGACGCAGCCGCTCTCCGGTGTCCATCTGCGCGCGCCGACGACGGGCAACGGCCTCGTCGATCCGCTGGTGTCGCTGCTCGTCTATTACCGGCTGATCGAGTCGGTGACGCGCCGCAAAGGCTTTGATCCCGACAAGCCGGCAAACCTGCTCAAGGTGACGGAGACGGTCTGATGGTCCGCAAGATCTTCCTCGGCGCCCGCATCTTCGACGGCGAGCACTTCCATGACGACAAAGCCCTCATCGTTGCCGGCGGCCGCGTCGAAGCGATCGTCGCGAGAAACGATCTGCCGGACGGCGAAGTGGTGACGCTTGCCGGTGGTGTTCTGTCGGCCGGCTTCATCGATGCGCAGGTCAATGGCGGCGCCGGGCGGATGCTGAACGACGAGCCTTCCGCCGCCTCGATGGACATTATCGCCGGCGGGCACCGGCCCTATGGTACGACGTCGCTGCTGCCAACGCTGATCACCGATACATCAGAGGCCTCCATTGCCGCGATCGAGGCGGCCAAGGAGGCAGTGAAAATGAACCGCGGCGTCGCCGGTCTGCATCTCGAAGGTCCGCACTTGGCGCCTGCGAGGAAGGGCGCGCATCTGGCCGAACTGATGCGGCCGGTGGAGGACCGCGACGTCAAGGCTTTCATCCGGGCGCGCGAGGCGATCGGCACGCTGCTGGTCACCATGGCCGCCGAGCAGGTGACGGTTGCCCAGGTGCGCGAACTTGCGGAAGCCGGCGTCACCGTCAGCATCGGCCATTCCGATTGTTCGAGCGAGGCGGCGGAAGACCGTTTCGATGCCGGCGCGCGGGGCGTCACGCATCTCTTCAACGCCATGAGCCAGCTGGGACACCGTGCGCCCGGTCTTGTCGGCGCGGCAATCGATCATCCCTCAACCTGGTGCGGCATCATCGCCGATGGCCATCACGTAGATCCGAAGGCCTTGCGCACAGCGCTCCGCGCCAAACGCGGCGAAGGCAAGCTGTTCTTCGTCACCGACGCGATGTCGCTCGTCGGGTCGGAGAAGGATTCGTTCACGCTGAACGGGCGCACCGTCCGGCGTGAAAGGGGCGGCTTTTGCTCGAAGCTGGTGCTGTCCGACGGCACGCTGGCCGGTTCCGATGTCGACATGATCTCGACGATCCGTTACGGCGTCACCTATCTCGACCTGACGCTCGCCGAGGCCTTGCGCATGGCGACCCTTTATCCCGCGCGGTTTCTCAGGCTTGCCGATCGCGGCCATCTCTCGCCGGGCGCGCGTGCCGATCTCGTGCATCTCACCGATGCGCTTGCCGTCACCGCCACCTGGCTCAGCGGCGAAGCGGCCTAAAATCAAGGAGAAGTGGGATGACCGACATTACCGATGCCTATTTCTCCAACCTCATCGGCCGGCTGGAGGAACTGAAGCAGACGCTTGCCCAGCCGATGGCGCAGGCAGCAGCCGTCATCCTCGATGCTGCCCGAGGCGACAAGCGTGTCTATGTCTTCGGCACCGGCCATTCGCATATGCTGGCGGAAGAGGTGCACTATCGTGCCGGCGGGCTCGCCTTCACCGTGCCGGTGCTCGTCGGCTCGGCCATGTTGCATGAGGGCGCGGTCATCAGTTCGGTTTATGAGCGCACGCAAGGCCTGGTGCGGCCGATGCTGGAGCGTTACGGGATGCAGCCGGGCGATGTCATCATCATCGCCTCCAATTCGGGCGTGAACGCCGCGCCGATCGAGGCCGCCGACTATGCGCGCGAAATCGGCGCAAAGGTGATTGCCATCACGTCGATCGCCTATTCCTCAGCGATCGCCAATGGCCGCCGGCGGCTTGCCGACGTGGCCGATGTGGTGCTCGACAACGGGCTGCCGCCGGGTGACGCCGTTGTCGATCTCGAAGGCACGGGGCTCCGGGTTGGGCCAGTCTCGACGGCCGTCGGGGTGACCGTCATCAATGCGATCTTCGCCGAAGTCGCCTCGGAGCTTTCGAAATCGGGCGATGCGCCAATTTATCTCAGCGCCAACATGCCGGGTGCCGCCGAGATCAACCAGAAGCTCGTCAAGAAATACCGTCCGCGCAACCCGCATCTCTAGAGCACGATGCCGAATAGTGTGGCGGCGGATACAAAAAAGGCCGGCGCGAGCCGGCCTCTTCGATAGGCCTGAAACTAGGATCAGTCCTTGGCGCGTTCGACGTAGGAATTGTCTTCCGTGGCGATGACGACGCGGGTGCCGGCATTGATGTGCGGCGGCACCATGGCGCGCACGCCGTTCGACAAAATCGCCGGCTTGTAGGAGGACGATGCCGTCTGGCCCTTGACGACCGGTTCCGTCTCCATGATTTCGAGCGTGACGTGGCGCGGCAGTTGGAGCGCCAGCGCAATACCTTCATGCATCGAGAGGATGCAGGACATGCCTTCCTGCAGATAAGCCTTGTCGTCACCCATTGTGGCGACATCGACGACGACCTGATCGTAGCTCGCCGGGTTCATGAAGTGGAAGCCTTCGCCGTCTTCATAGAGAAACTGGAAGGAGACGTCTTCGACGAAGGCGCGCTCGACCTGTTCGGTGGTGCGCCAACGCTCGGAAACCTTCACGCCGTCGACGATGCGGCGCATGTCGACCTGGGTGACCGGCGTGCCCTTGCCCGGATGAAAGTTCTGGGCGGTGAGAACGACGTAGAGCTTGCCGTCGACATCGAGAACGTTGCCCTTGCGGACCGAAGAGGCGATGACCTTGACCATAAGACTTCCTTGTAACTCGGCTTTCGGCGTCGTAGATGACTGTCGAGACGCCCCGAAGACGCAAATGTTTTTCTTTGGGGCGCAACTAACCTAAAATCCGGGAAATAGCCACCCCCCAATACCGGCTTCTCCGGCCAAGAAAGCTTGGAATGAACTCTTCGGCGAAAGCGTCCCCCTGGTGGACCCCGTCCGTGCATGCCGACCGCCGTCCGTTCCTGATCGGACGCAATGCGATCCAGGCGGCGTTGCGCGGGTTTTTCGCGCGCGAGGATTTCATCGAGGTGGATACGGCGGTGCTGCAGGTCTCTCCCGGCAATGAGGCGCATCTGCATGCCTTCGCCACGGAAGCACTGACGACGGATGGGCAAAAGGCGCCGTTCTACCTGCACACCTCGCCGGAATTTGCCTGCAAGAAGCTGCTTACGGCGGGCGAGGAGCGCATCTCGTGTTTCGCCCATGTCTATCGCAACCGCGAGCGCGGGCCGCTGCATCATCCTGAGTTCACCATGCTCGAATGGTATCGGGCCGGCGAAAGCTACGAGAGTCTGATGATGGATTGCGTGCGGATCCTGGCGCTGGCGGCGGAAACGGTGAAGACCGGGAAGCTTGCCTATCGCGGCGGCGAGAGCGACCCTTTTGCCGGGCCGGAGCGGATCAGCGTTGCCGAAGCGTTCCAACGTCATGCCGGCATCGATCTTCTCGCCTCGGTCGCCGCCGACGGTTCGACTGACCGCGACCATCTGGCGGCCGAGACGAAGCGCGTCGGCATGCGTGTTGCCGATGACGACGGCTGGGCCGATCTCTTCAGCCGGGTGCTGGTCGAAAAGATCGAGCCGCATCTCGGTTTCGGCCGCATCACCATTCTCGACGAATATCCGGTCTCGGAGGCGGCCCTTGCCCGTCCCTCGGCACGCGACGCGAGGGTTGCCGAGCGTTTCGAGCTCTATGCCTGCGGCGTCGAGCTTGCGAACGGCTTCGGCGAACTCACCAATGCTGCCGAACAGCGGCGACGGTTCGAGATCGAGATGGCCGAGAAGGCGCGGGTCTACGGCGAGACCTATCCTATCGACGAGGATTTCCTCGCCGCGCTATCGCTGATGCCCGAGGCAAGCGGTATCGCGCTCGGCTTCGACCGGCTGGTGATGCTGGCGACGGGAGCATCACACATCGACCAGGTGCTTTGGGCGCCGGTGGCGGAGTACGGACGATGAATGTCGTCAAACCGATCAAGAGCGTCGACGATCTTGTGAAAGCAGGGCTGGTCGCGCCTGCCGATCGCGTAGCGCTCGAGGAGGTGGCGGCGCGTTACGCGGTTGCGCTGACGCCTGCGATCAGCAAGCTCATCGATCGAGCCGACCCCGATGATCCGATCGCTCGGCAATTCGTGCCCGATGCGGCCGAACTCACGATCGCCCCGGAAGAACGCGCCGATCCGATCGGCGATCATGCCCACAGCCCCGTCGAAGGCATCGTTCACCGCTATCCCGATCGTGTCTTGCTCAAGGCCGTGCATGTCTGCCCGGTCTATTGCCGCTTCTGCTTCCGGCGCGAAATGGTGGGGCCGCAGGGCCTCGGCACGCTCGATGCGGCGGCGATGCGGGCAGCTTTCGATTATATCCGCGGTCACGAGGAGATCTGGGAGGTCATCCTCACCGGCGGCGATCCGCTGGTGCTTTCTCCGCGCCGGCTCGGCGAGATCATGGAGGCGCTTGCCGGGATCGCGCATGTGAAGATCATCAGGTTCCACACGCGTGTTCCGGTCGTCGACCCCGAGAAGATCGATGCGGCGCTGATTGGCGCGCTGAAGGCGAGCGGCAAGACGGTCTATGTCGCGCTGCATGCCAACCATGTCCGCGAACTGACGCCGGAAGCGCGGGCCGCTTGCGCCCGTCTCGTTGATGCCGGCATCGCCATGGTCAGCCAGTCGGTGCTGCTTAAGGGTGTCAATGACGATCCCGACGTGCTGGCGAAGCTGATGAAGGCCTTCGTCGAAATCCGCGTCAAACCCTATTATCTGCATCATCCGGATCTGGCGCCCGGCACCAGTCATTTCAGAGTGACGATCGAGGAGGGGCAGGAGATCGTCGAGGCGCTGCGCGGGCGGATTTCCGGTCTCTGCCAGCCGGCCTACATCCTCGATATCCCCGGCGGTCACGGCAAGGCCGTCATCAGTGGAAGCGCGATGCGGGCGACAGGCGACGGATGTTATTCCGTCACCGATTATCGTGGCGGCGAGCATTCCTATCCGCCGGCCGATTGAGACAAACGCGGCGTTTGCGTGTCATTTCTGTACTCTCCACGCCAGAAACCAGACTGTGTCGCAGTATCGAAATTATCTTAAGTCATTGATATAATGTGGTTGTTTACGACAATCCGGGAATGATCGCTAAAATCGTAACTATGAGCCTCAGTCATATTTAACTCAATAAATTAGCGGAATGTTCTGTTTTCCGCACTAAAAGAACGCTCATGACAAGGCGATGAACGCCGGTTCGGGATCATGAGAATCTTGGAGTGATGGGATGAATAAGGCAATCCGCGACCTCGTAGCCAAATTCGGCAAGCTTCCTGGGTCGATCGACCAGGTCGCCGACGACGCCGATCTTTATGCGGCAGGTTTGACGTCCTTTGCTTCTGTGCAGTTAATGCTTGGCATCGAAGAGGCCTTCGACATCGAATTTCCCGACAATCTCCTCAACCGCAAATCCTTCGCGAGCATCTCGGCCATCGCCAGGACCGTCGATCTCATCCGGGACAGCCGGAAGGTCGCCTGATGAATTTCCCCGTCAAGATCATGCAGGACGGTCTTGTTGCAAGGGTGGCCCGCGTTGCTGAAATCGCGGCGAAACACGCCGATGCCGTCGACGCCGAAGCCCGTTTCCCCAGGGAAGCCGTGGACGCGATGAAGGCCGAAAGGCTGCTCGGCATCCAGGTGCCGCGCCATTTCGGCGGCGAATCCGCCTCGATCACCGAGATCGCCGAATTGTGCTCGATGCTCGGCCAGGCCTGCGCCGCGAGCGCCATGGTCTTCGCCATGCACCATATCAAGCTGTCGAGCCTCGTTGAACACGGCGCCGACAGCGAATGGCATCGCAGCTTCATGCGCCGCATCGCCGCCGAACAGCTGCTGATCGCATCCGCCACCACCGAAGGCGGTATCGGCGGAAATCTGCGCAACAGCATCTGCGCGGTCGAGGTCGATGGCGACACGTGCCGCCTCGAAAAGGATGCGACTGTCATTTCCTATGGCTCGCACGCCGACGCCATCCTTATCACCTCGCGTGCCCACGCGCAGGCGGCTTCCTCCGATCAGGTGCTGACGGCCTTCCTCAAGGACCAGTACACGCTCGAGAAAACGCATGTCTGGAATACGCTCGGCATGCGCGGCACTTGCTCCGACGGCTTCCTGTTCAAGGGCGAAGCGCCGGCTTGCCAGATCCTGCCGAAGCCTTTCGCGGAGATCGCGGCGCAGTCCATGCTTGCCTCCTCGCACCTCTTATGGAGCGGCGTCTGGTACGGCATCGCCGTCGACGCCGTTGTGCGCGCCCAGGCTTTCGTGCGTGCTGCCGCCCGCAAGGCGCCGGATGCCCAGCCGCCGGGCGCGCTACGCCTCGCCGAGGTTTCGAACCTGCTGCAGATGGTGAAATCCAACGTGGTTGCCGGCCTCAAGGCCTATGAGGATGCCAAGGCCGATGCCGACAGGCTGTCTTCGATGGGATTTGCGGTGGCGATGAACAACGTCAAGATCGCCTCGTCCGAGATGATCCTGGAAATCGTCAACCATGCCATGCTGATCTGCGGCATCATGGGCTACAAGAACGGCACGCCCTTCAGCCTCGGACGCCATCTGCGCGACGCGCATTCCGCACAGCTCATGATTTCGAATGACCGCATCCTCGGCAACACGTCGAGCATGCTTCTTGTCCATAAGCAGGACACTAGCCTACTGGGGTGACAGTCATGGATATGCAGACCTCGTTTCTGGACCGGCTTTTCGAATCCGGTCTGCTGATCGATACCGGCATCGACGGGCTCTACGGCCGCAGCGGCCAGTTCGAAGACGTGATCGCTGCCTTCGAGCGCCTGATCGACACGTTCGGCGGCGCCGATGGTGCCGAAGCCATGCGCTTTCCGCCCGGCATGAACCGCGCCTTCTTCGAGAAGAGCGGCTACATGAAGAGCTTTCCGCAGCTCGCCGGCACGGTGCACAGCTTCTGCGGCAGCGAGCTCGATCATGTCAGCCTGCTGCAATGCATGGAAGTCGGCGAAGACTGGACCAAGGGGCAGGAGGCGACCGACATCGTGCTGACGCCGGCTGCCTGCTATCCGCTTTATCCGACGATCGCCAAGCGCGGCAACCTGCCGAAGACCGGCGGCCTCTTCGACCTGCAATCCTATTGCTTCCGCCATGAGCCGTCGAAAGATCCTGCCCGCCAGCAGCTGTTCCGCATGCGCGAATATGTGTGCATGGGCACAGAGCTGCACGTTACCGACTTCCGCCAGCGCTGGATGGATCGCGGCGTCGAGATGATGAAGGCCGTGGGCCTCGAGGTGACGATCGACGTTGCCAATGATCCGTTCTTCGGCCGCGCCGGCAAGATGCTCGCCAATAATCAGCGCGACCAGAACCTGAAGTTCGAGCTTCTGATCCCGATCACCTCGGCTGCCAACCCGACCGCCTGCATGAGCTTCAACTACCATCAGGATGCCTTCGGCACGAAATGGGGTCTCAATCTCGAAGACGGCAGTGTCGCGCACACCGCCTGCGTCGGCTTCGGACTGGAGCGCATCGCCCTTGCCCTCTTCCATCATCACGGGCTCGATGTGAAGCAATGGCCGGCCAGCGTACGGAAAGCGCTGTGGGGCTGAGCAAATCGATGACGTCGTTATTTTCGGGGGTATTTTCGGGAATCGACCCGGAAACCTACCGGGCGCATGCGCTGCATTCCGGCGAGCGCGCCTGGCCGGAAACCAATTGTTATGTCGATCTCTGGATCGAGGTTCTGGCGACATCAGGCGTTGCGCCAGAGGCGATGCTGGGTTTTACCCTGACGCAGGATTTCGAGGGCGACCAGTTCACCTTCTTCAAGGTGCCGCTCGAGGATCTCGAAGCGCTCTACGGCATTCGTGCGACTGAGCTTGCCATCTACGACCGTGTCGAACGCCATGTCGAGGTTCAGATCGCGCGTGCCCGCCTTTGCCTGATCGAAATGGATTCTTTCTACATGCCGGATACGCGCGGCACCGCCTACCGGCAGGAGCACGGCAAGACGACGGTTGCGATCAACCGGCTGGATGTTGCGGCCAAGCGCGTCGATTATTTCCACAATGCCGGTTATTTCCGTCTCGAAGGCGAGGATTTCGACGGGCTGTTTCAGCTGCATCTGACGGAAAACGACGCGCCGTTTCTGCCCTATACGGAATTTGCACGATTCCCGGAAAGGCCGGCAGACGACGCGCATCTGCGCGCGACCGCGCGGCGACTTGCCGGTTTTCATTTTGCCCGGCGTCCCCGCGAAAACCCGATCCGCGCCTTTGCCAGCGTCTTTCCGCAACAGGTCGAAGCGGTGGCGGAACGGCCGTTCGGCTTCTTCCATAAATACGCCTTCAACACGCTTCGCCAGGTGGGCGCCAATTTCGAGCTGGCGGCCGATTACCTCGCCTGGCTTTCCCCTGGTGAATTCGCGGCTGCCGCCGAGCATGCCGGGCGTATTTCGGAGGTGGCGAAATCGGTGCAGTTCCAGCTTGCCCGCGCCGTCACCCGCAGGAAGTTCGAGCCGTTGCAGGCAGCACTTGATCCGGCCGCCGATGCATGGGATTCCATGATGGCGTCGCTTGCGGGGCGAATCTGAGGCCGGAGATCTGACCATGCGGGGGCGTTTGGCGAGCATCGGTGCCGAGGAAAGTCTACTTTCCGAAGGCTGGAACCTGATCCTGACGGAGCCGGGCGCCTGCGCCGTGCCGCACGACATCCCGCTCTCCGCACAATTCATTCCAGCACCCGTTCCCGGCACCGTCGCCGCCGCGCTCGAAAAAGCCGGGCTCTTCGACCGGGAAAATCCCGAGCCGCTGAACACGCGGGATGCCTGGTATCTCTGCCGGCTTTTCGATGCCGAGCCCGGCGACGCGATCCTGCGTTTCGCAGGGCTGGCAACGCTCTGCCATGTCTTCCTGAACGGCCAGGAAATCCTGTTTTCCGAGAGCATGTTCACGGCGCACGAGATTCCGGTGACGCTTTCGGGCGGCGACGAACTGGCGCTGTGCTTCCGGGCGCTTGGGCCCCGCCTGTCGGAGCCAGGCCCGCGCGCGCGCTGGCGGCCGCAGATGATCACGCCGGCGGGCTTGAAGAATTTCCGCACGACGCTGCTCGGCCATATGCCGGGCTGGTGCCCCGATATCCATGCCGTCGGGCCATGGCGGCCGATTTCGATGGTGCGGCGTCATCCCGTCTCGATCGACAATGTCTCCATCCGCGCCGTATTGGAGGAGAGTGGCGTCGGCCGTCTCAGCGTGTCCCTGCATAGCAATGCCGAGGATCCGGCGATGCTGCTGCGCTGCGGCGGGATGGAGCAGCCCTTCGAGAAGGTCGGCGACAGTCATTACTCGGCTATCCTCAAGCTTTCCGACATCGAGGCCTGGTGGCCGCATACGCATGGTGCTCCGCGTCTCTACGCGCTGACACTGGTTTCGGACGGGGTGGAATATCCGCTCGGCAGGACCGGCTTTCGACGTATCGACGTCGACCGTGGTGCCGATGGCGACGACTTCGCGCTTCTCGTCAACGGCGAACGCATCTTCTGCCGTGGTGCCGTGTGGACGACGGCCGATATCGTGCGATTGCCGGGCGGGCGGGCGGATTATGAGCCGCTCCTGCGGCTTGCCGCTGCAGGCGGCATGAACATGATCCGCATCGGCGGCACCATGGCCTACGAAACGCCTGATTTCTTCGCACTCTGCGACGAGCTCGGTCTGCTCGTCTGGCAGGACTTCATGTTCGCCAATTTTGATTATCCACGCAACGACAAGGCTTTTCTTGGTCACGTGCATGCGGAGGTCGAGGAATTCCTCCACGGCGTGCAGGCGTCGCCTTCGTTGGCCGCGCTCTGCGGCGGCAGCGAAGTCCACCAGCAGGCGGCAATGCTCGGCCTGCCGGCGGAATTCTGGAGCGGGCCGGTCACCGATGAAATCATCCCGGCGGTCGTCGCGCGCATGCGCCCCGATGTGCCCTATGTGCCGAACTCGCCCTATGGCGGAGCGATGCCCTTTTCGCCGAATGCCGGTATTGCCCATTATTACGGCGTCGGCGCCTATATGCGGCCAATTGCCGATGCGCGCCGCGCCGATGTGCGTTTTGCCTCCGAAAGCCTCGCCTTCGCGCATGTGCCGCAGCAAAGGACGCTGCAGCGTCATCTCGATGTGCCCGCCGTCCACAGTCCGCTGTGGAAGGCCCGCGTGCCCCGCGACCGCAGCGCATCGTGGGATTTCGAGGATGTTCGCGATTTCTACCTGCAGCTTCTCTACGGTTTCGATCCGGCTGAGCTGCGCCGCGAAGATCCGGAACGCTATCTCGATCTCTCCCGCGCCGTTACCGGCGAGGTGATCGAGGAGACTTTTGCCGAATGGCGGCGCAAGGGCTCCGCCTGCAACGGCGCACTCGTCTGGACGCTGCAGGACCTGTTGCCCGGTCCCGGCTGGGGAGTGATCGATTCCACCGGAGAGCCGAAGCCTGTCTGGTATGCGATGCGCCGTGCATTCCGGCCGGTGCAAGTGGTCTTCACCGACGAGGGAACGAACGGTCTCGACGTGCATGTCGTCAACGAGACGGATGCCGCGCTTGACGTGGAGCTCGAGGTCGTCTGCCTGCGCGGCGGAAAACAGCAGGTCGTCAGCGGCAGCAGGGCCTTCAAGCTGGCGGCAAGAGACACGGAGCGTCTTGCCTGCACCGCGCTGTTCGGCGCCTTCTTCGATACGACCTATGCCTTCCGTTTCGGGCCGCCGGCGCATGATGCCAGTGTGGCGCGCCTGCGCTCGCTGGCAGACGGCGCCATTCTCGCAGAGAGCTTCCACTTCCCGTGCGGACGGGGGAAGGCGCTGCATGACGCAGGGATCGAAGCATCATTCACCAGAGACGGCGACGACTGGTTCGTCGATCTCAGGACCGACCGGCTGGCGCAATCGGTGCATATCGACGTCGAAGGCTATCGGGCCGACGACGACTGGTTCCACCTTGCCCCCGGCGCGATGCGGCGTGTGCAGCTCCACGCGCTGTCCGGCGTGGAAAGCGATACTCCGCCTGCGGGCGAGATCAGAAGTCTAGGCAGTTCGCATCGTGTCGCAATCGAGGGCTGACGCCCCTGCGAAGGATGATGCCGATCCATTGGGAAAGAGCGTGATTTGAGAACGATATACCGCTTTCTGCGCGCCCATGTTCTGCAGCGGCTGATCCCGCGGTCGCGTCTTGCCTTCAATCCGCGCAGGCCGGTGGAAATCGTCGGCTATCTCTCGATGGCGGTCGGCGTTGGCGAATCGGCAAGGCTCTGCGCCGGCGCATTGACGGAAGCTGGGCGGGCGATTTCGCTCTCCGACGTCAGCACGCATCCTGACGAGAATTCCTTCGCCGGATGGACACCGTCGCATCTCTCCGCCGAACCCGCGGGGAGCCGGATCTGGCATCTCAATCCGCCGATGCTGCCGCGCGCGATCCTGAAGAAGGGCGTTGCGAATTTCACCCGCGCTTTCAACATCGGCTATTTCGCCTGGGAGCTCGAAGTCGTGCCGGCGGAGTGGCGCAATGCGATGCATTACATGAATGCCGTCTTCGTGCCGTCGGAATTCACCAGGCGGGCGATTGCGCCCCTCACTGCGGCACCGGTCATCGTCGTTCCGCATCCCGTCACCGAGAAGCCGGCGACCGAAGGAATGCGCCAGAAATTCGGCATCGAGGAAGACGCGTTTCTCGTCAGCTTCATCTTCAGCGCCGGGTCCTCGATCAACCGGAAGAATCCGCAGGCCGTCATCGAGGCCTTCAGGATATTTGCCGCCGAATGCCCCAGCGCCTTCCTGTTGATGAAGGCCAGCGGCAATATCGACAAGGATGAAGGCCTGCGAGAACTGATCGGCTCGGTCGCTGGCGACAGCCGGATCAGGATCGTCACCGACAGGCTGTCGGACTCCGAGATCAACGGCCTGATCCGCTGTTCCGACGCCTATCTTTCGCTGCATCGTTCCGAGGGTTTCGGGCTGACGGTGGCCGAGGCGATCATGCAGCGTACGCCGGTCGTTTCCACGGCCTGGTCGGGCACGGTGGATTTCTGCGATCCCGACAATAGCTGGCTGGTTGCCTCTCCCCTCATTCCGGTGGTCGATACCCATCCCGAATTTGCCGGGCTCGAAGGCGCGGTCTGGGCCGATCCCTCACCCGAGGCAGCAGCCGGGCATCTGAAGGATATCTTCCTCGCGCCTGAGCGAGCGCGTGAGAAGGCCGAGAAGGCGCGGGAGTTCCTGCTGCGCTACCTCGCCGAGAACAGCTATGACAAGGCGCTCAAGGCGCTGGAGGCGATGCAGACCGCCTAAGGTGACGTCGTCACTCCGCTTTATTTTAACATTTTCGCATTAGAGATGGCAGGTATGCGGCGGTAGGCCGATCCTGACGGATGGACAGATGTCGAAGGGTATTATCGCAAACTCGGTGATGAACGGGGCGGCAGGCATGCTGCTGCTTCTGACGGGCTTCGTTTCCTCGATCATAACCGCACGGTTGCTCGGGCCGGAAGCCAACGGCATCGTCGCCTTTTCGCTCTGGCTGGTGGTGACCGGCGCCTCGATCGCCGAGCTCGGCTCCAGCATCACGCTGCTGAAGACATTGCCGCAACTTTCGGCGGAAGGCTTCGACGCGCGCCGCCGGCGAGGTTTTGCCGCCATCCTCGTCAGCTTCATGATGTTCTCGACCGTCGTGCTGCTGGCGCTCTACGCGCTGTTCTTCCTGACCTCCGAAAAGATGCACTGGGCCGACACGGCGCCATCCGTCGCTCTGGTCACGGGCGTGCTGTTCTTCGTCCAAGCGATCGGTTCCTTCGTCAAATTCTACCTGATCGGCGAAAAGAAGCTGGGCGCCTTCTTTAAGCTGACGGTCGCCGTCTCGATCGTGCAGCTTGCCGGCGTTGCCGTCGGCGCCGTTTTCTACGGCGTCGAAGGCGTACTCGTCGGCTATGCGCTCGGCCAGCTGGTGCTGTTTTTCGCCACGCTGCCGATCCTTCTGGCGCGGCGCGACTGGTGCGGGGTCTCGCTGAAATATCTCGCCTCCTCCTCCGTCATCCTGTCGATCCAGTTCATCATCGATTCCATTTTCCTCAACCGGCTCGAGCTGCTCTTCCTGCAGCAGTTCTGGTCGGTGGAGATGGTCGGCTATTATGCCGTCGGCCTGTCGATCGCCAATATCGCGCTGCAACTGCCGATCCAGATGACCGGCAGCCTGCTGCCCTATTATTCCGAGCGACGGCACAGCAGCGACGATTCGACATTGCCGGTCGAGGTCTTTACCGCCGTTACCCGCAGCATGGCCTATATCGTGCTGCCGATGAGCCTGGGGCTTGCCGCGATCTCCAGCGAACTGGTGCTCGTGGTGTTCGGCGAAGCGTTCCGCCGCAGCGGGACGGTGGTGGCGCTGCTTGCGCTTGTTGCTCCCGCCTATACCTTCATGCAGATCCTCAGCCTCTACCTGCTGTCGATGGACAGGGCCCGCTCCCGCCTGAACATCAGTGTGATAGGTGGCCTACTGATGGTAGCGGGTTGTTTACTGATCGTACCTAGGCTTGCGGCCGAGGGCGCCGCACTCGTGCGCATCCTCGTATTCGTAGCGATGTCGGTGATGATGATCAGACAGACAGGATTCGGATCCCAGCTTTCGGGTCTCTACGCAAGCTTGACGAAGGTGACGCTCGCCTCCGTGCTGTGTGCTTGCGGAGCGATTTCCGTGCTGGAATTCGTCCATGGTCCGGCCGGATTGGTCGGCGCGATCATCGCCGGCGCATTCGCCTATTTTGCAGCACTCCGGGTGCTGCGCGCCGTGCCAGGCGAGGATGTCGAAGTCATGCGCTCCATTCTCGAGAAGATGCCATCCCTGCTGCGGCGACCGGTCGGCCAGGCGATCAATTTCATCGCGCCACGGCTTCCCGGCGATCCCGATCGCGCCAAGGTCGCGCCCGGCGAATTCTCGCTGGAACCGGCCGAGGGCGCGGGACGCAGCGCCGCCCTGCCTGTGGTCTTCGACGGTACGATCGGGCTGTTCATGCCTGAAAATCCTCTCGCCAAGAAACGTTCGGCCGCCGTGCTTTTCGTCAGCCCCTGGGGCTTCGAGGAGATGTGCAGCCGCAAATTCTTCCGGGTCGCGGCCGAGCACTTCTCGGATATCGGCGTGCCGAGCCTGCGCTTCGACTATCGTGGCACGGGCGATGCGCTTAATTTCGACGCACTGCCGGCGAGGCTGGAAACCTGGGAAGATTCGATCCGCGCGGCCGCCGACAAGTTGAAGTCGCTGAGCGGCTGCGACCGTATCATCCTCATCGCACAGGGCCTCGGCGCGACGCTTGCCCATCGCGTCGGTTCCTCGATCGAAGGCGTCGACAGCCTCGTCATGCTGGCGCCGGTGCTGAGCGGCCGGGCCTATCTGCGCGAACTCAACATGTGGTCCAAGATCATCGATGCCGATCTCGGCCTCGGCAAGGAGCATGTCCAGACCACCAAGGTGCAGATCGCCGGGCTCGTCATGCCCGAAGAGATCGCCGCCGAGCTCGGCAAGCTCAACATCACCTCGCCGCAGGGGCTCGCAACCTCCCGCTACCTGATCCTCGAACGTCCTGCCAAGGCCGACGATACCGGCTTTGCCGATGCGCTGAAGGCGCTTGGTGCCGATGTCGAGCAGAAGGCCTTCGAGGGCTATGACGAGCTCGCCACCAATCCGCTGTTTGCCAAGACGCCGATGGCTGTCGTCGGGCTGCTGACGACATGGCTGGAGACAACGACGACGCAGACATCCGCCGCCCATTCGCCGGCGGCGATCGACAACCCGCTGCTTGCCGGCGATGATTTTGCGGAAACGCCGGTCCGTTTCGGAAGCCACAATCATCTCGTCGGCGTCGTCAGCCGGCCGCTCGGCGAGATCAAGGGTAACGCCGTGCTCTTCCTGTCGACAGCCTATGACCGGCATGCCGGCTGGGGACGGACGACGGTAGACATGGCGCGCGAGCTCGCCCGCCAAGGCGTCGTTTCGCTGCGCTTTGATTCCGCCAATGTCGGCGACAGCCCGCCGCGGCCGGATGCGCCGGAACAGGTGCTTTATTCGGATACCCAGACCGGGGACGCGGTCGCCGCGCTCGACCTGCTCGAAAGCGTCGTCGCCGGCCCCGTCATGGTCGCCGGCCGATGCAGCGGCGGCTATGTCGCCTTCCGCGCCGGCGTTGCCGACGAGCGCTTGAAGGCTGTCGTGTCGATCAATCCGTTCGTCTATTACTGGGATCCTGACATGCCGGTGCGCAGGGAGCATGTCGTCTCCGTTCCCCGCAGCCTCGATGATTACAGCCAGCGCCTGGCGCGGCTCGACACGCTGAAGCGGCTGCTGCGCGGCCAGGTGGATGTCGTCTCGGCGTTGCAGAACATCGTCATCGCCGCCGGCCGCCGGCTGTCGCCGTGGATCGCGCCGGTGCTCGAGCTGCTTCCCGACCGGCGCCATATCGCCCGCGAGGTCCGGCACTCCTTCGCGCTGTTCGGCAAGCGCAAGGTGCCGCTGACGCTGATCTACAGCGAGGGCGATGTCGGGCTCGACCATGTCTACTTCCACTTCGGGCCGCGCGGCGCCAGGCTTTCCCGCTATCCGAACGTGCGCCTGCTGATGCTGCCGGATGCCGACCACAATCTGACGCCGCCGCAATCGCGCAAATTCGTGCTCGACGAGATCATTCGTCTCGCCAGAGCATGACCGGATTTCAGCTAAAGCATGTTGCGCAAAAGTGGGCAGCGGTTTTGCGCCGAAGACATGCGGCAAACAAAGACCTGAATTCCGGCAAGCGAATCTGAAAGATCGCGGCGCGCTTTAGGCGGGATCAGCTGCTTTCCGCGGCAACGACATCAAGCGATCTGTAGAGATCGATATAACGTCCGGCGACGATATCCCAGGAATAGCCGCGGGCGGCGTCGAGAAGCTCGGTGCGAACGGTCTCCGGCTGGCGCGAAAGGCCTTCATAGGCCGCTTCGATCGCCGTGGCGGCGCTCTCAGGATTGGTGAAATCGGCAAGCATGATTGCGGGATGCCGGGCGGCAAGCGTCGCAAAGGCATCGTTGGCGTTCAGCACCGGCAGGAGGCCGGCGCTCATCGCCTCCAGCGCCACCAGGCCGAAACCTTCATATTCCGAGGCGGAGGCGAAGAGCGAGGCTTCTGCGATGATGCGCCGGATGGTGTCGTTCTCGGGCGACACATGCAAGGTGACGCGGCCGGAAAGATGACGGCTTTCGATTGCGCCTTCGACATCCGCCCGGTTCAGGTCGGATTCGGCGCCGACAATGTCGAGATGCCATTCCGGGTCGCGGGTCTTCAGCTTGGCCATCGCATCGAGCAGGTGATCCAGCCGTTTGTTTACCGAAAACCGGCCGATCGTGACGATGCGGCGCTTTGCCCGACGCGAAGCGGTGTCGGCGAATTTGGCGATATCAGCGCCATTTTCGATCAGAAGGCTGTCGGGCACGATCTCGGAAAACTGCTTGAGGTCGGAGGCGCTGCAGCAGACGACGCGGCGGTAAGCCATCGCCGAAGCGCGGGTCAGCGTCCGGAACCAGATCTTCTTGATCGTCGCGTATTTCCGCGTGTGGAAGAAGCCGCCATGAGTGGTGACGATCATCGGCTTGCCGTGCAGCAGCCGGCCCCAGGCGAGCGCATCGAAGAAGAAGTCGATGGCATGGACATGGACGAGATCGGCATCGGCGAGATGGCGGAAAACCTCAGGCGCCAGCGGATAACGGCTGGTGCCGAACCAGGGAATGCGCACCACCTCGATACCGTCGATACCTTCGCGAGGCGGCAGCTTATCCTCTGGGGCGGTGAAGAGCGAATCCAGCGTGACGACGCGCACGCGATAACCGCGGCGTACCGTCTGGCGGGCGAGATTGGCGACCACGTCTTCGAGGCCGCCGCGGTTGGGCAGGAACTGGCGCACGACATGGACGATCAGCGGGGCTGTTTCCAACTGCGGCTTCGCGCGCGCCCAATCTGCCTCGACGATCGACATTTTCCACCTATCGCTGCACGTGCCGGCCTGCGCTGACGCGGGCCCGTGATAGCAACGACCAGACATGCCCGGCGTTAAGGCGCGGTTTAGGCGACGTCCTGCCAAGGCGATTCTTCGCGAAAAAGGTTAACCGTGTCTGACGGGGATTCAGAGCGTTTCCGTTTTTCTCGAATCACGGAAACGCTCTATCTCTTTTGTTTCACGCAATTCCGGACGCAAAACCGCTGCGCACTTTTGCTGGAATTGCTCTAGAACGCCTTGAAGGTTAGCGTCGTCAGCGAGCGGATGATGCCGGGAATATTGGCGATGTTGTCGTTGATGAATTTGCCGATATCCTGGCCTTCCTCGATATAGACCTTCAGCAGCAGATCGTAGTCGCCGCTGGTCGAATAGAGCTCCGAGACCAGTTCGGTCTGGTAGATGGCGTCGGCGACATCATAGGTCTTGCCGGGTGCGCATTGGAGCTGGACGAAGATCGGCTTCATGGAGATTTCCTGCAAAGTTGTTTGGATCGCATAATGGTCGAAAGCGCCATGCCGATGCAAGCCGTTCGTCACGCAGTCAGATTGGCGGCCGCTTCGGCGATGATCCAGTCGCGAAAGGCGGCAAGTGGCGCATAATCGGCACGCTCGGGCGGAAAGGCGAGATAATAGCGCTCGCGGCTCTCCATTTCACGGTCGACAGCGGCGACGAGATCGCCGCGCCTGATCTCCTCCTGCATCAGGAATGTCGGCAGCAGGGCGACGCCGAGGCCGGCGATCGCCGCCTGCGCGGCGGTGGCGAACTGATCGAAGAGCATGCCGTGCACATTTTCGAAGGAAACGCCGTTGCCGGCGAACCATTGCTCCCAGGCGTCAGGGCGCGTCGTCAGGTGCAAAAGCGGAGCAGCGAGCAGATCCTCTGGCGCTTTGATCGCATATCGCTTCAGAAAATCCGGACTGCAGGCCGGCACCGTGCGCTCCGACATCAGAAGCGCGAGTTCGGCGCCCGGCCAGTGCGGGTGGCCGAAATGGATGGCGGCGTCGATCGAATCGAGGCGAAAGTCGAAAGGCGAAAGCCGGGTCACCAGATTGATGGTCACGCCGGGATTGGCGACGAGAAAGCGTCCCAGGCGCGGCGCCAGCCAGCGCGTGCCGAAGGTCGGCAGGATGGCGAGATTGAGCGTGCCGCCATGCGGATTGGCGCGCAGGTTCAGCGAGGCGCTCGATATCCGCCGCAGCGCTTCGCGAATCTCGCGGGCATATCCGTCACCGGCAAGCGTCAGCAGCATGGTCTGGCGTTCGCGCAGGAAGAGCTCGACGCCAAGCTGCTCCTCCAGCGCGCTGACCTGGCGGCTGACGGCGCTCTGCGTCAGATCGAGTTCGCGCGCCGCTGCCGTCACGCTGCCGGTGCGGGCAACCGCCTCGAAGGCGGCGAGATGCGAGATCGATGGCAGAAAACGTCTAGACGTCAGCATGGTCATTCCGTTTCAGAATGGGCTATTTCCGAAATAGCGATATTTGCCGCTTTCTGGCGCGTGTAAAGAGGTTCATCCTGCAAAAACGGAATGAGCCGGAGTTTCCCAATGCCGCAAGCCTTCGTTTCCCCAGACCGCATCCGATCACTGTTTACCGAGTCGATGTCGCAGATGTACCGGGCGGAGGTGCCGCAATACGGCACGCTGATCGAACTGGTGGCGGATGTGAATGCCGGCTGCCTCGAAAACGATCCTGACCTGCGCGATCGCCTGGCCCGCGCCGGCGAGCTGGAGCGCATCGATGTCGAGCGTCACGGCGCTATAAGGCTCGGTACGGCCGACGAGCTTTTCACCATCCGCCGGCTGTTTGCGGTCATGGGCATGCAGCCGGTCGGCTACTACGATCTTTCGGTCGCCGGCGTGCCGGTTCATTCCACCAGCTTCCGGCCGATCGACGAGGCAGCACTCAACGTCAATCCATTCCGCGTCTTCACCTCGCTGCTGCGACTGGAACTGATCGAGGACGAAGGGCTGCGCGGCGAAGCCGAAGCCATTCTGGCGAAACGGCGGATCTACACGCCGCGCGCCGTCGCGCTGATCGAGCGCCACGAGCAGAACCGCGGCCTGACCGAGGCGGAAGCGACGGAATTCGTCGCCGAGGCGTTGGAAACCTTCCGCTGGCATGGCGAAGCGACAGTCAGCGCCGACACCTACAAGCGCCTGCACGACGCCCATCGGCTGATCGCCGACGTCGTCAGCTTCAAGGGACCGCACATCAACCATCTGACGCCGCGCACGCTCGATATCGACGCCGTCCAGGCCCGCATGCCGGAACGCGGCATCACGCCGAAGGCTGTCATCGAAGGGCCGCCGCGCCGTCATTGCGATATCCTGCTGCGACAGACGAGCTTCAAGGCGCTGGAAGAAACGATCGCCTTTTCCGATGATGACGGTGCGATTCAAGGGACACATACCGCCCGCTTCGGGGAGATCGAACAGCGCGGCGTGGCGTTGACGGCGAAGGGCCGGGTGCTCTACGACCAACTGCTCGCCTCGGTTCGCGGCGAGGTGCAGGTGGGCGCCGGCGGCGCCAAGGCCGGCGCCTACGATCACGAACTCGCTGCGCGTTTCAAGGCACTGCCGGATAGTTGGGACGAGCTGCGCAGGGCGGGTCTGGCCTTCTTCCGCTATTCCGCGACGCCTGCGGGCATTGTCGCCGCGGCCGGCAGCACGCTGCCCGGCGATCCGGAGGCGCTGATCGCCAAGGGTTATCTCGCCTTCACCCCGATCGTCTACGAAGACTTCCTGCCCGTCAGCGCGGCCGGCATCTTCCAGTCGAACCTCGGTACCGACCAGCAGCAGAACTATGCGACCCGCTCGAACCGTGACGCCTTCGAGGCAGCACTCGGTGCTGCCGTTCAGGACGAGCTGGCGCTTTACGCCGAACGCCAGGCCGCATCGCTGGATTCGGCGCTGGCCGCGCTCGGCCTTGCGGGCCTGCCGTTGAAGACCGTTGCGTGAAATGGCAGGTTCAACACTTTCTTTTTTGCATTAGAGTATCCGCGATTTCGCTCTGATCGGACTGAGCCATGCTGAATGATCCGCGCTCCCACGGCCTCTGGGAAAAGACAGCGCCCGAAGCGCCGACGACCTCGCCTCTCGACGGCGCGGTATCGGCCGACGTCGTCATCGTCGGCGGCGGTTACACCGGCCTCTCTTCCGCCCTGCATCTTGCCGAAGCCGGGTCGAAGGTGGTGTTGCTGGAGGCGAAGGAGATCGGCTTCGGCGGTGCCGGGCGCAATGTCGGGCTGATCAATGCCGGCATGTGGGTGATGCCGAACGATCTGCCCGGCGTGCTCGGCCCGGTGCATGGCGAACGTCTGCTCGATCTGCTCGGCAATGCGCCGAAGCTGGTCATGGAGCTGATCGACAAACATCAGATTGCCTGCGAACTCGAACGGAACGGCACGCTGCATTGCGCGGTCGGCGCGGGCGGTCTGAAGGAGATCGAGGATCGCGCGGCGCAATGGTCTGCCCGCGGCGCAGCCGTGACGCTGCTCGACGCGGCGGAGACGGCAAAACGCATCGGCAGCGATGCCTATTCGGGTTCGCTGCTCGACAAACGCGCCGGCACGCTGCAGCCGCTTGCCTATGCGCGCGGCCTTGCCCATGCCGCCGTCAAGGCCGGCGTCGCCATTCACACATCCAGCCCGGTCATCGCGACGGAGCGCAATGGCAGCCGCTGGACCGTGAAGACGGCAAGCGGCGAGGTCAGCGCGGAGTGGATCATCGTTGCAACGGATGCCTACAGTACCGGCCCGTGGGAACAGGTGCGCAGCGAACAGGTGCATCTGCCCTATTTCAATTTCGCCACCGTGCCGCTGGGCCACAATCTGCGCCAGTCGATCCTGCCTGGGCGAGAAGGCGCATGGGATACCAAGGAAATCCTCTCCTCCTTCCGCATGGACCAGGCCGGCCGTCTCGTTTTCGGCAGTGTCGGGGCGCTGCGCAATACCGGACTGGCCGTACACAAGGGCTGGGCCAAACGCGCATTGAAGCGGCTCTTCCCTGTAATCGGCGACGTCGAATTCGAGTGTGAATGGTATGGCCAGATCGGCATGACCGACAATGCGCTGCCGCGCTTCCACAAGTTCGCACCTGGTGTCGTCGGCTTTTCGGGCTACAATGGCCGCGGCATTGCCCCCGGTACGGTCTTCGGCCGTACGCTGGCGGAGCATATCCTCGGCCGGCTTCCGGAAGCCGATCTGCCGTTGCCGCTGACTTCGCCCACCGAGCCAAGCTTCCGTGCACTCAAGGAAATATGGTACGAAGCCGGCGCTCAGGTCGCCCATTTCGCCGATGCCCGCTTCTGAGAAGCGATGCACGCTTCTGAGAATAATAAGATTGGAAACACGACAATGACCATCGCCGTCCTCGATCTCGCCACCGAAACCGCCAAGCTGCTTGCCGAACTCGGCGTCGATGCCGGCCGCTATCACGGCGGCACGCTTTCCGTCACCTCGCCGGTCACCGGCAAGGAAATCGGCAAACTCAGGGAACATTCCGTTTCCGAGACGAAGGCGGCGATCGAAGCGGCGCATCAGGCCTTCCTCGAATGGCGTGCCGTGCCGGCGCCGAAGCGCGGCGAACTGGTCCGCCTGCTGGGCGAGGAACTGCGCGCCTCCAAGGCGGCGCTCGGCCGTCTCGTTTCGATCGAGGTTGGCAAGATCACTTCGGAAGGTCTGGGCGAAGTGCAGGAGATGATCGACATCTGCGATTTCGCGGTCGGCCTTTCCCGTCAGCTTTACGGCCTGACGATCGCCACTGAGCGATCCGAGCACCGGATGATGGAAAGCTGGCATCCGCTCGGCGTGATCGGCATCATCTCCGCCTTCAACTTCCCTGTTGCCGTCTGGTCGTGGAATGCCGCACTTGCGATGGTCTGCGGCAATTCCACCGTCTGGAAGCCCTCGGAAAAGACGCCGTTGACGGCGCTTGCCGTGCAGGCGCTGTTCGAAAAGGCGCTGAAGCGTTTCGTCGCCGAGGGCGGTAGCGCACCGGCCAATCTGTCGACGCTGATCATCGGCGGCCGCGAGGTCGGCGAAGTGCTGGTCGATCATCCGAAGATCCCGCTGGTTTCCGCCACCGGCTCGACGGCCATGGGCCGCGCTGTCGGTCCGCGCCTGTCGCAGCGTTTTGCCCGCGCCATTCTCGAACTCGGCGGCAACAATGCGGCGATCGTCTGCCCGTCGGCCGATCTCGACCTGACGCTGCGCGGCGTTGCCTTCTCCGCCATGGGTACGGCCGGCCAGCGCTGCACGACGCTGCGCCGTCTCTTCGTCCACGAGAGCGTCTACGATCAGCTGGTGCCTAGACTGCAGAAGGCCTACGGCTCCGTCACCATCGGCAATCCGCTCGAAACCGGCACGCTTGTAGGACCGTTGATCGACGGCCAGGCTTTTAAAAACATGCAGGCAGCGCTTGGCGAGGCGAAGTCGGCCGGCGGCACGGTGACCGGAGGCGACCGCGTCGAAAGCGGTTCGACCGAGGCTTTCTACGTTCGCCCGGCGCTCGTGGAAATGCCTGATCAGACCGGACCGGTGGAGCACGAGACCTTCGCGCCGATCCTCTATGTGATGAAATACAGCGATTTCGACGAGGTGCTGGCGCTGCACAATGCCGTGCCGCAGGGGCTGTCGTCGTCGATCTTCACCAACGACATGCGCGAGGCCGAAACCTTCGTCTCCGCCCGCGGTTCGGATTGCGGCATCGCCAACGTCAACCTCGGGCCATCGGGCGCCGAGATCGGCGGCGCCTTTGGCGGCGAGAAGGAGACCGGCGGCGGCCGTGAATCCGGCTCGGATGCCTGGAAGGCCTATATGCGCCGCTCCACCAACACGATCAATTACGGCAGGACGCTGCCGCTGGCGCAGGGCGTCAAGTTCGACGTCGAATAAGCTGGCGGCAAAAGGCTGCAAAAGAGAGGCGGCGCTCGGGAAGCGCCGCCTTTTTTGACAAATCGAGATTTATTCCCCTGTAATATGAAATATTTAGTCAAGATATTGTGATGGCTTTTCCGACCAAGCCAAACTTGAAATCGGCAGTCAGGAAAAATATACGCCTCTCATCGCCCTTGGAGAGCTCGGGTGACATCGTCACGGAGGCCATCATGAAAATTGCTCTTAACCGTTTTTCGCTCGCGCTTGCCGCTTCGCTTCTCTCCGCCACCGCGCTCGCAGGCAGCGCCCAAGCGCAGGACGAAGGTCTCGTCGTTTACAATGCCCAGCACGAAAGCCTCGGCCGCGAATGGATCGACGCCTTCTCCAAGGAGACCGGCATCAAGGTCACCATGCGCCAGGGCAGCGACATGCAGTTCGCCAACCAGATCATCCAGGAAGGCGACGCCTCCCCGGCGGATGTCTTCCTGACCGAAAATTCGCCGGCAATGACGCTGGTCGATGGCGCGGGCCTCTTCGCCCCCATCGAAAAGGAAACGCTGGATCAGGTTCCGGATCAGTATCGCCCGGCTGACGGCATGTGGACCGGCATTGCCGCCCGTACCACCGTTTTTGCCTATGACAAGACCAAGCTCACCGAAGACAAGCTGCCGAAGTCGATGCTCGATCTGGCAGATCCCGCCTGGAAGGGCCGCTGGGGTGCAGCACCTGCCGGTGCAGACTTCCAGGCCATCGTCGCTGCCCTGCTGCAGCTCAAGGGCGAAGATGCCACCAAGGCATGGCTGAAGGGCCTGAAAGACAATGCCACGCCCTACAAGGGCAACAGCGTCGCGATGAAGGCCGTCAATTCAGGCGAAGTCGAAGGCGCTGTTATCTATCACTATTATTGGTTCGGCGATCAGGCCAAAACAGGCGAGAACAGCAAGAATGTTGGTCTGCACTACTTCAAGAACCAGGATCCGGGCGCTTTCGTCAGCGTTTCGGGTGGCGGCATCCTGAAGTCCACGCAGCACATGAAGGAAGCCCAGGCTTTCCTGAAGTTCCTGACAAGCAAGGCCGGCCAGGCAGTCCTCAAGGCCGGCGATTCCTATGAATATGCCATCGGCAAGGATGCGCCCTCCAACGACAAGCTCACTCCGCTTGCCGATCTCAATGCCCCGAAGGTCGAAGCTTCGACCCTCGACAGCAAGAAAGTCGTGGAGCTGATGACGGCTGCCGGCCTGATCTAAAGCGTGGCGCGCCACACTTTAGATCTTTCGTTTTCCGCATGTCGTCGTCGCAAAACCGCGGCACACTTTTGCGCGACATGCTTAGACCTTTCTGCCGCAGGCGTCTTCCGGCCAAAACTATTGCATTTGGCTCAAGAAAACCTTAGGGCATGACGATATCCGGCAACCGCCTTTCAAAGGCGGTTGCCTTCCTTTTTCAGCGTGTAAAGGCATCGGCCTTGCTGCAGGACAACAGATTGCTCGCATCCGGCAACCAGGCGCCGGTCGCGCCGAGGGCCACGCGAATGGCTTTGCCGCGCGGACGCATGCCGCACGCTTCGGTGATCCTCCTCGCAACCGTCGTCGCGATCTTCAGTCTCGTGCCGCTCGGCTTCATCGGCTGGGTAACCTACGATGTCGGCTGGGAAACGGTGAAGGCCCTGGTCTTCCGGCCACGCGTCGGCGAACTTCTCGTCAATACGATTCTTCTGGAATCGATCACCATCCCGGTGTCGATCGCGCTTGCGGTGACGCTCGCCTGGCTGACCGAGCGGACGGACATTCCTTTCGGCCGGCTCTGGGCCTGGCTGGCGATCGCTCCGCTCGCCGTGCCTGCCTTCGTGCACAGCTATGCCTGGGTCAGCCTCGTTCCCGGCATGCGCGGCCTGCAGAGCGGTGTCTTCGTCTCGGTCATCGCCTATTATCCGTTCCTCTACCTGCCGGTCGCCGCAGCGCTGCGCCGTCTCGATCCGGCTATCGAGGATGCCGCGGCCTCGCTGGGCCTCAATCCCTGGCGCGTCTTCTTCCGCGCCGTGCTGCCGCAGCTCAGGCTCGCCATCTGCGGCGGTTCTCTGCTGATCGCGCTGCATCTGCTTTCGGAGTACGGCCTGTTCGTGATGATCCGGTTCGACACGTTCGCGACGGCGATCGTCGACCAGTTCCAGTCCTCCTACAACAGCCCGGCCTCCAACATGCTCGGCGGCGTGCTCGTCGCCTGCTGTCTTTTTCTGCTCGGATTCGAGGTGTTGGTGCGCGGCAACGAACGTTATGCCCGCGTCGGCGCGGGTTCGCCACGCCCGACGGACCGCCGCCGCCTGGGCTGGTTGGTGGTGCCCGCCGTTTTGCTGCCTGTCCTCCTGGCGGTTCTGACGCTCGGCGTCCCGTTGGTGACGCTTGGCCGCTGGCTCTATCTCGGCGGCACCGATATCTGGCGCATCGAGGTCGGCAGCGCCTTCCTGCAGACGATCGTGCTTGCCGTCGTCGGCGGCGTGCTGGCGACGATTGCGGCAGCACCGATGGCCTGGCTTTCCGTGCGGGCGCCCGGCCGCCTCCAGCGCGTGCTCGAAGCCTGCCACTATTATGTCGGCTCGCTGCCGGGCGTCGTCGTGGCGCTGGCGCTGGTGACCATCACCGTGCGTCTCGTGCTGCCGCTCTATCAGACCTTCGCAACGCTGCTCGTCGCCTATGTGATGCTTTTCCTGCCGCGCGCCATGGTCGGGCTGCGTGCCAGCATCGCCCAAGCGCCGGTGGAACTGGAGCGCGCCGCGATGGGTCTCGGCCGCACCCCGGGCCAGGCGGTGCGGCAGATCACCATGCGGCTTGCCGCACCCGGAGCGGCTGCCAGCGTCGCGCTGGCCGCACTCGGCATCACCAATGAACTCACGGCGACACTGATGCTGTCGCCCAACGGCGTCGACACGCTGGCGACGAAATTCTGGTCGCTGACCAGCGAGATCGATTATGTCTCGGCCGCCCCCTACGCCTTCATGATGGTCGTGCTGTCACTGCCGCTCACCCTGATGCTCTATACCCAATCGAAACGGACCGCCGGCCAATGACGCTGCTCACGATCGAAAACATCAGCAAGCGCTATGGCCCCGTCCAGGCGCTGAAGGATATTTCGCTCGAAGTCTCGGCCGGAAGCCGCACGGCCGTCGTCGGCCCGTCCGGTTCAGGCAAGACGACGCTGTTGCGCATCATTGCCGGCTTCGAGCAACCCGATGTCGGCAGGGTGACGCTGGACGGCGACCTGCTCGCGGACGGTCCGGCGACAGTACCGGCGCATAAACGCGGCATCGGCATCGTCTCGCAGGACGGCGCGCTGTTTCCGCACTTAAGCGTTGCAGAAAATATCGGCTTCGGCTTCGAACGAAGGGCAGCCGATCGCGAGAAGCGCATCGTCGAGTTGCTCGATATGGTCGAACTCGACCGCGGCATGCTGGCGCGGCGTCCGCATCAGCTTTCCGGCGGGCAGCAGCAGCGCGTGGCGCTCGCCCGCGCGCTCGGCCGTAAGCCGCGGCTGATGCTGCTCGACGAACCTTTCTCGGCACTCGATACCGGCCTGCGTGAAAATATGCGCAAGGCGGTTGCGCGCGTGCTGCAGGCGGCCGGCATCACCACCATTCTCGTCACCCATGATCAGGAAGAGGCTCTGACCTTTGCCGATCAGGTCGCGGTTCTGAGGGAGGGACGGCTGATCCAGGCCGGGTCGCCGCAATCCTTGTACCTGCATCCGCGCGATCGCGAGACGGCACTGTTTCTCGGCGATGCCGTGCTGCTTCCCGCCATCATCCGCAACGGCTTGGCAGACTGCGCCCTTGGCCATGTCGCCGTCGAAGGCAGCCGTCAGGGCAAGGCGGAGATCATGCTGCGTCCCGAGCAGATTCGCGTCGTTGCCGATGAAGGCGATCGCAACTATGGCGGGCGTGTCGTCGAAGTGGAATTCGGCGGCGCAGTCTGCACCGTCGCCGTCTCGCTCGAAGGTGTGGCGTTGCCGCCGATCCTTATCAAGACCTCGAGCGTCGCTCTTCCGGCGCGGGGAGACCTCGTTCGCCTCGATATCGCCGGCAAGGCGCATGTCTTCGAGAACTGATACCATGCGACAGCTCTAAAGCGCGTCACGATCTTTCAGATTCGCTCCTCGCACTTTAGGCCTTTGTTTTTACGCATGTCGTTGTCGCAAAACCGCTGTACACTTTTGCGCGGCATGCTCTGGACCTAGCCGACCTTGCGTACCACTTCTTCGGGCTCGATGCCTTCGAGCCAGCCACCGGTAAAGCCGGCGCGCTCGAGCCCGAGGCGGATGACCGGCGATTGCCGCATCAGTTTCCAGATGAAATCCGAACGGTCGTTCTCGATGGTCATGACGACAAGGCCCTGGTCGATGCCGACGGTGCGGTCGTCGACCCAGCCTTCCGGCCGCTTGGTCTTGACCGTCGGATTGAAGCCGCCGGGAAAACCGCCTTCCAAGAGCAGGTTCGGATAGGTGGTCAGAAGCGCCTTGGTGCCGTCGAGAGCCGCCTGCTTGTCGTAGGGCAGGCAGGCAAGGGCTGCCCAGGGTGCGATCGTGCCGTCATCCGGGCCGAGCGGCGCTCCGCGGGCGGCGTAACCCAGAACCTTCGGCTGGCGGCCGCCACGCATGCGCCGTGTCGGCGGCGGGCCGTCACAGGCAGAGAAACCCCAGATATTCCTGTTGTAGCCGACGAACTGGCCGGGATTGCGTTCGGCATAGTCACGCTGGACGTTGATCATCACCTGCGTGTTGCGGAAATAGTCCCAGTTTCGCTCCGCCATCGGCTTGTCCTGAATGGTGCGGAAATCGATCCAGGCATGCGAGAAGAGGTGGATGAACAGCGGCCCGGCATAGAGATAGGACTGCTCGCCATGCAGCATCCAGGAATAGCTTGACGTAAAGGCGTCGTAGCTCGATTGCGGTATCGGGTGCGTCGGCGAAGCGAGCGCCAGCGTATAGAGGATGATCGCCTCGTCGAAGCCATGGTAGCGCCAGCGCAAGAAGCCGGAAGAGGGCTTCCAACCCATGGCAATGGTGTCGCCCTTGTTCAGCGCCCAGCGCCAGTCGACGCGCTCGTAGATGAAGGTCGCGAGTTCCCGGATTTCGGTTTCCGTCTCGTCGTCTTCCCGATTGAAATATTGCGCAGCCGTCAGGATGCCGGCGACGAGCAGCGCCGTGTCGATGGTCGAAAGCTCGCTGTTCCAGGCGCGATGGCCGGTATCCATGTGCAGGAAATGGTAGAAGAAACCGCGGTGGCCGGTCGCGTGGCGTTCCTCGCCCTGGCGCGCCTCGGCAAAGAACCGCAGCGTGTTGACCGTGCGTTCGGCTGCCTCCTCGCGGCTGATCCATAAACGCTCGACACCAACAGGATAAGAGGAAAGCGCAAAGCCGACGGCTGCGATGCTGCACGGAACCCCGCCGATCGACGTATCCGCCACCAGGCCATTTTCGGGATTGGTATATTTCAGGAAGTACTTGAACGCCGAATGCTGCAGCCTGTCGACGAGTGCTGCATCAATGTCTTCAATCCGTTGCAGCATAGGCTCCTACCCAACTGTTGCATCGCCCCATGCTTCAACATGGGGGCCGTCCCCGGGCAAATCAAACCTTTTTGATTCGCAAGGATAAGAGAACACAAAAGGGTGGAATCGGTCGTTAATAATTATCGGCAAAATAATATCTAGCAGAAGTCATATAAGCGGTGCAGCAAAAAAGACGGTCCGCGCGCCACCGGCGCGGGTTATTTTCCCGCAATACTTGTTATCCTGATGCTTTGGAGAGTGGTTTTTTCGCGTTCAGGCGGCTTCATCGACCCTCACCAGATGGCCTGCCGTCACTTCCCGGTATCGGCGTGGCGGCGCGACGTAGCCGACCGGGCGGACAGGGCTCTTGAGCTCGTCGGTTCCGAGGTTGCGCTTGATGCCGCGCCGTGAGGGGTCGGGAACCGGCACAGCTGCCATCAGCTTCTTCGTGTAGGCATGCTGCGGGTTGCTGAACAATTCCGCACGTGGACCGATCTCGACGATCTCGCCGAGATACATCACCGCGACGCGGTGGCTGACGCGCTCGACCACCGCCATATCGTGAGAAATGAACAGGAAGGCGAGGTTGAGGCTTTGCTGCAGGTCCATCAGCAGATTGCAGACCTGTGCCTTGATCGAGACATCGAGGGCTGAAACGCTTTCGTCGGCGACGATCACCTTCGGATCGAGTGCGAGCGCGCGGGCGATGCAGATGCGCTGGCGCTGACCGCCGGAAAATTCATGCGGATAGCGTTTCATCATATCGGGTTTCAGCCCGACGCGTTCGAGAAGATCGGCCGCCTTGTCGCGGGCCTGGGCGCCGGTGCCGAGGCCGTGTTCGGTGATGGGTTCGGCGACGGCGGCGCCGACGGTCATGCGCGGGTTGAGGCTGGCGAAGGGATCCTGAAAGATCATCTGGATGCTGCGGCGCATCCGTCTGAGACTGGCCGCGTCAAGGCTCAGCACATCATAACCGTCGAGGCTGACACTGCCGCCGTTCGGCTGGACGAGGCGGGTAATCGAGCGACCGGTGGTCGACTTGCCGCAGCCGGATTCGCCGACGAGCGACAGCGTCTCGCCCTGGAGGAGATCGAAGGAGACGTCCTCGACCGCATGGATCGCGCCGGTCTTGCGGCCGAGCAGGCCGCCACGGATGTCGAAACGGGTAACGAGATTCTTGACTTCGAGGATCGGCGTCCGGCGGCGGTCGACGGTATCGGCCACCTCGATCGGTTCGCGGCGTTCGCCGGTCGTGGTATCGACGACCGGGAAACGCAGCGGCCATTTCCGGTCGGCCATCGAGCCGAGGCGCGGCACGGCCGAGAGCAGAGCGCGGGTATAGGGATGCCTGCCGCGATGGAAGATGTCGTCGGTCGTGCCGGTTTCCACCGCCTCGCCGCGATACATGACGATGGTGCGGTCGGCGATTTCGGCGACGACCCCCATGTCGTGGGTGATGAAGAGCACGGACATGCCCTCTTCTTCCTGCAGCATCTTGATCAGGTCGAGGATCTGGCCCTGGATCGTCACGTCGAGCGCCGTCGTCGGCTCGTCGGCGATCAGCAATTTCGGCCGGCTGGCGAGCGCCATGGCGATCATCACGCGCTGGCGCATGCCGCCTGAGAACTGGTGCGGATATTCGTCGAAGCGCGAGGCGGCGTTGGGAATGCGGACCTTCTCCAGCAAGCGCACGGTTTCGGCCCGCGCCTCGGCCTTGCCGATATCGCCGTGGCAGGTGAGCGCTTCGGAGATCTGGCGGCCGATGGTGAAGATCGGATTGAGGGACGTCATCGGCTCCTGGAAGATCATGGCGGCGTCGTTGCCGCGCACCCGGCGCATCTCCTTTTCCGAAAGAGCGAGAACATCCTTGCCGTTCAAGGTGATGGCGCCATCGATGCGGCTCGATCCCTTGGCGAGAAGCCGCATGATCGAAAGGGAGGTGACGCTCTTGCCCGAGCCGCTTTCGCCGACGATAGCCACCGTCTCGCCTGGCATGACGTCGAAGGAGACGTCGCGCACCACCGGCTTCCAGTCGCCATCGACGAGGAAGGAGGTCGTCAGGTTCCTGACCGAGAGAACCGGGGAGGCGGGGGCTGAAGAAACATCAAGCATGTCGTTGCCTTGTTCTATCTGGTTCACGTCTTCAAAGGCGTGGCGAAGGAGGCCGAAGGCCTGCCTTCAGCAATGCGGGCCGCTTCCAGCGCCGCGATCTTTTCATCGATCTCGCGCCTGTCCGTCATGCCGTTCGGATTTTGCCGCGTCGCCATCGTCTCGGCGACATGCAGGTAACGTTCACCCGCCACCGCGTGCAGGCGAACAAGTTCGGCGAGCGGATCGGGATGATCGTCGGCGCGGAGGCTGAGCCACGGATAATCCTGGTCGCGATGGATGATGAGGGCGGCGGACTGCCTGCCGCGCTTGTCGCCGCCGGCATCCTCGCCTACCTGCATCGCCAGCAGCAGGCGTTCGGCCAGCGGCTTGTCCATTGCCTTGTTGTAGGTGGCAAGTGTTTCGGCGACGACGTCGGGACCCGCGAGCATGTTGCCGGCGACCGAGACGTTTTCGTCGATCAGATGCCCCGCCCAGTCGATGCATGCGGGACCGGTGAAGGCGGCGTTGCGCCCCTTCGCATCGATGAGGTGCAACTGCCGCTGATTGCGGCCGGCGTCACGCCCAGTGAGCTGGGTGATGATCTCCTCCGGCGCCTTGCCTGCAGCCAGCAGCGACAGGCCGTCGACGCCGTAAAGCGGGCTGACGAAGGCCTGGGTAGCAACGGCGCCGATGCCGCCGCGAATATGCGGCACCAGGGCGCCGACGGCAAAGAAGCGGCTCGCGACGGCGATGCCGAGATGACCGGTCGAGGGATCACGGGCGACGATAGACCAGGTCATGACTATCTCCCGATCGCATAGGCCTGCATCAGGCGCGGGGTGGCTGCAGCGCGCAACAGTCCGTCGGCATCGCGTCTCGCGGCGG
>CP001622.1:3767500-3877500 GCA_000023185.1 Rhizobium leguminosarum bv. trifolii WSM1325 | reverse complement strand
TTGGCTTAGAAGCAGCCATCATTTAAAGAAAGCGTAACAGCTCACTGGTCTAAATAAGGGTCTTTGCGCCGAAAATGTAACGGGGCTGAAGCCATGCACCGAAGCTGAGGATGTGTAGCAATACACGTGGTAGCGGAGCGTTCCGTAAGCTGATGAAGGGAGACCCGTGAGGGCTCCTGGAGGTATCGGAAGTGCGAATGTTGACATGAGTAACGATAAAGAGGGTGAGAGACCCTCTCGCCGAAAGACCAAGGGTTCCTGCTTAAAGTTAATCTGAGCAGGGTTAGCCGGCCCCTAAGGCGAGGCAGAAATGCGTAGTCGATGGGAACCACGTTAATATTCGTGGGCCTGGTGGTAGTGACGGATTGCACAAGTTGTTCATTCTTATTGGATTGGATGGGCAGCGGAGCGGTTCCAGGAAATAGCTCCACCGTATAGACCGTACCCGAAACCGACACAGGTGGTCAGGTAGAGTATACCAAGGCGCTTGAGAGAACTATGTTGAAGGAACTCGGCAAATTGCACGCGTAACTTCGGAAGAAGCGTGACCCCATGGTAGGCAACTATTATGGGGTGGCACAGACCAGGGGGTAGCGACTGTTTATCAAAAACACAGGGCTCTGCGAAGTCGCAAGACGACGTATAGGGTCTGACGCCTGCCCGGTGCTGGAAGGTTAAGAGGAGAGGTGCAAGCTTTGAATCGAAGCCCCAGTAAACGGCGGCCGTAACTATAACGGTCCTAAGGTAGCGAAATTCCTTGTCGGGTAAGTTCCGACCTGCACGAATGGCGTAACGACTTCCCCGCTGTCTCCAACATAGACTCAGTGAAATTGAATTCCCCGTGAAGATGCGGGGTTCCTGCGGTCAGACGGAAAGACCCCGTGCACCTTTACTATAGCTTTACACTGGCATTCGTGTCGGCATGTGTAGGATAGGTGGTAGGCTTTGAAGCGGGGACGCCAGTTTCCGTGGAGCCATCCTTGAAATACCACCCTTATCGTCATGGATGTCTAACCGCGGCCCGTCATCCGGGTCCGGGACAGTGTATGGTGGGTAGTTTGACTGGGGCGGTCGCCTCCGAAAGAGTAACGGAGGCGCGCGATGGTGGGCTCAGACCGGTCGGAAATCGGTCGTCGAGTGCAATGGCATAAGCCCGCCTGACTGCGAGACTGACAAGTCGAGCAGAGACGAAAGTCGGTCATAGTGATCCGGTGGTCCCGCGTGGAAGGGCCATCGCTCAACGGATAAAAGGTACGCCGGGGATAACAGGCTGATGACCCCCAAGAGTCCATATCGACGGGGTTGTTTGGCACCTCGATGTCGGCTCATCGCATCCTGGGGCTGGAGCAGGTCCCAAGGGTTTGGCTGTTCGCCAATTAAAGCGGTACGTGAGCTGGGTTCAGAACGTCGTGAGACAGTTCGGTCCCTATCTGCCGTGGGTGTAGGAATATTGACAGGATCTGTCCCTAGTACGAGAGGACCGGGATGGACATATCTCTGGTGGACCTGTTGTCCTGCCAAGGGCATAGCAGGGTAGCTACATATGGACGGGATAACCGCTGAAGGCATCTAAGCGGGAAACCCACCTGAAAACGAGTATTCCCTATCAGAGCCGTGGAAGACGACCACGTTGATAGGCCGGGTGTGGAAGTGCGGCAACGCATGAAGCTTACCGGTACTAATAGCTCGATTGGCTTGATCGTTCTCATTGACTATGCTCATCTCAAGGCGACCGCAAAGCGGTCGTCCTGACAAGGCGAAGGCGCCAGCCTTTGCCCGGTCCCGGCGAACACGAAGTGTTCGTCCGGTTGGAGCTCTAAAACGTGTTCAAAAACGAAGTCATAGCACTTCACCAGCTTCTCAAAACATATAGTTGCGCTTTGCCGACCTGGTGGTTATGGCGGGGTGGCTGCACCCGTTCCCTTTCCGAACACGGCCGTGAAACGCCCCTGCGCCCATGGTACTTCGTCTTAAGACGCGGGAGAGTAGGTCGCTGCCAGGTCTGCAAAACGCAACTGATGTAAAACAATCTTCTCAGAACAAACTCTGCGGCCCATGCCGAACAAAAAGGGCCGCTCACAAGCGGCCTTTTGTGTTACAATACATCAGCAAATCTCAATGATTTGCTCTGGCGCGGGGTGGAGCAGCCCGGTAGCTCGTCAGGCTCATAACCTGAAGGCCGCAGGTTCAAATCCTGCCCCCGCAACCAATCCTTCCCTTAGATACTCCCAAGCCCCTGCCATGCAGGGGCTTTTTGTGTTGCCAGAAGAGAGCAATATCGCTGGCGCGAAGACTTCATCTTCGCTGGCGACGGTAGCTCCTCGTCCTGCGGACCATAACCTGAAGGCCGCAGGTTCAAATCCTGCCCCCGCAACCAAACAAATAGCCGCCTTCAGGGCGGCTTTTTGTTTGGTAACGGGTCGAGGGTTTAATGCCTAATCAGGGGCCCGCAAGAAGGCAAAGCCGACGCAGCGGGACAGAAAACTACAAAGCCTGCCCCCGAAACCAAATCCTTCCTTTTAAAGATCAGCATCTACCTTCTTATCGCTGGCGGAAAAGCTTCGCTTTCCCTGGCGATGGTAGCTCCTCGTTCGCAGAGCTCACCATAACCTGAAGGGTGAGCGGTCGATCGGGCCCGCCCGATAAAACAGTCCACTGAACTGTTTAAGACCCAACGGGGCAAAGCCTCAAACCGAAACCAAATTCCCAATAATACGCAAAAGCCCGCCTCGTGCGGGCTTTTTGCGTTTTTGCTTACCGGTAGGATGAACCATGCCTTCGCCCCGATAGGTGAAGCGTGCATAGCCTTCGGATCAACCCATTTATCGGTTCTTAAACAAAGAATGACAGCTTAGCTCCAATCGGTGGTGGGGATGCGGTCGTGGTAAGTGGTTTGATGTCGCGGGTTCTCATTCAGACGAAGGTGCTCGTACTATTGGCGCCATTCGTCTTTAGCCTATGCGCAGTGGGGCTGACGGGATACTACGCGTCCAGCCTTCTCGAGGGACGGATGGAGATCTCCAACCATGTTTTGCAATCCCTGAACGGGTTCAAACATGTTTCTTCCAGCATGACCGGCTTTCTGATGAAGCCGTCGCAGGAAGCCCGAGACACAGCACTTGCGGACGCCCGTAAGCAACTGGAAAACCTGAAGCAGACGATCGAGAGGCTAAGGCCGACGACCGATGTGGGGCTTCTTGACCAGGCGCTTGATCAGTCGCAAATCATCCCGCAAAAGATCGAAGCGATCTGGCAAATCGAAACGGGACAGCAGAAAATTCTCAGTGATGTGGACGCTGCTTCCGCGGCACTTCTTGACCTGCAAGGGCAGGTTGGCAAGCGCTCGTTCATGCTGATGGCCAGTGCGAAAAAGATGGAAAATACCAACAAGAGCGGCCTGAGCAATTCCGTCTCCATCAGCGCCGCCGCCAGTGTCGCGACAAAACTTCGCAATGACTATACGAACGCGACGACGCCGGCTGACAAAGTTGGCCTGCTAGCCAAATATGGGCCTGATTTGCAGAAGGCAAAGGAGCAGCTTTCGCCTGCTGTAGCGACCGAAGCCCTCGCCGCACAGTATGCCGCTGCTGTGGATGCCATCGCCAACGCTTCGAAGGTGTCGCCTGACACTTTGGATGTCCCAGCAACGGATACCGCCGTCGCCAATCTTGCTGCAACTGGCGACAGTCTCAAGACGATTGGCGACGATCTGATGCGGACCTCCGTGCTTGCGCTTGCTGCGTCGGACAAGGATATCTCTCAGGCCACGAATGTCGGCAACGAACTGCGCGCCATCGTTAACAGCAATAACGAGATCCGCGTCGGCTTCGCCGAGCTCGCCGGAAATCCAGACGACGCGCGAGTGAAGAAAGTCCAGCAGTCGATCTACATGTATCAGACCGAGCTCGGCCGTCTCGCCGGCGTGGTGAACGACGATCCCCTCTTTGTCGAAATTCCGAAGAAGGCTCAACCCGTCCTCGACCTGCTCGCGGCAAACGCGGCAGCGCTCTCAGAAGGTGCGGCGCGCAAGCTAGGTGAGTTCGACAGCGCTGCGGGGCAGATCGACAACACCTGGAACCTGCTTGCTCAATTCGCCGAGACGCAGAGGCAAAATGCTGGGCAGGATCGTCAACAGGCCAATAGAATATCTGGCGGCGCCATTGTCATCGGCATCCTGATTGCTATGACCGCGGGTGCCGCGCTGGTCGTCACCCTGAAGGGACCGATCACCCAGATTACCGCAGCGATGCGCAAGATCGCAGAGGGAAGGCTCGATACCGCAATCACCGGCGAGGCACGGGGCGACGAAATCGGGGAAATGGCCCGTGCACTTTCCGTCTTCAAACAAAATGCGCTATCGAATGTCGAGATGGAACAACAGGCAGAGATCGCGCGTAGCGATGCGGAATCCGAGCGCGCCCGCAACGAATTCGAGCGCCGTAGCGCCAAGGTCCAGGTTGATGCCGCAATCGAGGCGCTTGCAGAAGGGCTCACGCGGCTGTCGCGCGGGGAGTTGAATTTTTCCATCGATAAGCTCTTTGCCCCCGAACTCGACCGGATCCGCACCGATTTCAACATGTCGGTCGCAGGTCTCAGGGAGACGCTCTGTGATATTCGCGAGACCTCTTCCCTCATCAGCGACAATGGCCGCCAGATGGCGGAAGCCGTTGATGACCTAGCCAGCCGAACGGAAAAGCAGGCGGCCGCACTTGAGGAAACCGCAGCGGCAGTGGAGGAGATTTCTTCCGCCGTCAACACCTCTTCAGGACGGGCAGCAGCAGCGCTTGCGCTTGTCCAACGCGCCAAACAGGGCGCCGACGCCTCGGCTTCAGTGGTCCAAAACGCGGTTTCGGCCATGGGACGGATTGAGGACGCGTCGGGCAAGATCGTGCAGATCGTCAGCGCTATCGACTCCATCGCTTTCCAGACCAATCTCTTGGCTCTAAATGCGGGCGTCGAAGCGGCAAGAGCGGGTGAGGCCGGCAAGGGCTTCGCTGTCGTCGCACAGGAGGTGCGGGAGCTGGCGCAGCGATCGGCGCGCGCAGCCAAGGAAATCGGCGAGCTCATCAACAATTCCGTCCGCGAGGTTGCGTCCGGCTCCGAATTCGTCGGCCGCACCGGCGATGCGCTGATGGAGATTTCCAGCGAGATCGTCCACATCGTCGGTCATATCGAGCTCATCGCCTCGTCAAGCCGCGACCAAGCGACGACACTCCATTCGATCAACGCATCGGTGAACGATATTGATCGTATGACGCAGCAAAATGCAGCGATGGTGGAAGAGACGAATGCTGCCACCCGACAGCTATCGTCCGAGGCGCTTGCACTCACCGACATGATTGCACGCTTTCGGCTTGAAGGCCACGAGAGCCCGGCTTCAAGAGGGTACGAGGCTGCGGCATGACGGCAGCATGTATTCGCAGAACCTGTTAACTTGCTTTGAGATGCATGGTTTCCGATCACGAGGCTGATGAGTGATACGTTTTCCTTGATCAGTTTTCAGGCGCACGATAGTTGCTAAAATAGCAATATTCTAATATACGTGGAGCCGGCGTTTTAATATTTTCGTAGCCGCAAGCAACGTCCCTCCAATTGGCGGGCGTTTATTATCCTTTTCAGCAGGGCGTTCGATTTCATGAAGTAGATTAGAGATTTATAGGGGGGAGGAATAATGCGAAAGTGGGCATCTTCTCTACTGACGGCTCCGCATGGACGGCGTCGTCTTCTGTTTGGTATCTCGGGATTGCCAGCGCTCTGCGCAGTGGTGCTCTTTGCTGGTGTCGCGTCCGCGCAGGCGCCGACTGAAGAGCAGCGCAATGCGATCAGGGCGGAATGTCGATCCGATTTCATAGCACAATGTTCAGGGGTGACGCCGGGAGGTATCGAGGCGCTCACTTGTCTGCAACAGCATAATGCCACACTGTCAGCGGGCTGCCGGAAGGCGGTGTCGGCGGTGAGCAAACCCAAGTCGACATCCGCGGAGCCGGTCCCGGCGCCGCCCGCAACTACCGGGGTGACGGCGCCAGCGCCAGCGCCGGCGACGGGCACACCGGCGCATCAGCCGACCCAGGCGCAGCGCAACGCCGTCAAATCGGCCTGCCAACGGGATTTCATGGCGCAATGCTCCGGCGTCACACCGGGCGGCACCGAGGCACTCAGCTGCTTGCAGCAGCACAATGCCGCTCTTTCGGCGCCATGTCAGCAAGCCGTTGCGGCCTTGGGCGGATCTACCGGGGGAGGATCAGCAGGATCAACCCCAGCCGGCGGCGGTGCCGCGGCGACGGTTGCGACCACACCTGCTCCCCGGGCCATGATGCCGGCCTTCTCGCCGCGCGAGGAATTGATGGTCCTGCGTGAAACCTGCGGATCGGATTTTCGAGCCCTGTGCCGGATGGTGCCTCTGGGCGGAGGGCGGGGTATCGCTTGCCTGCGGGACAATCTGCAACGCGTGTCGCCTGCCTGTCACAGGGTGCTGACCTCGGGACTTTAGTGGCTGTTCGAATCCCCGCTGTGAAGAGCCACCCCGAACGGCAACCTGCCTGCGCACCAAACCGTAGGTGATCGCGCGACGGGCCGTCGTGACTGCCCTACTGAACCTTCGATATCTCCGTTTCCGCCAGGCCTGCGGTCTTTGTGCGCCCTTTCCAATATTCCTCGAGGCGCTGCAACAGGACGTAGAAGGACGGGACAAAGAGCACGGCGAGGCAGGTCGAGGCGATCATGCCGCTGAAGACCGATATGCCGATAGATTTGCGGGCGGATGCGCCGGCGCCAGTCGCCAGCACGAGCGGCAGGACGCCGAGGATAAAGGCGAAGGACGTCATCAAAATTGGCCGGAAACGCAAGCGGGCGGCCTCGACGGCCGCATCCAGTATTTCCATGCCTTCCGCCCGCCTTTCCCTAGCATATTCGACGATGAGGATGGCATTCTTCGATGCAAGCGCGATCAGCAGGATAAGGCCGATCTGCGTATAAAGGTTGTTGGCAACGCCGGCTGCCATAAGCGCTGCCACTGTGCCAAGGAGGGCGAGCGGCACGGCGAGAAGGACTGCCAGCGGCAAGATCCAGCTTTCATACTGGCCTGCGAGCACGAAATAGACGAGGAGCATGGCGAGCGCGAAGATGAAATAGATCTGCCCGCCCACGGCCTTCTCCTGATAGGACAGCGCCGTCCATTCGAAGCCTGTGCCCGGTGGCAGTGTCTGATCGGCAATCTGCTCCATGACGTCGAGCGACTGGCCGGAACTGAAGCCTGCGGCAGGCCCGCCAACGATCGTTGCAGACGGGTAGAGATTGTAGAGGCTGATCAGAGATGGGCCTTGTGTCGCGGTGACATCGACGACCGTGCCGAGCGGCACCATCGTGCCGTCACCGGCCTTGACCTTCAGATTGCGGATGTCTTCGGCGCTGACCCGGAAATCGGAAGCGGCTTGCGCATAGACCTGGAAGGTCCGGCCAAATTTGTTGAACTGGGTGACATAGCTCGATCCGACGTAACTGGAGAGAGCCGAGAAAACCTGGCCCACGGTAACCCCTAGCGTCTCCGCCTTGATCCGGTCGACAGAGACTGCGAGTTGCGGCACGTTCGAGCGAAAAGGCGTGCTCAGCCTTTGCAGGGATGACTGAGCACCGCCGTTCTTGACGATCGTGTCGGCAAGCGATTGCAGCAGCGGGTAGTCGGAAATGCCGTTCCTGATCTCGACCTGCATGGTAAAGCCACTGGCATTGCCGACGCCCTGGATCGGAGGTGGCACGACCACCAGCGTCTTGGCGGCGAGCACGCTTTGCAGCGTGCCGTTCAAATGCTGGTAGATCGACAGCAGATCCTGCCCCTTTTCCTTGCCGCGCTCGTCCCAATCCTTCAGCACGACATAGGCGACGCCGGCATTCTGCAGACTGGCATTGTTGTCGAGAACGGAGATGCCGCTGATGGTCAGCACCTGATCGACGCCAGGCGTGGCTTCGGCGATCTTGCCGACCTCTTCCATCACCGCGTCGGTGCGCTCCTTCGATGCGCCGTCGGGCAGCTGCGCACTGATCAGCACATAGCCTTGATCCTCGATGGGCAGAAACGCAGTCGGCAGACGGGCGAGCCCCCAGACGGCGACACCGATCAGCGCAAGTGCTGCTATGACCATGATACCGCTGTGGCGGGTCATCGATCCGATCAGCCCGGCATAGCTGCGTTCACCCCTGTCGTAGACCTTGTTGAAGCCGCGATAGAAGATGTTGCGTTTCTCTGGCGGGACTGGTGGCCGCAGCCAAAGGGCACATTGCGTCGGTTTCAGCGTGACGGCATTGATGGCGCTGATCAGTGCCGTGGCGGCGATGACGAGGGCGAACTGCCGGTAGAGCTGTCCGGTCAGGCCGGGCAGGAAGGCGGCCGGAATGAAAACGGCCATCAGCACCAGCGTAATGCCGATGACCGGGCCAAGCAGCTCCTCCATCGCCTTTTCGGCCGCCTTTCGGCCGGACATGCCGGCCTCGATGTGTCGGGCGACCCCTTCGACAATGACGATGGCATCATCAACGACGATACCGATGGCGAGAACGATGGCAAACAGCGTCGACAGGTTGACGGTGAAACCCAATGCTGCCATGGCCGCGAAGGCGCCGATGATGGTGACCGGAACGGTGGTCGCCGGCACGAGCATCGCCCGCCAATCCTGCAGGAACACGAGAATGACGATGAGAACGAGAATGCCGGCCTCGATCAAGGTGACGTAAACCTCGTCGATGGAGGCCTCGACGAATTTTGTCGTGTCGAACGGCACGTGATATTCGAGGCCCGGCGGGAAGCTCTTCGAGAGCTCCTGCATTTTCGTGTTCACCACCTGCGCCACCGCGATGGCATTTGCCTCCGGCAGCTGAAAAATGCCGATGCCGGCAGCCGGCCGGCCGTTCTGCATGAAGGACTGACGGTAAGTCTGGGCGCCGAGTTCGACGCGGCCGATATCGCGGATCCGGGTAACACGGCCGCCCTGTCCGCTCTCGACCTTGACGACGATGTTTTCGTAGTCGGCCGCCTCGTTCAATCGGCCATTGACGTTCAGCGTGTATTGGAAGACCTGTCCCTTCGGTACCGGCGGAATGCCGATCTGGCCGGCGGCCACCTCCTGGCTTTGCTGCTGCACGACGCTGACCACATCCTGCGGCGTCAGGCCGCGCGCCTGCAGCAGGTTCGGATCCATCCAGATGCGCATGGCATATTGGCCGGCCCCGAACACGGTGACATTGCCGACACCCGGCAGGCGGGCGAGTTCATTCTGAAGATTGATGACGGCGTAGTTCGACAAGAACAGGCTGTCATAGCGGCTGTCGGGCGAGGTCAGGCTGACGAAGCCGAGGATCGCCGTCGACTTCTTTTGCGTCGTCACGCCCTGAAGCTGCACCGCTTCGGGAAGCGATGACATTGCTATGGCGACGCGGTTTTGCACCAGAACCTGGGCCTGGTCCGGATCCGTTCCGATGGCAAAGGTCACGGTCAGGGAATAGGTGCCGTCGCTTGCGCTCGTCGACTGCATATAGAGCATGTCCTGCACGCCGTTGACCTGTTGTTCGATCGGCAGCGCGACGGTATCGACGAGGGTCTGTGCGCTGGCGCCCGGGAAGCGCGTCGTCACCTGCACCGTTGGCGGAACGACATTCGGATATTGCGCCACAGGCAGCTGGAACAGCGCCACCGCGCCGATGAGCACGAAAACCAACGCCAGAACATTGGCGAGTATCGGTCGCTCGATGAAGAAACGCGAGATCATGCTGTTGTCCTTAGACGTTCAGATGAAGCATGGCGGCGGATTCATTGCGTGGTGGTCTTGGCCTTGGCATCGCCGGCGGAAGCTGCCGGCGGGTTCATTTCTATTTTCTCGGGCGCGATCTTGCCGCCGGGGATGGCCTGCTGGATACCTTGCGTCACGACCCAGTCGGCCGGATCGAGGCCGGAGTCGATGACACGGAGCGCACCTTCGCGCTGGCCGGTCTTGACCTGCTTCTGCTCGATGACGTCATCCTTGCCTAGAACGAGCAGGTAGCTGCCCAGCTGGTTCGTTCCGATGGCGTCGTCGCGCACCAGCAGAGCCTTGTCGTTGTGGCCGACCGGCACCCGGACGCGCACGAAGAGACCAGGCAGCATGGCGTGGTCCTTGTTATCGAAGAGGGCGCGCACCTGAAGCGTGCCTGTAGAGGCATCGAGCTGCGGCGAGACGTAGTCGAGATGTCCCTTATGCGGGTAGCCTTCCTCGGTCTGCAGGCCGAGTTCTGCCGGAATGCTCGGAAGATCCGTCTGCTTGAAGGTGCGCCCCTGCCTTGCCAGGGTTTCCTTGATCATCAGCACCTGGGTTTCGCTGACGTTGAAATAGGCATAAAGCGGATCGGTCTGAACGATGCTGGCGAGTTTGGTGGGACCGGATACGCCGACAAGCGCGCCGATATCGACGAGGTGATCGGTGACGGTGCCGTCGAACGGGGCAAGCACCTCCGTATATCCGAGGTTGATCGTCGCAAGATCGAGATTGGCCTGGGCATTGAGGATGGATGCATTCGCCTCGTCGAGCGTCGCTTTGGCGCTGTCAACCGCGGTCTGGGTGGTGACCTGTTGCTTCGACAGATTGAGCTGCCGGTCGTATTCCTGCTTCGCGCCGACCTGGGACGCTTGTTGCGAGGCGAGCGATGCCTTGGCCTGATCCAGTTGTGCCTGATAAGTGTTGCGCTCAATTCCGAAGAGCTTGGTGCCCTTCATCACCGTCATGCCGTCCTGGTAATCGATCGATTGGACGTAGCCTTGGACGCGCGCCTCGATATCGACGGAGTTGAGCGGCGCCGTGTTGCCGGTGAGTTCGAAATAGAGCGTTACCGGTTGCTGGACCGGCTGGGCGATACGAACCGGAGGTGGAGGAGGGGCAACGTAGGTGTTGCCGCTTTCCTCACAGCCAGCGAGAATTGCCATGCCGGCAAGCATCACGGACAGGTGCAGACCCTGATACAATCTCACACGCATTGCCGCCGCCCCGATGTTTACGAGCCTACTGCATAATTCATAGAATCAAATCGGTTTTTTGAATTATGCAGCAATTTCAATGATCTACTGCGTCCTTTGCGCGTCTGAAAAGACGCGCGGCGCTGTAGTCTTCATGCGTGCCTCGGTGGAGACGACCCCTCTCCGAAAAGTTCCGGCATGCGATATTATGTCGCGGCATTGCTAAAAATTGCAATAGCTGCTGGTGCACAATTAAACTGTGAGCTCGTCCATCGATGGACAAGATGACGCGGCTAGAGCCTTTCCGGGTTAGATTGAAGCATTCTGTTGGCTCAAACGGAGTCGGATGGTCGACCGGCCGGCGCGCGTCGTAGCCCAGCTCTACGGCCAAGCCGGCCGGTCGATCAGCCGGCCCGTTTCAGCCAACCCGAAGGGCCGGGCATCTTTGCGCCAGGATCAAAGGCGATCGGCTCGGACGTACCAAGGGTATGCCCTTCGCCAATCGCCTTTGCCCTGACGAAAACCTGCTCCGGCAGAATGCTTCAATCTAACCCGGAAAGGCTCTAGGGTTTCCCCAGCCGTTCGATGGCAAACTGTAATGGTGCATCCGAAACACGGATCAGCCCGACATATGGGTTGGCCATATCCGAAACCAGGAAGATGGCGCCGGCGACGGACAGGGCGCAGACGAGCAGAATTGACAGCACTGTCGGATTGGCCGGCGCCTGCAGCCCGAAGGTCGCAAAGAGCAGCGAGAGCCAACAGACGAGAACGGTCAGAAAGGCCCAGGGCAAACCCTCTTTGCCGGATTCGACCAACAGCCAGTGGGTTTCGGCCAACATGCCGCTCACTTCCAGCGCACGCGCCTGGAGAGAGTGCTGCACGGCATCCCTCGGCGCCAGGGATCGAAGGTCGGCCTGAACCGCCTCGATATCCTGATATTCCCCCGGCGCATTGCCGGATGTCTCGTCGGTGGTTTCGGCAGTCCAGCCACGGCTCAGCCGTTTCTCGATGAGTTCACGCAGCAATTGACGCGCCTTGTTGGTTTCCGGCCCGTATTGCGCCATGACGCGGTCAAGCAGGAGTACCCGTGCCGCCGCCGTTCTCATTTCCACTTCGGCGGTGTCATAGGACGACTTGGCGGATGCGATCAGAAGGCCGAGAGCCAGAGCCGACAGCGTTCCCACCACGGCGGTCGCCAGCCTGATGACGTCCTTGGATTCTGCATTGAGATGGTGATCAGGCAAGCGGCAGCGCACCAGCAATCCTATCGATGTTGCCATCGACAGAAAAACAAATACAAGCCCGCCAACCAACAGTGAGCCCAAGTCCGGTCTCCGTATTGCCACGTAAGTCCTGCAGCCACCTTGCAAGCTGCGCAATAGCTCCCGTCATCATAGCGGAAGACGGACCAAGCACGGAACTCTTTACTTTCCTGATCTTGCGCGGCCGCAATCGGGCGGGTTTCATTGCTGGAAAATGAGCAGCACGTAAGCCAGGAAAAGCACCAGATGGACAGCACCTTGCATGAGGTGCGTGCGGCCGCTGGCAAAGGTGATGATGCTGACGGCCAGAGTGAGTAGGAGCATGACCAGGTCTCCATGTTCCAGGCCGAGCGTCACCGGGTGCCCGTAAAGACGGCTGATGACAAGCATTGCCGGCACGGTTAGCCCGATCGTCGACAATACCGAACCAAGAAAGATGTTGACGGCGCGCTGAAGATTGTTGGCGACGGACGCGCGCACGGCGCTGATTGCCTCGGGTGTCGCGACAAGGATGGCCATGACGACACCGCCAAATGCGGTTGGGGCATGCAGGGTTTCGATAATGTAATCGATCGGCCGCGCAAGCTGTTCGACCAGAAAGACGACGGGACCCATATAGGCGAAAAGCAGAATGGCATGAGGCCAGACCGGCCCGCGGGGAGGAGCATGTTCACTATGATGCTCGTGGCGATTGCTGTCGTCGGCGAAATAATCATGATGGCGGCCGGCCTGAAGAAACAGAAAGGTGGCGTAAAGGCCGACCGAGATAATGCCCAGGATCAGTTGCCGCGGTGCCGATGGATGTTGTCCGTCCGGGCCTGCAAGAAATGTCGGCATCACCAGGCTCAGGGTCGCCAGCGGCACGATGACGCCGAGATAGGCGTTGGCGCCCTGCAGGTTATGCTGTTGTTCCGGTCGCCGCCACGCACCCAGCAGTAATGACAGGCCGACCATGCCGTTCAGGATGATCATGACGACCGCAAACAGCGTGTCGCGCGCAAGCGTGGGATTGTTCTCGCCATGGATCATGACGGCCGATATCGCCATCACCTCGATCGAGGTGATGGCGAGCGTCAGTATGAGCGTACCGTAAGGCTCCTTCAGCCGCTCCGCCAGATGATCCGCATGCCGCACGACCGACAGAGCGGAGCCTAGGACGACGGCAAATAGCCAGATGAAAACGACAGTGAACCAAAGCGGATCGGCAAGCCGGCCGAAGAGCTGCTCCTGGAAGGCAAGAAACGTCAGGCTGGTCACGACGCTGACGCCGAGGAACCATTCCTCGCGCACCAGGCTGGTTGCGCCGACGGCGCGCAATGCCGGACCCTCCGTCATCGAAACCATCCGCCTTCTGGCAAATGCCGCTGCAATGCGATCATCAACACCATTGTCTCCGCCCGCTGTTCCCCTGCCCGTCCCATGAGCAGGCGCAGACGAGGCTGCCTCAAGGCGAACCGAAGCTCAAGCCAGATCGTAGATCACTGATTAAAACTTGCAGGGTTCTGTCGTTCATCACCCACGGATCTAGACAAAAGAGCAGTCGCCGACGGTCGATCGCGCCGCGCCTTGCGTTATTCGCGGCCGGTCGCCGGGATTGCAGCACCGGTGACAACGGCTGCGGCCGGCGAAATCAGGAAGGCAATGAGGCGGGCGATCGATTGCGGCGATACCCAGCCGTCCGTCTTCGCATCGGGCATGGCCGCGTGGTTCTCGGGCGTGTCGATCGTCCCGGGCAGGATGCAGTTGGCGGTGATGCGATCGTCGCGGCATTCGGCAGCGATCGCCTCGGTCAGCCGGATGACGGCGGCTTTAGAGGCGGCGTAAGCGGCCTGCTTGGCGCCAGCCTTCAGGCCGGGCGCGGCGGCGACATGAACGATGCGGCCGTAGCCGGCGGCCTTCATGGTCGGGAGAACCGCGGCACTGATTGTCAGGGCAGTGCGGGCGTTTGCGGTCATCATCGTCTCCCACTGCGCGGGTGCCTCCGGCCCGACCAGCCCCATCTGGAAGCCACCGACGGTGTTGACCAATGCGCTCACGCCGCCAAAGCGCTTGACGGCCCGAGCGACGGCGGCGGCGCAGGAAGCATAATCGGTGAGATCCGTTCCGGCGATCGACAGAAACTCCGTGGAGGCAGGAAGATCGCCGGCCAAGGCTTCCAGCTCATGGCTCGAACGGTTCATGCAGACGAGTTTCGCGCCGGCGCCGGCAAGCTCGCGGACAACGGCGCTGCCGAGGTTGCCGCCGGCTCCGGTGACGATCACGGCTTTCTGGTCTTTCATGGCAATCGATCTCCTGACGGTGCCCGCGCTGGACGGTGCCGCGCATTGTTGATCCAGGCTGTGCGGCAGCGCAAGCCCGCCGCCCAGATGTTTGCAAAACGGCCCGCGAAGCTATCCGCAGGCCGTTCGTCTTTGATCGCCTGTCGGACCAGCTTTCAATGATATTTCGCCCGTTCGCGGTCGAGGATGACAGGCGCGTCGAGGCCGGCGATGGGACGGGTGACATCGGCCGGGATGTCGCCGGTGAGCTGCAGGTCGAGATAGCGGGCACAGCAGACCCGCAGGAAAGACGTGAAGTTGCCGAGATCGTGGCCGGCATCGATCGATTCATGATGCAGCCGGGTGATCAGCTGGACGACATTCATGCCGTCGCGGCGGGCGATTTCCTCCAGCTTCGCCCAGAAGAAGTTCTCCAGCCTGACGCTGGTGACCATGCCGTCGATGCGCAGCGATCGGGTGGCGCTTTCCCAGAGCCGAGCATCCGCCTTGATAAACAGTTCACACATATCGTCCTCCCCGGTGCCGCCCTCCTCAGGCGGCGTTGGTTTCGAGCAGTGCTGCGGCATCGAGCACGGCCATGAACTGGCGCAGCCACGACGGATGCGCCGGCCAAGCGGGCGCCGTGACCAGATTGCCGTCCGAGACTGCATCGCTGATAGCGATGTCGGCATAAATGCCGCCGGCAAGTTCGACCTCCGGCCGGCAGGCGGGATAGGCCGAGCAGGTGCGGCCCTTCAGCACGCCAGCGGCGGCGAGCAGTTGCGCGCCATGGCAGATGGCGGCGACGGGTTTTCCTGCGTCGAAGAAGTGCCGGACGAATTTGAGGACATCGGCATTGAGGCGAAGATATTCTGGCGCGCGGCCGCCGGGGATGACGAGGGCATCGTAATCTTCGGCCCGCACACTCTCGAAAGTGGCGTTCAGCGCAAAATTATGGCCGCGCTTTTCGGAATAGGTCTGGTCGCCTTCGAAATCGTGGATGGCGGTGGCGACGGTCTCGCCAGCGTTCTTGCCGGGGCAGACGGCATGGACCGTATAGCCGCAGGCGAGCAGTGTCTGGAACGGCACCATCGTTTCGTAATCTTCGGTGAAATCACCTGTTATCATCAGGATCTTTGAGGCTGGCATCGTTTCCTCCCTTTGAAACCAACTGGCGGAGCTTAGCAAAGAGCTGTGGAGAGCAGGTACTATGGGAATACTACAGGCGAAATTCCCACCGGTCGAACGACAGCCTCAGACCGCCCTGACCTTCACATCAGGCACTGCGCAGGCCTCGCCGCCGCCGAAGAGGCGGGAGCGGGTGAGGAAGCGCTTCTCGCGGCCATTGTCGAGCGAGAACATGCCGCCGCGGCCGGGCACGACGTCGATGATCAGCTGCGTATGCTTCCACGCCTCGAACTGGCCGGCGCTGATATAAACAGGTACGCCGCCGATCTCGCCGAGCTTGACGTCACTGTCGCCGATCATGAATTCGTTGGCCGGATAACACATCGGCGAGGAGCCGTCGCAGCAGCCGCCGGACTGGTGGAAGAGGATATCGGGATGATCGCGCTTGATTTCTGCGATCAGATCGAGAGCTGCGTCGGTTGCGAGAACACGCGGTTCGCCGTTGACGGTGGTTTCCATCACTCTTCCTCCAAAGTTTCGGGAGGAGAATTCCCCTCCCCAACCCCTCCCCACAAGGGGGAGGGACTTATAATGCCGCTCCGACAGCTCACCACGCCGAAGTTTCGGCAAGAAGATATGTCTTTTTAGAACGAGGCAGTTCAACGGGTTAAGCCCCTCCCCCTTGTGGGGAGGGGTTGGGGAGGGGGTTGAGACCCTCCCACCATGCCGAAGCATCTCAGAAGAAGCCGAGTGCCTTCGGGCTGTAGCTCACCAGCATGTTCTTGGTCTGCTGGTAGTGGTCGAGCATCATCTTATGGGTTTCACGGCCGATGCCCGACTGCTTGTAGCCGCCGAAGGCGGCATGGGCCGGGTAGGCGTGGTAGCAGTTGGTCCAGACGCGGCCGGCCTGGATCTCGCGGCCGAAACGGTAGCAGCGATTGGCATCGCGGCTCCAGACGCCGGCGCCGAGGCCGTAGAGCGTGTCGTTAGCGATTTCGAGCGCTTCCTTCTCGTTCTTGAAGGTCGTCACCGAAACCACCGGCCCGAAGATTTCCTCCTGGAACACGCGCATCTTGTTGTGACCCTTGAAGATCGTCGGCTTGACATAGTAGCCGTTCGCCAGCTCGCCGCCGAGATCGTTGCGCGAGCCGCCGGTCAGCACTTCCGCGCCTTCCTGCTTGCCGATGTCGAGATAGGCGAGGATCTTTTCCAGCTGCTCGGTCGAGGCCTGGGCGCCGATCATCGTTGCGCTATCGAGCGGGTTGCCCTGCTTGATCGCCTCAACGCGTTTGACGGCCTTTTCCATGAAACGGTCGTAGATCGATTCCTGGACGAGGGCGCGGCTCGGGCAGGTGCAGACTTCGCCCTGGTTCAAGGCAAACATCGCAAAGCCTTCGAACGCCTTGTCGAGGAAGTCGTCGTCTTCCGCCATCACGTCGGCGAAGAAGATGTTCGGCGATTTGCCGCCGAGCTCCAGCGTCACCGGAATGAGGTTCTGGCTGGCATATTGCATGATAAGCCGGCCTGTCGTCGTCTCGCCGGTGAAGGCGATCTTAGCGACGCGCGGGCTGGTCGCCAGCGGCTTGCCGGCTTCGAGGCCGAAACCGTTGACGATGTTGAGGACCCCTGCCGGCAGGAGATCGCCGACGAGTTCAGCCCAGACCAGGATCGAGGCCGGGGTCTGCTCGGCGGGTTTCAGTACGACGCAATTGCCGGCGGCAAGTGCGGGCGCCAGCTTCCAGGTGGCCATCAGGATCGGGAAGTTCCACGGAATGATCTGGCCGACGACGCCGAGCGGCTCATGGAAGTGATAGGCGACAGTGTCGTGGTCAATCTCGCCGATCGAACCTTCCTGGGCGCGAATGCAGGAGGCGAAATAACGGAAATGGTCGATCGCCAGCGGAATGTCGGCCGCCATGGTTTCACGGATCGGCTTGCCATTGTCCCAGGTCTCAGCCTGGGCGAGCAATTCAAGCTTGTCTTCCATGCGCTGGGCGATCTTCATGAGGATATTGGAGCGCTCGGCAACCGAGGTGCGACCCCATTTTTCCTTTGCCGCATGAGCGGCGTCGAGTGCGAGGTTAATGTCCTTTTCATTGGAGCGGGGAATGTCGCAGAGCTTGCCGCCGGTGACGGGCGTGAGGTTTTCGAAGTATTTTCCCTCGACCGGCTCGCGCCATTCGCCGCCGATATAGTTGCCGTATTTCAGCTTGAACGGCGACTCGACGATTTTCTGATGAAGCATGTCATCCTCCCTTGATGATCCAGGTTCCCAAGCGAACCAGTGGGAGGAAAATGAGCATGTTTTGGCGGAGGGACTAGGGCGGGTCTTCCATACCGCAGTGCACAGTGTCGCAGACCTGCGACAGCATCGGTCACGATTGCTCCAGGAGCGGGACCTTTACACCGATCAGTGGAGATCGAGCTTTTTCATCTTCCTGTGCAGCGTGGCACGGCTGATGCCGAGTGCGATCGCTGCCTGCGAGACATTGCCGCCGGCGCGCGACAACGCCCGCAAGAGTGCCGCCTTCTCCGCCTCGACGATCTCATCCTGCTGGGAGACGCCAGCCTCGTGCAGGGCATCGGCCGCCGGAATGCCGGCGGCGATGCGCTTGTCGTCCAGCTGCAACGCGATGCGGGCGGCGCGCGTTGCGCCGAGCACCAGATCGTGCCTGTCGACGGCGAGCAGGGCGGCAGCGGAATTGGCTCCGGCCGGGACCATCAGGAAACGGGCGCCGGCAAAGGCCGAGCGGAAAAGGTTGAGTTCGATGCGCATCGCCGCATCGCGCACGGTCTGCGTCAGGATCGCCAGCGTCATCTCGTTGACGTCTTCGCGGCATGCGGAGATGTCGAGGGCTGCTGCCACCTGCCCATGATGATCGCGGATCGGCGCTGTCGTGCAGCTGAGGCTGGTGTTCGAGCTGAAAAAATGCTGATCGCGGAAGATGGCGACGGCACGCTCGTCGGCAAGTGCGGTGCCGATGCCGTTGGTGCCGATGCTGGCCTCGGTCCAGACCGAGCCGGTCCAGAGGCCGAGTTCGCGGAATTCCTTGTCGTCTCCGGCAGCGCCCCGGCGTTCCAGCGCGATGCCGTTCTTGTCGGTCAGAAGCAGGCAGCAGCCGGCCCTGCCAACGGTGGTAAAGAGACGATCGAGCTCTTCCGTGGCGCTGGCAATCAGCTGTTCGGACTGCTCGCGCGCGCGGCGGAATTCCTGGTCGGTCAGGCGCAGTGGAGCCCGCTGGTCCTCGGGGGCGAGCTGGTGCATGGTCATGCACCGCCGCCATGAGGCGACGACAGGGGAACTCGCCGCCGCAGAATCGCGCTGGGCAGATGTGTAGACGTGCTCGGCGTGCGCTGAGTGTTCGTGCATCGGCTCCTCCCATCGAATTTCAGCACATTCTGATAGAAAAATGGCTGGTTTGCAATCGGCCGGCGCTGGCGGGCGTCAGCGTGCGGCGCTTCCTGACGAAAGTGACGGAAATCACATTTCGGTGTTTGGGTGGCCATGGTGTAACAAAAGACCCTCTTTCTCGTAGTTCTTTGCAGAAGCAAGGTTTGCCAGACGAGGAGATCCGACCATGCTGAACAGACGATTGTTGCTGACGGGCGCCGCTTTTGGGGCGCTCGCGGTTCACTTGGACTTAGCCGGCAAGGCGATCGCCGCCGAGACGTTTGCGGTGACCCACACCGACGAGGAATGGCGCAAGCTGCTGACGCCGGATCAATATGTCATCCTGCGCCAGGCGGGGACGGAACAGCCCTTCACCAGTGCCTTGCTGCATGAGGAGCGAAAGGGCAATTTCGTCTGCGCTGGCTGCGATCAGGACCTCTTTTCCTCGACCACCAAATTCGACAGCGGCACCGGCTGGCCGAGCTTCTGGGCGCCGCTCGAAAAAGCCGTCGGCACCACGAACGACACGACTTACGGCATGGTGCGCAACGCCGTGCACTGCAGCCGCTGCGGTGGGCATCTCGGCCATGTCTTCGATGATGGCCCGAAGCCAACCGGGCTTCGCTACTGCATGAATGGGCTCGCCATGACATTCCGTCCGGCCTCGGCCTGACTGAGGGATGATCTCACGCGGTGCTGATGACTGCCTGCGCCTAGCGCTGCAACCAGGCTTCGATACCACGGGCTGCCGTCCGGCCGGTCGCCAGGCAGGCGGTGAGGAGATAGCCGCCGGTCGGCGCTTCCCAGTCGAGCATCTCACCGGCGACGAAGGTGCCGGGCAGTGCCTTCAACATGTAGCTGTCGTTGATGCTGCTCCAGCGGATGCCGCCGGCCGAGGAGATCGCTTCGGCGATCGGGCGGGTTTCGATCACCGGCACCGGCAGGGCCTTGATCATGCCGGCGAGACGCTCCGGAACGGTTCGGTCGCGCTCGGGAGCGAGTTCGCGCAGCAGCGCCGCCTTGACGCCGTCGAGGCCGGCGCCCTTGCGCAGGCGGTTCGAAAAACTTGATTTGGCGTCCTGCCGTGCAAGGTCGCGGCTCAGCCTGTCGATGGTGCGGCCGGGTGCAAGGTCGAGCGTCAGGGCAGCGCTGCCGTGGATCAGCAGCCGATCGCGGAGGCTGGCGGTGTGGGCATAGATCAGGCTGCCCTCGATGCCGCTCTCGGTGATGACGAATTCGCCGGGAAACGTGCCGGCCTCGGATGTTGCGGTGACCGATTTTACCGGCTCGCCGGCGAAACGCTCGCTGAAGTTCCCGCTCCATCCGACGACGAAGCCGCAATTGGCGGGTTGAAAAATGTGAATTTCCACACCCCTGCCGACCAGCCAAGGCACCCAGGCAGCATCGGAGCCGAGGCGCGGCCAGCTTGCGCCGCCGAGCGCGAGCAGGGCCGCGTCGCAATGGACGATGCTGCGCCCTTCGGGCGTTTCGAAAACATAGCCGTCTTCGGCAAAACCGGTCCAGCGGTGGCGGGTGCGCAGCGTGGCGCCCTGTGCCTCCAGCCGCCTGAGCCAGGCGCGCAGCAAAGGCGAGGCCTTCATCACCTTCGGAAAAACCCGGCCGGACGAGCCGATGAAGGTTTCCGTCCCGAGCTCGCTTGCCCAATTCCTGATATCATCAGGGGTAAACGCATCAAGAGCGGGGCGCAGGCGGGCGGAAGCCGCGGCGAAGCGCGTGGTGAAACGGGCATAATCCTCGGAATGGGTAATGTTGAGACCGGACTTGCCGGCCAGCAGGAACTTGCGGGCAAAGGTCGGCATGGCGTCGTAGACCGTCACCGCATGACCGGAACGGGAAAGCAGTTCGGCAGCCGCGAGACCCGCCGGGCCGCCGCCGATGATCGCAATCCGCTTCTGGTTCATTGATGTCTTCGCCCGATTGTATCTGCGTTCAGTTTTGGCGCGGGCGCGGATCGCCTGCAAGGGCAGAGATCAGTGGTGCGGATGCGTGCACTGGCCGTGATCGGCGAGCACTTCGATGACGCGGCATTGGTCGACGCGGCCGTGGCCGCAGCCTTCCACCATGGTTTCCAGCTCGGCCTTCAGCGCCATCAGGCTGCGGATGCGCTGCTCGACCTCAATGAGGCGGGCCTTGGCGATGGCGTCGGCCGAGGCGCAGGACTGGTGAGGATCGTCCTGCAGGGTGAGCAGCGTGCGGATCGCGTCGATCTCGAAACCGAGTTCGCGGGCGTGGCGGATGAAAGCGAGACGGCTGATATCGGCGGGCTCGAAGGAGCGCTGGTTGCCCTCGCTGCGGCTCGGGGCGGCGAGCAGGCCAATGCTTTCATAATAGCGCACCGTCGGCACCTTGACGCCGCTTTGGCGCGCGGCTTCGCCAATGGTGATCTTTTTCATGATTTTCCTCTTGCACCTCTAGTCGCTAGAGGATGTAGGAGAGATGCTTCTGTTTGACAAGGAAGCGGATGATGGCTGAGAGCGAGACACGATACCGGGTTGGCGGCATGGATTGCGCCGCCTGCGCAACCAAGATCGATACGGCGGTCAGACGCGTGGCGGGTGTCGCCGATGTTTCCGTCTCGGTGATGGCGGGCACGATGACCGTGCGGCACGATGGCAGCAGCGATCTCAAGGTGATCGAGAAGAAGGTGACGGGGCTCGGCTATTCCGTCGCGCCGCTTGCCGGAAACGCTGCGCCTGCGCATACTCAGGGCTCACAGCATCGTCACGATCATGGACATGGCTGCGGCGATCACGCGGGCCATGACGACGATCATGCGGTACATGATCATGAAGGTCATAGCCATGACCATCCCCACGATCATGGCGAGAAGGAAATCGAGGGGTTGCACGGGCACGATCATGCGCCGATGGCCGGTCCCTGGTGGCAGAGCAGGAAGGGCCGGCTGACCATCCTTTCGGGTGGAGCACTCGTTGCCGCCTACACCGTCGGCCATCTCGTGCCGGCGATCGCGTCCTACGCCTTCATCGTCGCCATGCTGATCGGGCTGGTGCCGATCGCGCGGCGCGCCATCATGGCCGCCTTCTCAGGCACACCGTTTTCGATCGAGATGCTGATGACGATCGCCGCCGTCGGCGCCGTTATCATCAATGCCGGCGAAGAGGCGGCGACCGTTGTGTTCCTGTTCCTCGTTGGCGAGCTGCTGGAAGGGGTGGCAGCGGGCAAGGCGCGCGAAAGCATCCAGTCGCTGACGGCGCTGGTGCCGAAGACCTCGCTGCTCGAAGACAATGGGCAGACACGGGAGGTGCCGGCGGAAAGCCTTTCGGTCGGGGCCATCATCATGGTTCGTCCTGGCGATCGGATCTCGGCGGACGGCATCATCCTCTCAGGCGAGAGCGCGATCGACGAGGCGCCGGTGACGGGCGAGAGCACGCCAGTGCGTAAGGGCGTCGATGCCGTCGTTTTTGCCGGCACGGTGAATGGCGATGTGGTGCTTAGGGTTCGCGTTACGGCGGCCGCGGCCGACAATACCATCGCCCGCGTCGTCAAGCTGGTGGAGGAGGCGCAGGAATCGAAGGCGCCGACCGAGCGCTTCATCGATCGGTTCTCGCGCTATTACACGCCCGGCGTGGTCGTGGTCGCAGCGCTGGTTGCGGTCGTTCCGCCGCTGCTGTTCGCAGGGCCATGGGGCGAATGGGTCTATAAGGGCCTTGCGATCCTTTTGATCGGCTGCCCCTGCGCGCTCGTCATCTCAACGCCGGCGGCGATCGCTGCCTCGCTTTCATCCGGTGCGCGGCGCGGGCTGCTGATGAAGGGCGGCGCGGTGCTGGAGACGCTCGGCAAGGTGACGATGGTCGCCTTCGACAAAACAGGCACGCTGACGGAAGGCAAGCCTCAGGTGACTGACATCATTTCCTTTGGTCTGACCGAGGCGCAGGTGCTGTCGCGCGCGGCGGTGCTGGAACAGGGTTCCAGCCATCCGCTGGCGCTGGCGATCCTCAACCGCGCCAAGGCGGACGGCGTTCCCGTGCCGCCGGCCTTCGAGCTGGAAGCGCTGCCGGGCAAGGGCGTCAGCGGCAAAGTCGGTGGTGAGACGCTGGACCTCTTGTCGCCGCCCGCCGCCCGCGAGCGCGGGACGCTCAGTGCTGAACAGGATGCACGCATCTCGGCGTTGAACGACGAGGGCAACAGCGTGTCGGTGCTGCTCGTCAACGGTGTTGTGGCCGGCCTTATCGCCATGCGCGACGAGCCGCGTCAGGATGCCGAGGCCGGGCTCGCTGCCCTCAAATCAGCAGGCGTCAAGGCTATCATGCTGACCGGCGACAACAAGCGGACGGCAGCAGCCGTTGCCGGCATGCTCGGCATCGACTGGCGCGGCGAGATGATGCCGGAGGACAAGCAGCGGGTCGTCGGCGAATTGAAGCGCCAAGGCTTCATCGTCGCCAAGATCGGCGACGGCATCAACGATGCTCCGGCGCTGGCCGCTGCCGATATCGGTATCGCTATGGGCGGCGGCACCGATGTGGCGCTGGAGACGGCGGATGCCGCCGTGCTGCACGGACGCGTTGGCGACGTGGCGCGGATGATCGAACTTTCCAAACTCACGATGCGCAACATCCTGCAGAATATCACCATCGCACTCGGGCTAAAGGCGGTGTTTCTGGTGACGACGATCGCCGGCATTACCGGGCTCTGGCCAGCGATCCTCGCCGATACCGGCGCCACCGTGCTGGTGACGATCAACGCGCTCAGGCTGCTTCGAATAAAAATATGAATGTCGTTTCGGGGAGCCGGCTTCTGCCGGCTCTTTTCTGACGGGTTCTCCACAGCGCTTTTCCGTTAACGCTTCGTTATCCACATCATACACAGTCACGGCGATTCGCTGCCGCCATTGCTGCGCTGCCACAACAACTTGTTGACGTCATCAGCGATTCGCGTACCATATCTAGTGTTCGAGGTTCCGTCGATTCGTGAGGATCGGCGGCTAAGACGGGAATACGGTGCGTTTCGCCATCATGGCGCGGCAATGCCGGAGCTGCCCCCGCAACTGTAAGCGGCGAGCAACTGTCCGATTTCAGGTCACTGGAGCATGATGCTCCGGGAAGGCTGGGGCAGGGTGCTTTGACCCGTGAGCCAGGAGACCTGCCTCGAACGAAACGTCCACGGGCGGGGTGTCCGGAAGGTCGCGTTGCATGGCTGCGGGGAATCTCCGCATCGCGTTTCGCAGGCCCGAGCCTCCGCCCCCGAAACCTTCGCATTGAGCCACTTCGGGGTGAAGTCATGTCAGTATCTCAGTTCAGGCCGCCACCCGCTAGAGGTAGAGGGCGGATCACGCCCAGCGGCTGAACGAGCCGCATCGCTGCAAAATACAGAGTGTTTTCGACGGATATCGCGAGATTTCCGATCGATGTCCTGCGTCCCAATCGCGTCGTCACGAGGAATATCATGACCATCACCGTCTACAGCAAGCCTGCCTGCGTCCAATGCACTGCCACCTACCGCGCCCTCGACCGGTTGGGCGTCGATTATGACATCGTCGATATTTCGCAGAATGCCGAAGCGCTCGATCGGGTCCGCAGCCTCGGCTACATGCAGGCGCCCGTCGTCATCGCCGGCGAGCAGCATTGGGCCGGCTTCCGTCCCGACATGATCAGCGCACTTTCCTGAGGAAAGGCGATGGCTCTGATCGTCTATTATTCCAGCCGGTCCGAGAACACCCATCGGTTCGTCGCCAAGCTCGGACTGCGCGCGGCGCGCATTCCGCCAAATGGCGCAGACGCGTTCCATATCCGCGAACCCTTCGTGCTGATCGTGCCGACCTATAGCGGCGACGGCGGCAAGGGCGCCGTTCCCAAGCAGGTGATCCGTTTCCTCAACGATACGGAAAACCGAGGACACATCCGCGGCGTGATTGCCGCGGGCAACAGCAATTTCGGCGAAACATACGGGCTCGCCGGCGACGTGATCTCAAAGAAGTGCCAGGTGCCTTACCTCTACAGGTTCGAACTGCTGGGCACAGAAGCGGATGTCGCCAACGTCAAACACGGAATGGAACGGTTTTGGACACGGGAATTCTCGAACGCCCTTTGAAAGCAGCGGAAACGCTCGACTACCACGCGCTGAATGCGATGCTGAACCTCTATGACGATCAGGGGCGGATCCAGCTCGACAAGGATCGAATGGCGGCCAAGCAGTATTTCCTGCAGCATGTGAACCAGAACACGGTGTTCTTTCACAATCTCCGGGAAAAGCTCGATTACCTCGTGACCGAGGGCTATTACGAGCAGGAGGTTCTCGACCAGTATTCCTTCAATTTCGTGCGGGATCTGTTCGACCAGGCCTATGCCAAGAAGTTCCGTTTCCCGACCTTCCTCGGCGCCTTCAAATATTACACCAGCTATACGCTGAAGACCTTCGACGGAAAGCGCTATCTCGAGCGCTATGAGGACCGCATCTGCATGGTGGCCCTGGCCTTGGCGCGCGGCGACGAGAGCCTTGCCCGCGACATGGTCGACGAGATCATTTCCGGCCGCTTCCAGCCGGCGACGCCGACCTTCCTCAATGCCGGTAAGAAGCAGCGCGGCGAACTGGTTTCCTGCTTCCTGCTGCGCGTCGAGGACAATATGGAATCGATCGGCCGGTCGATCAATTCGGCGCTGCAATTGTCGAAGCGCGGCGGCGGCGTGGCGCTGTCGCTGACGAATATCCGCGAGGCAGGCGCGCCGATCAAGCATATCGAGAACCAGTCCTCGGGCATCATCCCTGTCATGAAGCTGCTCGAAGACAGTTTTTCCTATGCCAACCAGCTCGGCGCACGGCAGGGCGCGGGGGCCGTCTATCTCAATGCCCATCACCCCGACATCATGCGCTTTCTCGACACCAAGCGCGAAAATGCCGACGAGAAGATCCGCATCAAGACGCTGTCGCTCGGCGTCGTCGTGCCCGATATCACCTTCGAACTCGCGAGGAACAACGAGGACATGTACCTGTTCTCGCCCTATGACGTGGAGCGCGTCTATGGCGTGCCCTTCACCGAGATTTCGGTGACGGAAAAGTACCGCGAGATGGCTGACGACGCCCGCATCTCCAAGAAGAAGATCAAGGCACGCGAATTCTTCCAGGTGCTTGCCGAAATCCAGTTCGAGAGCGGCTATCCCTACATCATGTTCGAGGACACGGTGAACCGGGCAAACCCGATCGCCGGACGTGTTTCGATGAGCAATCTATGCTCGGAAATCCTGCAGGTGAGTGAGGCGAGCGAATATAACGACGACCTCTCCTACAAACATCTCGGCAAGGACATCTCCTGTAATCTCGGCTCGCTGAACATCGCGGCAGCGATGGATTCGGTCGATTTCGGCAAGACGATCGAGACCTCGATCCGGGCGTTGAGTGCTGTTTCCGACATGAGCCACATCTCCTCAGTCCCTTCGATCGAGAAGGGCAATGACGAGAGCCATGCGATCGGCCTCGGCCAGATGAATCTGCACGGCTACCTCGCCCGCGAACGCATCTTCTATGGCTCCGAGGAAGGCGTCGATTTCACCAACATCTATTTCTACACGGTGACCTACTACGCGATCCGCGCCTCGAATCTTTTGGCGGTCGAACGCGGCGCGAGCTTCAAGGGCTTCGAGAACTCGAAATATGCCTCCGGCGACTATTTCGACAAATATACCGACCGGCTCTGGGAGCCTGCGACGGAGAGGGTCAAGGCGCTGTTCGAGACGTCAGGCATTCACATTCCGACGCAGGAAGATTGGGTGGCGTTGAAGAAGGCGGTGATGGCCTCCGGCCTCTATAACCAGAACCTGCAAGCAGTGCCGCCGACAGGCTCGATCTCTTATATCAATCACTCGACCTCCTCGATCCATCCGATCGTCTCGAAGATCGAGATCCGCAAGGAAGGCAAGATCGGCCGCGTCTATTATCCGGCGCCGTTCATGACCAACGACAATCTCGATTATTATCAGGATGCCTACGAGATCGGGCCGGAGAAGATCATCGACACCTATGCGGCGGCGACCCAGCATGTCGACCAGGGCCTGTCACTGACCTTGTTCTTCCGCGACACGGCAACGACGCGCGACATCAACAAGGCGCAGATCCATGCCTGGAAGAAGGGCATCAAGACGATCTACTACATCCGCCTTCGCCAGATGGCGCTGTCCGGCACCGAGGTGCAGGGCTGCGTGTCTTGTACGCTGTGATTTGATATTTCGCTCCGGAGCATTTGCCCCTCACCCTAGCCCTCTCCCCGTTCTGACGGGGAGAGGGGACTTGCCACACGAACCGGCAATAAAGACGGAAAAGGGTGCGGCATATCCCCTTCGCCCCGCTGGCGGGGGTCCGAAGGACGGGTCGAGACCAGTGGCTCGACCCAGGCAACGGTGCCGGCAGGCGGATGAGGGGCAGATCCGGACACATTTCTCAAGAGGGAACACAATGAACATGCAATTGAAGCCGGCCAGCCGCGTGCGCGCCGTCAACTGGAACCGCATCGAGGACGACAAGGATCTCGAAGTCTGGAACCGGCTCACCGGCAATTTCTGGCTGCCGGAAAAGGTGCCGCTTTCCAACGACATTCCCTCCTGGGCGACGCTGACGGCGGCCGAGCAGCAGCTGACCATCCGCGTTTTCACCGGATTGACGCTGCTCGACACGATCCAGAACGGCGTCGGTTCCATCCGGCTGATGGAGGATGCAGCGACGTCGCATGAAGAGGCGGTGCTTTCCAACGTCTCCTTCATGGAGGCCGTGCATGCACGCTCCTATTCCTCGATCTTCTCGACACTGTGCTCGACGCCCGATGTCGACGATGCCTATCGCTGGTCGGAGGAGAACGAATTCCTGCAGCGGAAATCGGCGTTGATCATGGAGCAGTACCGCTCCGGCGATCCGTTGAAAAAGAAGGTCGCGAGCGTCTTCCTCGAAAGCTTCCTGTTTTATTCGGGCTTCTACCTGCCGATGTACTGGTCGAGCCGCGCCAAGCTCACCAACACGGCCGACATGATCCGGCTGATTATCCGCGACGAGGCGGTGCACGGCTATTATATCGGCTACAAGTTCCAGCGCGGGTTGGAGCGGCTCGGCGACGAGCGGAAGCAGGAGATCAAGGATTTCGCCTTCGAACTGCTGCTCGAACTCTACGACAACGAGGCGAAATATACCGAAGCGCTGTATGACGGCGTCGGGCTGACCGAGGACGTCAAGAAATTCCTGCACTACAATGCCAACAAGGCGCTGATGAATCTGGGCTATGAGGCACTTTTCCCGGCCGAGGCCTGCAAGGTCAATCCGGCGATCCTGTCGGCACTTTCGCCGAATGCCGACGAGAACCACGACTTCTTCTCCGGCTCCGGTTCCTCCTATGTGATCGGCAAGGCGGTGGCGACCGAGGACGAGGACTGGGATTTCTGAGGCTTGATCGCAGTCTGCCTCTTATCATTTGCTCCCTCATCGCCCACATTTAGCGGAAACTAAATTCGGTCCTCGCCGATGATGTGGCGTAGCGGGAGTTTTTGATGTCGTCTTTTTTGAACAAGGCCGGGACTGCCGTCGAAGCGGAAGAAGGCGTCTGGCCGATCCGCAGAAGACGGATTCTCGACTGGCTGGTGAACGATACGCGCGGCGAGCGGTTCATCGACAATATCCTGGTGGACATGTGCGAGAAGCTGCGGGCGGCAGGCGTGCCGGTGGCGCGGGTGACATTGCATTTCAGGACGAACCATCCGCAATGGATCGGCGCCCGCATCCTCTGGAAGGAAGGCCTGGCGGAGGCGAAGATCAACACTTTCGCCTATGGTGTCGAAAATACGCCGGAGTTCCTGAAGAGCCCCGTCAACGCGATCCATCAGGGTTCGGAGGAGGTGCGTAGACAGCTGGAAGGCACAGCCGACGGCGACGAGGATTCATTCTATCAGGAACTGCGCGATGACGGCCTCACAGAGTATATCGCCTGGCCCCTCGAGCATACTTTCGGCAAACGGCATGTCGCGACATTTTCGACCAGCCGGCCGGGCGGTTTTACGAGCGAGCATGTCGATTTCCTGCGTGATCTGCTGCCGGCCTTGACGCTCGTCAGCGAAATCCGGCTGAAGAACATCATGGCGCGCACGCTGCTGCAGACCTATGTCGGACCGCATGCGAGCGAACAGATCCTGTCGGGCGTCACGACGCGCGGCAGCGGCGCGACTGTCGGTGCGGCAATCATGATCTGCGACCTGCGCGACTTTACGGCGATCTCCGATCTCTGGCCGCGCGACGATGTCATCCATCTGCTCAACGATTATTTCGACGCCATGTCAGATCCCATCGAGCGGCATGGCGGAGAGATCCTGAAGTTCATGGGTGACGGATTGCTGGCGATCTTCCCGTTAGCCAAGGAAACGGCCTGCCTCGATCTGCTGCAGGCGATCCGCGAAGGGCAGGCGTTGATGGCGCAATTGAACCAGCAATATGCGGGCAACGGACGCGAACCGCTGCGCTACGGCGTCGGGGTGCATGTCGGCGACGTCATGTACGGCAATATCGGCTCGCGCCGGCGGCTGGATTTCACCGTCATCGGCCCGGCGGTCAATGTCGCCTCGCGACTGGAAACCCTGACCAAGGAGGTCAAGCGTCCGGTGCTCTTGTCGCGGGCCTTTGTCGAAATGGCGGGCTGCGCGAAGGACATGGATAGTCTCGGCACCTTCCCGCTGCGCGGGCTTGGAGAGCCCGTCGATGTTTTCGCCTTTCCGGAGCACGTCGCTGCATGATTTTCAGCGCAGGCGGGCTCATACGCCTCGCTTGTTTCCCCAGAGCAGCACGTGCAATTGCGGCAGTACGCGGACTTCAAACCATTGGTCGGCCGTCACCCTTTCGACAAGCCAGTGCATCCGATCCATCACGCCGTCGATATCAATGCGTGCGTCATCGTTATCGGGCGGCGGCGGCGTATGATTGCCTGGCTGAAGGAACAACGGAATTTGGGGATAGCGCTGACCCGCCTGTTGGGCGAATTCGTAGTCGGCATCGTCGAAGACAACAATCTTCAATGCGACCTCCGGTCCGCCGGCGGCCAGTTGCAGGCAGTTATCCACCTGATCCCAATCCGTCAGCATTCCGCTCGATGGCGGTTTGGGGCTGACGACCAGGACGTCGAGATCGCGAAACCAGCTCTGGGCTATGCTTCCCTGTGTTTCCAGGGCAAAACGATATCCTCGCGAATGGCCAAGCTCGATCAGCGGCCTTAAGGGCTGTATCGCCGGATTGCCTCCGGAAAGGGAAACCGTCAGTGGTTTGCCCCCGGAGAGTTCCGTGACCTTATGCCAGACCGCCTCAGTGGACATGGGAATCCATTGATTCCGGAAGGCGCTATCGACGGCGTGAAGGCTGTCGCACCAGGAACACCGGTAGTCACAGCCGCCTGTCCTCACGAACACCGTCGGCAGCCCGATCAAGGCGCCTTCACCCTGTATGGTCGGGCCAAAGATCTCGCTGACGCGAATGGTCCCGGCGCTCACGGCCTGTACTCCGCCCAGGTTTTCGGCGTCTCGCTTACGCGAACGGACGATGTTTCCGGGAAGTGCTGCTTGCACCAGTCGTAGAAGTGCCTCGCCAGGAACTCGGAGGTGACTTTTGAATGGCCGAAGACGTCGTTCAGGTGACGATGGTCGAAAGTTTCGTCGATGTAGCGCTTGAGCGGCGAGAGGTCGTGATAGTCACGGACGAAGCCATCATCATTCAGGCTTTCCGCAGCCAGCTCGACGACGACGACGTAGTTGTGACCGTGGAGCCGAGCACATTGATGGTCGGCAGGCAGGTGATCCAATTGATGGGAGGCGGAGAGATGAAACTCCTTGGTGATGCGGTACATCAATGCACCTCCGTGGCCGAGTATCGCGACACGGCCGCTCTCCAGAAATCCTGGTCTTCGTATTCCGTGGGATCGGGGACGCCGGCAAGATGGAAAGCTTCACGGCGTTCCACGCAGGTTCCGCAGCGCCCGCAGTGGAGCTCGCCGCCCTTGTAGCAGGACCAGGTCTCCGAGAACGGCGTGCCGTGTTTTTCGCCGTCAACCACGATCGCCGCTTTGGAAGCGTCGACATAGGGTGCAAGCAGTTTCACGTTGGCATAACCGTCCAGCGCTTCGTTTTGCATATGCTGGAAGGCATCGATGAAGCCCGGCCGGCAGTCCGGATAAATGAAGTGGTCGCCGCCATGCACAGCGACGGCAACGGCATCTGCTTTTTGCGCGGCCGCCAAACCGAACGCGATTGCCAGCATGATCGCATTGCGGTTGGGCACGACGGTGGCTTTCATGGTCTCCTCGGCGTAGTGGCCATCCGGAACCTCGACATTGTCGGTCAGGGCCGATCCGCTGAGATGACCGCCGATGCTGGCGATGTCGATAATATGATAGGGAACGGCGAGGCGTGAGGCACATCTGGCGGCGAAGTCGAGTTCCTTGCGATGCCGTTGGCCGTAGTCGAAGGATACGAGACCGATAAGCTGTTGTTCCGCTGCTACCTTGTGGGCAAGCGTAACGGAGTCCAGTCCGCCGGAGCAGACAACGATGGTTTTCATATTTTGGATCCCTTGTTTTGACCGGGTGGGCTGCGACCGGATTGCGCGGTGCTTCTAGGACAAATCACGCGCCATAGAAACAGTTTTGAAGCGTCAGCGTCATTAAGGGATGAGATGACGTTGATTTCACGCCGGTTTTCGTCGCTTCGAGGTTTGATGTCAACCCGAGGTCGTCTAACCGATCGGAAAGTTGATCTGCGGCGGCAGCAGGAGTTGCAGATCCTCGGCATCCGGATTGTTGATGCGCTGCAGCAGCATGCGTCCCAAATCCTCGCCGGCCGCCGTCAGGTCCTCGTGGATCGTGTCGACCTTCGGCTGCAGCTGGGTGAGAAGGCGGGACGTCTCCTTGGCGACGATATCGTAATCGACCGCCAGTATGCGGCCGGCATCGCTCATGCCGCTGATGACGGCGAGCGCCGAAACTTCGCCGGGACAGATGAAGCCATCCGGAGCATCTGGCGCGGCGGCGCGGCTGCGGATGAAGTCACGCAGCACGTCTGCCGGTGTATCGAGATCGACCGCCTCGGGAACCTCATAGGCGATGCCTGCCTCCCGCACCGCCGTCATGAAGCCGTGCAGGATATGCTGGCAGAAGGTCAGCCGCTTCGGCGGCAGGATCACCGCCACCTTTCTGCGGCCTTTGGCGATCAGCCGGCGCGCCGCCTCATAGGCAAAGGTGAAATTGTCGTAGTCGACATAGGGGTGCGGCGTCGAAAATTCAGTGCGGCCATGACAGATGAAGGGAAAGCCGGTTTCGAGCAGCAGGCGGACGCGCGCATCGAGCGGTTCGGTGCGCGTGAAGATCAGCCCGTCGGCGAGGTGGTTGCGGATGATATATTCGGCGGCCTCGATATCGGTCGTCGACAGGAAGTTCGGGGCGACGACCAGATGGTATGAGGTCTCCTTCAGCGCCTTGGCGATGCCGTACATGATCGAGGTGCTGAAACCGACCACTTCCTCGTGCGAATCGAGCAGTATGGCGATGACGTTGGTGCGGCCTGTCTTCAGGCGCTGCGCGGCCCGGTCAGGGAGATAGCCGATTTCGCGGGCGATGCGATGCACCCGTTGGCGGGTCTCGAGTGAAATCTGCGGCGCATCGGAAAGCGCCCGTGACACCGTCGTCACCGCAAGGCCGGCGATCGTGGCGATCGTTCGCAAGGTCGGCTTGCCGCGCTTATGCGTTATATCGAGATTTTCGCCGCGCTGCGGCCGGGACGGTTCGGTCACCCTTGGCTTTCCATGCTGGAATTGCCGATACCATAACACGATGAATCCGGCGCGCAATAAACGAATGAAAACGTTTTAAATTTTAACGTTTTGTTAATCACGAATTAAAGATGACTTATATTCAGTAGCTTAGGGGAATAGCCGTGTTTTTCTCGGGAGTCGAGAAAGGGCTTGACGACCAAAGATTTATAACGTTTTAAATTAGCAACCGCGCGGAGGAGCGCGGCCGTATGCTGACCGCTGCAATGGCGGGGAGCATCAGGCGGCAGGGAGGTCCCGCCGCCGATTTGCAAACGGGAGGAAATTCATGAACAAGTTTTTGAGCTCGGCAGCTGTTGCTGTCGTGATGATGGCTGGCCTCAGTGCTGCCCACGCAGCCGACGTCAAGGAAGTGCAGATGCTGCACTGGTGGACATCGGGCGGCGAGGCGGCGGCACTGAACGTTCTGAAGCAGGATCTTTCGAAGGAAGGTTTTGCCTGGAAGGATGTGCCGGTTGCCGGCGGTGGCGGCGATGCGGCGATGACGGCGCTGAAGGCGATGGTTGCGGCCGGCACCTATCCGACAGCCTCGCAGATGCTGGGCTATACCGTGCTCGATTATGCTCAGGCCGGGGTCATGGGCGATCTGACGGAGACGGCGAAGAAGGAAGGCTGGGACAAGTCGGTTCCGGCAGCGCTGCAGAAGTTCTCGGTCTATGACGGCAAGTGGGTCGCAGCCCCCGTCAACGTCCACTCGGTCAACTGGCTGTGGATCAACAAGGCTGTGATGGACAAGATCGGCGGCACCCAGCCGAAGACCTTCGACGAGCTGATCGCCCTGCTCGACAAGGCGAAGGCCGCAGGCGTCATCCCGCTGGCTCTCGGCGGCCAGAACTGGCAGGAGGCGACGATGTTCGATTCCATCGTGCTGTCGACCGGCGGGCCGGAGTTCTACAAGAAGGCCTTCAACGACCTCGACGAGGAATCGCTGAAGTCCGACACGATGAAGAAGTCGTTCGACAATCTGGCGACGATCATCAAATATGTCGACCCGAACTTCTCGGGCCGCGACTGGAACCTGGCAACCGCCATGGTCATCAAGGGTGACGCGCTAGTGCAGGTGATGGGCGACTGGGCCAAGGGCGAATTCGTCGCCGCCAAGAAGACGCCGGATACCGACTTCCTGTGCTACCGCTTCCCCGGCACCGACGGCAGCGTCGTCTACAACTCCGACATGTTCGGCATGTTCAACGTTCCCGACGACCGCAAGGCGGCCCAGGTGGCGCTGGCGACCGCAACGCTGTCGAAGAGCTTCCAGTCGGCCTTCAACGTCGTCAAGGGTTCGGTGCCGGCTCGTACCGACGTTCCCGATACCGACTTCGATGCTTGCGGCAAGAAGGGCATCGCCGACCTGAAGGCAGCCAACGAAGGCGGCACGCTGTTCGGCTCGCTGGCACAGGGCTACGGCGCTCCTCCGGCGATCGCCAATGCCTACAAGGATGTCGTCTCGAAGTTCGTCCACGGCCAGATCAAGACCTCCGACGAAGCCGTCAAGCAGCTCGTCCAGGCGATCGACGACGCCCGCTGAGATCACGTGTGATGACAAATGCTTCCCCGCCTGCTGGCGGGGAAGCTTCAGGCTCCACGCCGATCATGCCCCGACAATTATGCGGGGATGATCATGCGGGGCCGATTGCCCGGACGATCATGCAGGCAGGAGATGACATTCCATGAGCACCGTTGCGACCACCGATCCGGTTCTAACGCCGAGGCAATCGACGGGGATCTCGTTGAGGGGCCGGCTGCAGGATGCGCTGCCGAAGATCGTGCTGGCGCCGAGCTTCGTCATCACCATCATCTTCGTCTACGGCTTCATCGTCTGGACGGCCTATCTGTCGTTCACCAATTCCAAGACATTCCCCTCCTATGCGCTGACCGGAGCACGCGCCTATCAACGGCTGTGGCGCTGGACCTTCGAGAGCGATCCGCCGTCTTCCTGGTATACCTCGATCACCAACATGGCGATCTTCGGCTTCCTCTATATCGGCATCTGCCTGGCGCTCGGTCTGTTCCTCGCCATCCTGCTCGACCAGAAGATCCGCGGTGAGAGCGTGTTGCGGCCGATCTTCCTCTATCCGATGGCGCTCTCCTTCATCGTCACCGGCGTTGCCTGGAAATGGTTCCTCGATCCCGGCCTCGGGCTGGAACAGACGCTGCACCACTTCGGCTGGACGAGCTTCCACTTCGACTGGATCAAGAACAAGGACTTCGTCATCTACACCGTCGTCATTGCCGGCGTCTGGCAGGCGTCGGGCTTCGTCATGGCGATGTTCCTGGCGGGACTGCGCGGTATCGACGGCGAGATCATGAAGGCCGCCCAGATCGATGGCGCGTCTGCCTTCCAGCTCTATCGGCGCATCGTCATTCCGCTGCTGCGGCCGATCTTTCTCTCCGCCTTCATCGTGCTCGCCCATATGGCGATCAAGTCCTATGACCTGGTGGTGGCGCTGACCTCCGGCGGCCCCGGCGGCTCGGCCTGGCTGCCGTCCAACTTCATGTATGAATACACCTTCAAGCGCAACGAGATGGCCGTCGGCTCGGCCAGCGCCATCATCATGCTGATGACGATCTCGGCGATCATCGTTCCCTATCTCTATTCCGAACTGAAGGAGAAGGCGCGATGAGCAGCGTGACCTCTCCGACAGCAATCTCGCAGAACAGCACCAACACCCGCTGGATCGGCCGCACCGTCATCTACGGCCTGCTGCTGATCTTCGCCGTCCTCTACCTGATGCCGCTCTTCGTCATGCTGACGACCTCGTTCAAGACCATGGACGAGATCCAGAACGGCAACATGCTGGCGCTGCCGCAATCGCCGACCTTCGACCCCTGGATCAAGGCCTGGGGCGAGACCTGCGTCGGGCTCACCTGCGCCGGCATCAAGGGCTACTTCTGGAACTCGATCAAGATGGTGGTGCCGGCGGTGGCGATCTCCACCATCATGGGGGCGCTGAACGGCTATGTGCTGACCAAATGGCGCTTTCCCGGCCACACGCTGGTGTTCGGGCTGATGCTGTTTGCCTGCTTCATCCCGTTCCAGTCGGTGCTGCTGCCGATGGCAACGATCCTCGGCAGTCTCGGCCGCTTCGGCATGACGTTGCAGAATGCCACGGGCTGGAACTTCGGCTTCGGCAATCCGACCGTCAATCTGGTCTTCGTGCATGTCGTCTATGGCCTCGGCTTCACGACGCTGTTCTTCCGCAATTTCTACGAGGCCTTTCCGACCGAGCTGGTCAGGGCCGCCCAGGTCGATGGCGCCAGCTTCTTCCAGATCTTCCGCCGCATCATGCTGCCGAACTCGCTGCCGATCATCGTCGTCACGGTGATCTACCAGTTCACCAATATCTGGAACGACTTCCTGTTTGCCTCGGCTTACGCCGGCACCGGTGACACCATGCCGATGACGGTGGCGCTGAACAATGTCGTCAACACCTCGACGGGCGTCGTCGAATACAATGTCAACATGGCGGCGGCGATGATCGCCGCCGTGCCGACGCTCATCGTCTATATCCTCGCCGGCCGCTACTTCGTGCGCGGTCTGATGGCGGGCGCTGTCAAAGGGTAATCCATGGCCTTCCTCGAAATCTCCGGTCTCAAAAAGCGCTTCGGCGCAGTCGACATTCTCAAGGGGATCGACCTCGAACTCGAAAAGGGCGGCTTTCTCGTGCTGGTCGGCCCATCCGGCTGCGGCAAGTCCACCCTGCTCAACACCATTGCCGGGCTGGAGACGATCACCTCAGGCGATATCAAGATCGACGGGCGCGACATCAGCGGCCTGCATCCCTCCAAGCGCGACATCGCCATGGTGTTCCAGTCCTATGCGCTCTATCCGAACATGACGGTGGCGGGCAACATCGCCTTCGGCATGGAGATCCGCGGTGTGCCGAAGGAGGAGCGCGCCAGGGCGATCGCCCAAGTCTCCGACATGCTGCAGATCGGCCATCTGCTCGACCGCAAGCCGAGCCAGCTCTCCGGCGGCCAGCGCCAGCGTGTCGCCATGGGAAGGGCGCTGGTGCGCAATCCGCAGGTCTTCCTGTTCGACGAACCGCTCTCCAATCTCGACGCCAAGCTGCGCGTCGACATGCGCACCGAGATCAAGCGGCTGCATCAGCGCATGGGCACCACCTTCGTCTATGTCACCCACGACCAGATCGAGGCGATGACGCTGGCGACCAAGATCGCCGTACTGAAGGATGGCGTGCTGCAGCAGTTCGGCACGCCGGCCGAGATCTATAACAGCCCCTCCAACATCTTCGTCGCCGACTTCATGGGCTCGCCGGCGATGAACCTGCTCAACGCCACCGTCGAGAACGGCGCCGGCGGCCTCGAAGTCTCGCTGGAGCGGCCGAATGCCGCCCCGCTCCGACTGCCCGTCATCTCAGGCAATGACGGCCTGACCGCCTATACCGGCAGACAGGTGATCTTCGGCATCCGGCCGGAGGCCTTGACCGATCCCGATGGCGCCGACCGCAAGGCGCGCTCGCTGACCGAGGGCGATTGCCTGATCGAGGTGGTCGAACCGGCCGGCTCCGATACCTTCGCCGTCACCAAGCTCGGCGGTAAATCCGTCGTCGCCCGCCTGCGCGCCGATACCGGCATCGCGCCAGGACAAAACACCCGCCTCGCATTCAATCTCGATAAGGCCGTCTTCTTCGATCCCAGTAGCCAGCTCAGGATCGGGTGAGGGCCGTTGGAGCGCCGCGCGTCTAGAAAGACGCACTAAGGACGCTCTAACAGTTTGAGTTTGCGCATAATTCCTTTCCGAAAATCGATTTCGATTTTCGGGGTTATGCGCTAGGCAGCCGTCACGCCGAGCGTCACCGACGCAAAACGCGTGGAAACCGCTTCGATAGTGATCTCGCCGGTGAACCCGGTCGCCTCCAGCCAGAAACCGGCGGTGCCGCCCTGCAGCGGGACATTGGTCGGGCCGACGATCCTAGCCGGGCCGTGAACCTTCAGCGAAATGCTGTCGTTCAAGAAAGGCAGGCGCTGGCCGCGCTGGTCGAGGGCGCGGATGATGACCCGCGTGCTGTCGCGTTCACGGGCCTTCAGCGTCGAGCTGTCGGCAACGACTTCCAGAGTCGTCGGCAACGGATCGGCCACCAGCGTCAGGCTGGCCACCGGCTCGCCGCCGATATAGCCGGTGAAGGTGCCGTCGATCCATTCGAGACCCCAGGTGCCGAGCTCATCGGCGGTAAAGTGCCGATGGTCGAGCACGACGGGCGGGTGCGGCAGATGCGGGTAGTTCTCGCGATCCGGACCGATGCGCTTGGAAAGCCCGCCATATTGCAGTTCCACCTCGTCGCAATTGGTCAGGATGATCAGCGGCAGCACGCCGCCGATATTGCGTTCGCCGCGCGCCCAGAAGGTCACCGGCTTCATGACGATCTCCTCGGAAGGGTCGCACTGGCTGATATAGGCATAGGCCGCGAATTTCGGCTCGCGGAACATGTCCATCACGCCGTGATAGCAGATGCGGTCGCCGGAGCCGAAATCCTTGTGGGTGTTGTAATCGAACATGCACCAGCCGATGGCGCCGGAGATATCAGGATCGCCATGGGCGGCATTCAGCACTTCCAGGTGCCGGCGCACATGCTCGGCCTGGCGCTGCTCCTGGTCATAGATCTTCGTCGGGTGCATGTGGCCGTTGAACTCGGTGATCAGGTACGGCACCTTGTGCGATAGTCCGGTATTTTCCTGCTGGGCGCGCAGGGCGGTGCGCGGTCGGTTGGCGCCCGGCAGCTCTTCATTGCCGAGGATGAAGTCGTTCATCGTGTAGACGTCTTCGAGCAGCTCGCTCTCGGTGAGATAACGCACGCCGCCGGTCTGGCGGGTACTGTCGAGTTCACGGGCGAGGCGATTGGTCTTGGCGTAGAAATCGTGATTATCCTGCGATTCGTTGATGCGCACGCCCCAGATGATGATCGAGGGGTGGTTCCAGTCGCGCTCAATCATGCGGCGGACGTTCTCGATCGATTCCTGCTGCCAGTCGGCATCGCCGATATGCTGCCAGCCGGGGATCTCCTCGAAAACCAGCAGGCCGATTGCGTCGCATCGATCGAGGAACCATTTCGACTGCGGATAATGCGAAGTGCGGACAATATTGCACTTCAGCACCGTCTTCATGATGTCGGCGTCACGCTCCTGGGCAGAGCGGCCGGCGGCATAACCGACATAAGGGAAGGCCTGGTGGCGGTTGAGGCCGCGCAGCTTCAATGGCTTGCCGTTGAGGAGGAAACCTTCCGGCGTGAATTCGGCGGTGCGGAAGCCGAACCGGGTGGAAATACGGTCGGAGCCGTGTTCGGTCCTGAGCTCGACGGTGACGTCATAGAGCGTGGGATCGGTGATGTCCCAGAGGGCGATGCCGGTGAGGCCGCCAAAGGAGAGCGTGGTGCGGCTGCCGATCGTTTCGGTCGCGGCAGTGGCGACCACCGTGCCGTCGGCCTGTTTCAGCGTGGCAGTGACGGTCGCCGAGAAGCTGCGGCCCTCGGGATTGGCGATGTCGACGCGGATGGTCGCCGATTTCTCCGGGCGAAGAACGTCAGTGGTTTCGATCTTGAGATTGCGGATCGAGACCGGGTCGGTGACCTTCAGCCAGACATCGCGGTAGATGCCGGCATAGGTCAGATAATCGATGCGGCCGCCGAAAGGCGGAATGTCAGGGTTCTCGCTGCCGTCGATCTTGACGGTGACGAGGTTCTCGCCCTTGACGAGCTTGCCGGTGAGGCGGGCCTCGAAGGGCGTGTATCCGTCCTTATAGGCAATGATTTCTTCGCCGTTCAGATAGACGACGCTGTCGGCCATGGCGGCATCGAAGACGAGCGAAACCTCGCGGCCCTCGAATTCCGGCAGCCAGCGCAGCACCTTCTGATAGGTGAAGGCGCGCTGATAGCTGGTCTCGTCGAAATAGCTGAAGGGCAGTTCGACGGCGGTATGCGGCAGGCTGACCGACTTGGCGGCATCGAAAGCTTCGAGCAAACGCTGGCCGAAGCCCTCATGGAAACTCCAGCCTTCGTTGAAGGAAACGACGGAACGCATTTCAGGCTCTCCAGGTTACGACATCAGGGACATTGCGGCGCCTCTCGGCGCGTGAAAATCTGGTCATCGGTATTCCTCCTGGACGCAATGGATGAGCGAGCCGCTAAAATACGTCACATCGAATTCGATTCATGCGACGCGCTTTAGCTTTTTTCATGCATGTCGTCACCCCGCAACCGCTGTGCACTTCCAGGCAACATGCTTCAGGCGGTCGAGCCCCAGCGGGCGGTGCAGGTGAGCGTGATGCTGTGCGGGCCTTCGATCTCGGCGTCATGCCGTTCGATCAATTCGACGACGGCATCGATGAAGGCGACGTGGTTCAGGCTCAGTGTGGTCAGGTCGTTGCAATCCCAGGCAGCCATGGCGATGCCGTCCTGGCCGACGATGGCGATATCATCAGGGGTGTTCTTGCCGAGCACCCGGCGGGCCGCATCGCGTGCGCCGATCGCCATGACGTCGTTGCCGCAGATGATGGCGTCGACCTTATCCCGGTGCAGCAGGAGCACGGCTTCCTTGAAGCCGGAATCATAGGAGTAGTCACCGAAGGCCTGTGCCTCGAAAGCAAGTCCGCGCTTGGCTAGCGCATCGACGAACCATTTTCGCCGGAGCTTGTCGATCCAGCTTGAATTGGTGCCGGAAAGGTAGGCAAAACGCTTCTTGCCGTCGCGGACGATCTTATCGACGATCTCGTCGGCCGCCTCAGCGCCGTCGATGCGGATGCTGGAGACGTTTTCGTTGTCGAGCGGCTCGAAGGAGACGATGATCGGCTTCGTCGTGTGGAAGATGTCGACCGCATCTTGCATCGACACCATGTCGGAGAAGACGACGACGTGATCGACCTGATAGGTGGATGCAAGGCGCATCAGTTGCAGCCGGTCGGAATGATCGGCGCAGCAGAGGATGATCGGCAGCAATTGTCTGGCCTGCAGGCGGTGGACGAGAAGCTGTTGCTCCTCAGCCTCGCAAGGGTTGCCGATCGCATTGACGACGAGGGCGACGAGCCGCGAGCGCTGGTTGTTCAGCGAGCGGGCGATCGCGTTCGGCTGGTAGCCATGTTCACGGGCGACGGCGAGGATGCGGTCACGCGTGGCGCTGCCGATGCGCGAATCCGGCGAGAAGGCGCGGGAAATGGTGGCGGAAGAGACGCCGGCGAGTTTCGCCAGTTCCTTCGAAGTGATCCGCCGTCTGTTCATTCCGCTCATCTTCAGCGCCTATTGGGCGACGATCCTGACGGAAGCGCCGTCGGCCGCTGCCGATTCCTTGATTGCATCCCATAGCCTAGCGAATCTGAGGCCCATTTCAACGGAGCCGGAGTTTTCCATCTTTCCCTCGCGAATGGCGAGGAAATTCTTCATCGGGTTGCCGAGAATCTCGGCTTCCTCGCGCGGCTCGGCGATCCGCCCGATACTGATCTCGCGCCAGCCACCCCAGGCGTCGATGCGCACGATCGCCTTCGAATAGAAGAAGGTGATGTAGGAAGCGCAGCCCGGAGGTCCTTCGCCGGCGGCCGTCAATGTCGCCAGCGCGCCGTTCTTCAGCCGGGCGCAGACGGCCGTGGTGATATCGACCTGTCTGCCGTGGTTGTTCATATAGGCGGACACACTGTCGAAGTCCGAATTGGCGAGCAGGCAGACGGTGTTCATCATATGGGCGCCGGTATCGAACATGAAGCCGCCGCCGGAGATGTCAGGCTGCTGCTTCCAATGGCCGTCGTAATTGGACGACCAGCTTTCCCAGATCATGCCCGATATGGCGATCAACTCGCCGAATTCGCCGGTGAGGGCCCGCCGGCGCGTGTCGAGCACCAGCGGCGACAGGCCGCCCTGGAAGGCGGTGACGATGGTGACGCCGCTATTTTTCTGTGCGGCGATCAGCCTCTCGGCCTCAGCAACCGTCGTCACCATCGGCTTTTCCAGGAAGAGATCGAGGCCAGCCTCGGCGACGGCAGTTGCCTGCTCGGCATGGAAGGCATGCGGGGTCGAGACGTAGACGATGTCGAGTTCGCCCCGGCATTCCGCGAGCATCTGGCGATAATCCTCGAAGCTCCTCGGTTCTGGTGCGCCGGCGGCGAGGCAGACGTCGATCAGGCGCTGGCGCGACGCCGCCGTGGTGTCGGCGAGAGCAGCGAATTCGATCTCCGGCATCTTGACCCAGCTCTCGGCATATTCCGCCGCCTTCAAGCCAGCGCCGATGACGCCGAGGCGCAATTTCTCAGACATGAAATTCCTCCCTGAATACATTGTGCACACGATTACACAAACTGTATGGCGATGGCAATATCTAAATAAATAAGCAATATCAGTATATTAAATCTCTTGTTCGAATCTTTTCAAAACCGTCTTGTCAGCATTTGGAATGCGTGTACATTTTCACGACCGGTGCTGGAGGGCGCCGTGTCTCTACAAAAGGGAGGACTTCCGTTGAAGAAAATGGTTCTTGGCGGCCTATGCGCCATTCTGCTGAGCGCGGTTTCGACGCTGGCACAGGCAGAAACAATCCGAATTGCAAATCATGGTCAGGCCGGCATCGACGCGATGAAGTCGACGGTCGAGCGGATCGAAAAGAAATATGGCGTCACCGTCGAGGTCATCGAATATCCGGCGCCCGACAAGGACTACCTGACGAAACTCCTGACCGAGCTCGGCGCCGGCAACGCGCCCGACCTGTTCTCCATCCCGACGACGGCTGCGGTCGCCGACATGGTGGAAGCCGGTTACCTCGCGCCTGTTACCAAGGAGTTCAAGGCCTGGGACGGCTACGCCAACCTCTATGACGTCGCCAAGGAGCTTGCCGTCAGCCCGGATGGTGAAACCTATGTGATGCCGTTCATGCTCGGCATTCAGGAAATCTATTACCGCAAGGACGTTCTCGAAAAAGCCGGCATCTCCACCGAACAGCCGAAGACCTGGCAGGAACTTCTCGACCGCGCGGCCGAGATCAAGCAGAAGACCGGCGCCTACGGCCTACTCTTTCCGGCCGGCGTTTCCTGGGGAAGCGGTGCCTTCGACGAAGGTTTCCAGCATCTGCTCGTCGGTTCCAAGACGCCGCAGTTGGTCGATGCCGACGGCAAGCTCGATCTGAATGGCGAAGGCATCAAGGATGTCTTCAACGTCTACAAGGAACTGATCGACAAGGATCTGATGCCGACGCAGCCGCTGCTCGGACCCGAGCCCTGGGTCGTGCCGAAGTACCAGATGTTCCCGGAAGGCAAGCTCGCCGCGACTACCTGCGGCTCCTGGTGCTATATTTTCGACTGGGGTCGCGAAAGCAAGAACCCGATCCCTGACGTGACGAAGGTGGTCGGCACCTGGACGGTTCCCGGCCAGAGCAGCGGCCAGTATGTGCTTGCCAATCTCGCTGCGCCGTGGGCCGTCAATTCCAAGTCGGCCAATACCGAACTGGCAATCAAGGCGCTGATGGAGATCGGCTCGATCGAGACGCAGGTTTCCTACGCCGCCCGCATCGGCAACATCCCCGCCAGCAAGGATGCGGCTGACAATGCCGAGTTCCAGAAGCTGACGGAACTGGTTCCGATCCATGCTGCGGCCGGGAACGGCGTGTTCCTGAAGCAGGCCTCTGGTTTCGGTACGGTCTCGGAAGGGGTCGCGCGGGCCACCGAAGCGCTGCTGCGCAAGGAAACCGATGCCGCCGGCGCCCAGAAGATCCTTGTCGACTACGTCAAGGAAACGCTCGGCGACGACATGGTCAAGTAAGCTCCGGCACCCTCTCTTCCGCCACGACGGGGACGCGGCGCCAACGCCCGCGTCTTCCCGCTTTCATTCGATAAGCCGGTTCCATCGATAAGGTTTGTGAGCTTCCATGGCCCGAAACTCTCATGAAAAGCGCGCCGAGCGGCAATGGCTGCTGATCCTGCTGCCCTCGCTGGTGCTGCTTCTGGCCTTCGTCATCTATCCGGCCCTCTATTCGATCTATCTGAGCTTCACCAATGAGGCGCTGACCGGGGCTGCGGCCCTTCGGCCCCGTTTCGTCGGTTTCAGGAACTATACGCGGCTCTTCAACGACGCGAAGTTCTGGAATTCGCTGTTCGTCACCTTCGTCTTCGTCATCGGTTCGGCGGTGATCGGCCAGTTCGTGCTCGGCCTGATCTCGGCAATTGCGCTGCGCCGGCCGATCCGCTTTCGGCGGGTGTTCTCGTCGATCATCCTGTTGCCGAACGCGGCCCCTGAAGTCGTCGCCGGTTTCATGTGGATCTCGATGCTGGCGGGCGGCGACAATGCCACACTCAGCCGCATCGTCAGCTTCTTCGGCATCACGCCGGCCGACTGGCTGCAGGTCTTCCCGCTGTCGATGATCATTGTCGTCAACACCTGGCGCGGCATCGCAACGGCGATGATCCTATTAACGGCCGGCCTCAGCACCATTCCAGCGGAGATCTACGAGGCGGCCCGCATGGACGGCGCGACACCGTCGCAGATGTTCCGACGCATCACCCTGCCGCTGATGATGCCGACGATCCTGCTCTATATGCTGATCTCGGCCGTCTCCACCATCGCCGTCTTCGGTCTCGTCTATGCGCTGACGCGCGGCGGGCCGGGCGGGGCGACCGAGGTCGTCAGCATCTATATCTACAACCAGTCCTTCACGGCGTTCCAGCTGGGCTATGGTGCTGCGGTCGCCGTCGTCGCGCTCGTCATCTCACTGATATTAGGTATCGCCTATGTCCGGGCCATGAAGGTGGAGGTCTGACATGGCCGTCGTTTCCCCGAGCGAAACTGCAAACAAAGGTCGGTCCGACCTCATCGCCTATGCGACGCTGTCGCTGATCTCGATCTTCTGCGCGGTACCTTTCTTCTGGGTGCTGCTTGCCTCTCTCGACGGCAATGCGCAGCTCTTCCTGCATTGGCCGGAGCAGTGGACCTTCGCCAACTATATCAGGGTCTTCACCAAGGAAGACGGGGCGAAGTGGCTGTTCAATTCGCTCTTCGTGGTCGCTAGCGCGACGCTGCTCGTCATGGTGCTTTCGGGGCTCGGCGGTTATGCGCTGTCGCGCACCCGGGCCTGGTGGAAGCTGCCTTTCCTCTACGCAATCCTGCTCATCCGGGTGCTGCCGCCGACGGCGCTGGTCGTGCCGCTCTATAAATTCCTGCTGACGTTGAACAATGCGGAAGCGGCGGTGCTCAGGCCGATCTTCGGCAGCTATACGCGTGACATCATGCGCTGGACTGGCTTCATCGACGGGTATCTTGGGCTGATCCTGGTGCTTGCGACAATGCAATTGCCGCTGGCGCTCTGGATCATGAAGACCTTCTTCGATGGGCTGCCGAGGGACTACGAGGAGGCGGCGCTGATGGATGGGGCAACACTCACCCAGCGCATCCGCCGGGTGCTGATCCCGCTGGCGCTGCCGGGGCTGGCTGCGGCCGGGCTTTTCGCCTTCATGTCGGCCTGGGGCGATTTCCTGCTGCCGCTGATCCTCCTGTCGTCGCCGGAGCTGCAGACGCTGCCGCTCGGTCTCTTCCGCGCCTTCCTGCGCATCAACGAGATCGATTACGGCCTGCTGACCGCGCTGGCATTCATCTATCTGCTGCCCGCCGTCGTCGCCTTCGGTTTTGCGCGGCGCTTCCTCGTCCAGACGTTTTCGGGCGGCGTGAAGGGCTGAGATCAAGAAAGAGAAACAGATGATCAATCTCAGAAACGTTCGCAAATTCTACGGCGCGCTCGAGGTCATCAAGGGCGTCGACATTACCGTGGAAGACGGAGAATTCGCGGTTTTCGTCGGCCCCTCCGGCTGCGGCAAGTCCACGCTGCTGCGGATGATCGCCGGCCTCGAAGGCATCGATGACGGCGACCTTATCCTCAACGGCAAACGCATCAACGACGTGCCGCCCGACAAGCGCGGCATTGCCATGGTGTTCCAGTCCTATGCGCTCTATCCGCATATGAGCGTTGCCGAAAACATTGGCTTCTCGCTCAGCCTGAAGAAGGTGCCGGAGGCGGAAATCCGCCGGCAGGTGGAAGGTGTCGCCGAAATCCTGCAGCTCACCGACTACCTCGACCGCCGCCCGGCCGCCCTTTCCGGCGGCCAGCGCCAGCGCGTGGCGATCGGCCGCGCCATCATCAAGAAACCGGCGCTGATCCTGTTCGACGAACCGCTGTCGAACCTCGATTCGGCGCTGCGCGTGCAGATGCGCGCCGAGCTGCAACGCCTGCACCGCGAGCTGAAGGCGACGGTCGTCTACGTCACGCACGACCAGGTGGAGGCGATGACGATGGCGGACCGCATCGTCGTGCTGAACAAGGGCGTCGTCGCTCAACAGGGCGCGCCGATGGATCTCTACCATCAGCCGGACAACGAATTTGTCGCAACCTTCATCGGCTCGCCAAAGATGAACGTGCTGCCGATGACGGCGACGCGCCGGGATGGCGGCAAGGTGCATCTGGAAAGCCCGCTCGGCCTTTCCATCGACCTTTCAGACGGCAATGGCGCCGTGCAGCAGGGCGAGGCGAAGCTCGGCATTCGGCCGGAACATCTGAAGCTCGCACCCCAAGGGCAGGGTGATTTTTCGGCCGAGGTCGTCATCGTCGAGCGTTTGGGCGTGGAGACCTATCTGACAGTCGGTTCGCAGCAGCAGCCGATTGTCGTACGCGCCGAAGGCGATATCGCGGTGCGGCCGGGCGATCGTGTGTCGCTGACTGCCGAGCGCGCCGGTTGCCATCTGTTTGATTCCGCCGGCCGGGTAATCCGTTCGGCAACCGCTTGAAACACATCGAGGAATGACATGACAATCAAGGTCACGATCTGGAACGAAGGGCGCCACGAGCAGGTCCACAAGGAAGTTCAGGATATCTATCCTGATCGTATCGACGGAGCGATCGCTGCCGGTATCGCCCACCCCGATTTCGAGGTCCGCCGCGGTACGCTAGACGATCCGGATGAAGGGCTGCCGGATTCCGTGCTCAATGATACCGACGTGCTGCTCTGGTGGGGGCATATGGCGCATGAGGAGGTCAGCGACGGGCTGATCGACCGCGTGCAGCAGCGCGTGCTGAAGGGCATGGGCCTGCTGGTCCTGCATTCCGGCCATCATTCCAAGCTCTTCCGCCGGCTGATGGGGACCAATGCCAACCTTTCCTGGCGCGAGACGCCTGATGGCGACCTGGAGCGCGTCTGGGTGGTCAATCCCTCGCATCCTATCGCCGAGGGGCTGCCGCCCTATTTCGAGGTCAATGCCTCGGAAATGTACGGCGAACCCTTCGACATTCCGCAGCCGGACGAGCTGGTGTTCATCTCCTGGTATTCCGGCGGCGAGGTGTTCCGCAGCGGCTGCACCTTCCAGCGCGGGCGTGGGCGCATCTTCTTCTTCAGCCCCGGCCACGAGACCTACCCGATCTATCACGACAAGACCGTGCATAAGGTGATCTCGAACGGCATCCGCTGGGCGCGGCAGAAACACACCGATGGCCGCATTCTGGAAAACTGGCACCGGGCCGAGCCGCTGCACGGGCGTCCCGACAAAGCGAAGGCCTGATCTATGGATATTGTGCGCCGGTCGTCTTGATATAGATCGAATAGACCGAACGTGTCGCGGTGATGAAGAGCCGGTTTTTCTTGGGGCCGCCGAAGGTGAGGTTGGACACCGTCTGCGGCACCCTGATCTTGCCGAGCAGGGTTCCGTCGGGCGAAAAGCAGTGCACGCCGTCGGAGGCACTCGTCCAGAGATTGCCGGCGACATCGAAACGAAAACCGTCGGGATGGCCGACATCGAGGCTACAGAAGTAGCGGCTGTTGGCAAGCCCCTTGCCGTCGGTGACGTCGAAAACGCGGATATGGCGCGGCACTTCATGTTTTGCGGAGCCGGAATCGGCAATATAAAGCTTCGTCTCATCGGGCGAGAACGCAAGGCCGTTCGGCTGGATGAAATCCTCGACGACGGCGTCGATCGCGCCGCTTGCCGGGTCGATCCGGTAGACATTGCGCGTCGACTGCTCGGGTTCGGCCTTGTGGCCCTCGTAATCCGACAGGATGCCGTAGGTCGGATCGGTGAACCAGACCCCGCCGTCGGAGTGCACGACGACGTCGTTCGGCGAGTTCAGCCGTTTGCCCTGATAGCTGTCGGCGAGAACGGTGATGGTGCCGTCCGTCTCGGTGCGGGTGACACGGCGGCCGCCATGTTCGCAGGAGACCAGCCGGCCCTGCCGGTCGCGGGTATTGCCATTGACGTAGCTGGAGGGTGAGCGGAAGACGGAGACCGTCCCATCCGGTGTCCAGCGCATCATGCGTTCATTCGGGATATCGCTCCAGAGAAGGCAGTTCAGGTCGGAAAACCAGACCGGGCCTTCCGTCCAGCGGCAGCCGGAATAAAGCTCCTCGAGGCCGGCGCTGCCGATGACCATTGCACCGAAGCGTTCGTCGCGGATCTCATAAATCGGATTGTCGCCCATGCCAGTTTCCTCCCTGAATGCTGCCGTTCTTTTCCTAGCGGCAAAAAGCTGGAGGTGCCAGAGCCCGGCGATGGAAATGCCGGGCTCCGGTTTCGTATAGCCTTTCCTGGTCAGCTTGAAGCATTCTGTTGGCTCAAACGGAGTCGAATGATCGACCGGCCGGCGCGCGTCGTAGCCAAGCTCTACGGCCAAGCCGGCCGGTCGATCAGCCGGCCCGTTTCAGCCAACCCGAAGGGCCGGGCATCTTTCCGCCAGGATCAGAGGCGATCGGCTCGGACGTACCAAGAGGTATGCCCTTCGCCAATCGCCTCTGCCCTGACGAAAACCTGCTCCGGCAGAATGCTGCAATCTGACCAGGAAAGGCTCTAGAGGGCGGCGACCGGATGCGGCGAGCCGTCGTAAGCGCCCCAGATCGACTGGTCGAAGCAGATGACCGAGCCGGTCATCAGGCCGGATTCGGAAGACGACAGGTAAGCGCAGGCGCGCGCCACCTCGTGCGGATCGACGAGACGGCCGAAGGGCTGGCTTGCCGCCGCCTTCTCCAGCCAGTCGGCCGGTGCGCCGTGATATTCGCGCTGAATGCGGTCCTCGCCTTCAGAGGCCATCCAACCGATGTTCAGACCATTGACGCGGATGCGGTTGCGCAGGAGCGCATAGGCGGTGTTCTTCGTCAGCGTTTCCAGCGCGCCCTTGGAGGCGCAATAGGCGGCGATGAAGGGCTGGCCGGCTTTGGCCGACATCGAGCCGATGTTGACGATCGTACCCTCGATCTTTTCGCGGCGCATGACCTTCACCGCTTCCTGCATCAGGAAAAACGGCGCGCGAACATTGACGGCGAACATTGCGTCGAAGAGTTCCGGGCTGGTGTCGAGGATGGTGCCGCGATCGGTGATGGCGGCGGCATTGACCAGCGCATCGACACGACCGAAGGTCTCGTCGCAGGCGCGCACGACATTCTGTGCATCCTCGACCTTGCCGAGGTCGGACTTGACGTAGACGATCCTGGTGCCGGTCGCAGCCGAAATCTCCGCCGCCTTCGCCTTGCCCTTGGCTTCGTTGCGGCCGCAGATGACGATGCCTTTTGCACCGCGTTCGGCGAAGAGGCGGGCGATCGTCGCGCCCAATCCTTGCGTGCCGCCGGTGACGATGGCGATCTTGCCGTCAAGGCGGCCGTGGTCTGTGCTCATGTGGTTCCTCCATTGCGATGATGTGCGAATGGCCTCCCGCGGGTGCGGGAGGCTTTTATGTCAGTGCGGATGCAACAGGCTCGAGCTCCAAATCAGCTCAGCTTCTTCTGCGCCTGCTCGGCAAGTGCTGCCGTAAAGAGTTCATCGCTCCAGCCTTCCTTCAGCGCCTCATGCATCAGTTGCGCTTGTGTTTTCGGCGCCAGTCCGCCAAGCGGCGGGTCGCGGTCGAGGTTGGTCGGGAAGGAGTAGCCCTCGGCGCAGGCGGCGACGGCGTTGGCGATTTCGTCAGGCGAGAGCCTGCCCAGCAAGGCCTTCAAAGCGGGAAACAGCCTGGCGCTCATCTTCTCGCGGTTGACGGTTTCCATCGCCCGGCCGAAGGCGGAGGAGACCTGCAGGAGGTTGGCGACGCGCTTGATGTCGGCCGAGCGGTTGGTGCCGGCGGCATGGAAAAGGGCGGGATTGAAGAAGACGAGGTCGCCTTTTTCGAGCGGCAGCTGGACATGGTTGGTCTCGAAATAATCCAGGAACTCCTGCCGCTTCAGCGCGAGGTAACCCGGCACATAGGTCTGGCTGTGCGGCAGGAAGAGTGTCGGGCCGCTTTCGAGAGGCATGTCGCAATGGGCGACCGCACCCTGCAATGTCAGCACCGGCGAGAGCCGGTGCACATGCGCCGGGAATTGTTCGATCACCTTCGACGACTGAAAGCCGAGATGATAGTCGCGATGCGCCGACTGCGCCGAACCGCCCGGATTGACGCGGTTGACCTGCGCCGTCATCTGGTAGCTTGGGCCGAGCCAGGCTTCGCTGGCCAGCGCGATGATGGCGTTGCCGTAATATTCGGCGAAATTTGCCGGATCGGCGAGGCAATGTTTTTCCAGCGAGTTCCAGATACGGTCGTTGGCACCAGGCTTGGCGAAGTGATCGCCGCCGCCGGTCGAAGTGCGGTGCTGTTCCTCGATGATCGCATCGAAGATCGTGCTGGCGCGGTCGATGATGCCGGTGTCTTCGTAAGCGCGCTTGAACACGACGACACCAGGACCTTCGCCGAAGGCATCGCAGATTTCCGCCAGCACGGCGCGTCGGCCTTCTGGCGTTGCGGCCGTCGTCATCACCTTGCGGCTATCATAGATCAGCACGTTTTTTTCGACCGCAGACGCCGAGGGGTAATCGGCAAGTGCCGTCGTCTTTTCCGCAAGGGCGCGAAACTCATCGAGATCGCATGCGTCTTCGCTCAGCCAGACGCGGTCGGCGCGCAGTTTCTGCTGGTTGTCGGTTTTCATGGTGGGCTCCTCCGTCTTTCCAATGGAGGCACTATACGCCGCGATGCCAGGTGATATAGATCAGAACTCCATCAAAAAACCATCAGACCGATCGCATGGCACACCTCTTTCTCGTCAAGGATATTGCCTTCCAGGCAGGGCTCAGCACTGCGACCGTCGACCGGGTGCTGAACGGCAGGCCGGGCGTGCGCCGGCAGACCGAGATGCGGGTGAAGGCGGCGATCGCGGAGCTGGAGAAGCAGCAGGCCGGGGCGATGGGCAGCGGGCGGGTGCTGGCGATCGATATCGTCATGGAGACACCGCAGCGTTTCAGCGATGCGGTGCGCGCCGCCTTCGAGGCGGAGATGGCGACCTTTCTGCCGGGCGTCTTCCGCTGTCGCTTCCATTTTGCCGAGGTGATGAAGCCGGCCGAGCTGGCGCAGCTTCTCGATCGCATCCGGCTGCGTGGCACGCACGGCATCGTACTCAAGGCGCCTGACGTCACCGAGGTGGCTGCCGCCGTCGCGCGGGCGGATGCGACCGGCATTCCGGTCGTGACGCTGGTGACCGACCTGCCGAATTCGGCCCGCATCGCCTATGCCGGCGCCGACAACCGGGCAGCGGGAGAGACCGCCGCCTATCTGATCGGCGAATTTCTCGGGGCTGGCGGCGGCAAGGTGCTGGTGACCCTGTCGAGCGGACGCTTCCGTGGCGAGGAGGAGCGCGAAATCGGCTTTCGCCGCGTCATCCGCGCCCGTTATCCCGACATCGGCATTACCGAAATCAGCGAGGGGCACGGCACCGATGCTGCGACGGGAACGCTTGCCGCGGCAGCGCTTGCCGCCGATCCCACCATCAACGCCGTCTATTCGATCGGCGGCGGCAACCGGGCGGTGCTTGCGGCCTTCGACGCGGCCAAACGCCCCGTCCGCGTTTTCGTCGCCCATGATCTCGACGCGGATAATCGCGCCCTGCTTGCGGCGCGTCGGATCGGCTTCGTGCTGCATCATGATCTCAGAACCGATGCGCGTTCGGCCTTCCGGGCGATCATGAGCCGCGCGACTGCCTTGCCGCGCGCGGTTACGCCCTCGCTTTCATCAGTCGAAATCGTCACGCCCTACAATATGCCCGCGGCCGATTGAGCCAATTGGCTTTCCTTCGATGCCGAATTCGGGCTACAGCTTTGACACGAGTGAAGGTGAGTGGGCATGGATTACAGCGACGTCAGCACGATTGCAGCCTGGATCACGGAGCAGGGACTGAAAGGCGTTTCGGAAGCCGAACTCATGACCGGTTTCTGCTCGGCTTGCCGGGACGCCGGCCTACCGCTCGACCGCGGTCTGGCGCTGATGGATACGCTGCATCCGGTGCATGAGGGCCGCGCCTTCCGCTGGGACAGCATCGAGGAAATCCAGACCGAATTCGAATATGGTCCGACAATCTCGGGGGAGGCGGCGTCGAACTGGCAGCGTTCGGCCTTCTATCATCTTTGGTCTCGCAACGAGCGGGAGATACGCCGGCGTCTCGGCTTCGGCGATCCGATCGATTTCTCCATGCTCGATACGATCGCTGAAGCCGGTCACACGGATTTCGTGGCGATGATGCATCGTTTTTCCGAGGCCGGCACGATCGGCGAGATGGATTGCTTCTTCTCGCATTTCGCGACGAAACATCCTGAGGGCTTTTCCGATCACGACCTCGCCATCCTGCGCAAGCTGGTGCCGGTGTTGGGGCTGGCGATCAAATGTATCGCGCTCGGGCGTATCGCCCGCACAATCGCCGAGGTCTATCTCGGCGAGGACGCCGCGCGCCAGGTGATGGAAGGCAAGATCAGCCGCGGCAAATCGGAACGGATTTCCGCTGCACTCTGGTTTTCCGACCTGCTGAACTACACCAAGATCTCCGACAGCGTGCCGCCGGAGGAGATCATCCCGCTGCTCAACGACTATAGCGAGGCGGTGATCACGGCGGTCCACGAGTCCGGCGGCAACGTGCTGAAGCTGATCGGCGACGGTGTGCTCGCCATCTTTAAGGGCGAGGTGCCGGCGGAGACATGTCGTGCGGCGCTGAGTGCCGAATCGTTGCTGCGGGAAAAGCTGACCACGCTGAATGCCGCGCGTGCGGCCGACGGCCGGGCGACGACCGACGTCTATATCGGCCTGCATATCGGCGATGTCTTCTACGGCAATATCGGGAGCCAGGACCGGTTGGACTTCACCGTCATCGGACCTGCCGTCAACGAGGTCAGCCGGATCGCCTCGATGTGTCGTTCCGTCGATCTCAACCTGTTGATCTCCTCCGATTTCGCCGCGGTGATACCGGAGCAGCAGCGTACCGCACTCGCCTGCGTCGGACGCTATGCGTTGCGCGGCGTGCAGCGCGCGCAGGAACTCTACACCCTCGACAGTGCCCGGCTGAACGGCTGAGTTCCTGACTGCAAGGGCTATCGCAACAGGCCCTGGCCGCCGTCGATCCAGATCGGCGTACCGGTGATGTGTCGGGCGCGCTCGGAGGCGAGGAAAAGGATTGTTTCGGCGACATCTTCGCTCTTGCCTGTCTTGCCGCCGGCAATCGGAATATCCCCCTCAAGCCAGATGACCGGAACCTCCGTCTCCTCGCGGTGGCGGCTGTCGGTATTGGCGCCGATATTGGTCTCGATCTCGCCGGGGCAGACGGCATTGACGCGGATGCCGTGTCGGCCGAGTTCGAGGGCGAGCTGCTGGACCATGGCGACCTGGCCGGCCTTGGTTGCGGTGTAGGCGGTGGCACCGGGCGTGGTGAAGGTGCGGGTGCCGTTGATCGAGGAGACGACGATGATCGAACCGCCATGGCGCTTCAGATGCGGAACCGTCAGATGCAGGGTGAGATAGGTGCCGCGCAGATTGACGGCGATGGTCTTGTCCCATTCATCCGGCTTCAGATCGTCGATCGGCGCCCAGACACCGTTGATCCCAGCATTGGCGACAACGATGTCGAGGCCGCCGAAGGTGTCGGTCAGTTGCGCGACGGCGCCCCGCATTTGAGCTTCGTCGCTGGTATCTGCCGTCAGCGCGATCGACTGGCCGCTGGCGGCCTTGATCTCGGCGCAGGTCTTTTCGACCTCGTCGGCGGTGCGGCTCAATGCTGCGACCCTTGCCCCCTCGGCAGCGAGCCGCAAAGCGGCCGCTTTGCCGATGCCGGAACCGGCGCCTGTTACCAATGCGATCTTTCCCTTCAGCTCCATGGGCGGGCTCTCCTTGCCGTTTTGCCGGTAGGCCAATGTTCGGCACGGCTCTTGGTTCCGAAGGAGAGCAGGTCGCTAGAGCGCGGTGCTAGAGCCTCCTGAGGAGGGTGTGGCTCAGCGCCCATCTCTCCGGCCCGTGGACGGCGGCAAAGAGCAGACCGGCGAGGAAGGTAAAGTGATCGATGAAGAAGCCGAACTCGGCCTGGTTCTGTTGCCAATGGGACGGACCGTGGAAGGCGAAAGCGAGGAAGATCACATAGATGGCTGCGAGCAGGCTGGCCTCGGTGAAGAAGGCTCCTGATATGAAAGCGAGCGCCAGCGCGATCTCGAAGAAGGCGGCGATCCAGGTAAGGAATGTCGCCATCGGAAAGCCCGCGGCAGTGATATAGCCCGCCGTTGCGCCGATATCGGCGAACTTGAAGCCGGCGGCCATGAAGAAGACGAAGCTGAAGATGATGCGGGCGACGATGATTGCGATTGCTCTGGCCATCCTGAAATCTCCTCTTTGAGCTTCCACTATGACGGACGGGACACGCGATATCCTACACGGGGAATGAAAAAGGGCCGCTCGCGCGACCCTATCACTTTGAGTTGCGCATAATCCTTTCCGAAAATCGGCTCCGATTTTCGGGGTTATGCGCTTTCACCACTCGGCGAAGCTGCCGTCGGCATGCCGCCAGATCGGGTTGCGCCAGCGGTGGCCCTCCTTGGCGCGTTCGATGACATAGGCCTCGTCGACCTCGATGCCGAGACCCGGACCCTGCGGGATCGAGACGAAACCATCGGCATACTGGAACACCTCCTTGTTGGAGATGTAGTCGAGGATGTCGTTGCCCTTGTTGTAGTGGATGCCGAGGCTCTGTTCCTGGATGAAGGCATTGTAGCTGACGGCATCGACCTGCAGGCAGGCGGCAAGCGCGATCGGACCCAGTGGGCAATGCGGCGCCAGCGCCACGTCATAGGCTTCGGCCATCGCCGCGATCTTGCGGCATTCGGTGATGCCGCCGGCATGGGAGAGATCCGGCTGGATGATGTCGACATAACCGTCGGAGAGAACCTGCTTGAAGTCCCAACGCGAAAAGAGGCGTTCACCCAGCGCAATCGGCGTCGAGGTGTGGTTGACGATATCGCGCAGCGCTTCCTTGTTTTCGGAAAGCACCGGCTCTTCGATGAACATCAGCTTGTAGGGATCGAGCTCCTTGGCGAGAACCTTCGCCATCGGCTTGTGGACGCGGCCGTGGAAATCGACGCCGATGCCGATATGCGGGCCGATCGCCTCGCGGATAGCGGCGATGGTCTCGACCGCCTTCTCCACCTTTTCGTTGGTGTCGACGATCTGCATTTCCTCGCAGCCATTGAGCTTGATCGCTTTGAAACCGCGGGCCACCACTTCCTTGGCATTGTTGGCGACATCCGAGGGACGGTCGCCGCCGATCCAGGAATAGACTTTGATGCGATCACGGAGCTGGCCGCCGAGCAGGGAATGGATCGGCTGGCCGAGCGCCTTGCCCTTGATGTCCCACAGCGCCTGGTCGATGCCCGAGATTGCGCTCATGTGGACGGCGCCGCCGCGATAGAAGCCGCCGCGATACATCACGGTCCAGTGGTCTTCGATCAGGAAAGGATCCTTGCCGATCAGGTAGTCTTCCAGCTCATGGACGGCGGCCTGAACGGTGAGCGCACGGCCTTCGACGACCGGCTCGCCCCAGCCGACGATGCCTTCATCGGTCTCGACCTTCAAAAACAGCCAGCGCGGGGGAACGATATAGGTGGTGAGTTTGGTGATCTTCATCGCTGTTCTTTCAGTCTCTTCCCGGGTTTGCGATCGGCGGCGCGTCCGCAGATTTGTCGTGATCGGTCATTTCGTTCTGCCGATCGCTTTTTCGGCGGCGGCAAGATCGCGCACTGCAAGATCGAGCATGCGGTTGGCGCATTCGCGGGCGCCCGCCTTGTCGCGCATGCGCAGGGCCTCGACCAGCTGGCCGTGAACGAGCACCGCATCCTCGCGATTCTCGACGCCGATATTGGAGGCATGCAGCGCATATTTCAGTGCCGCGTGAATGGCGCTCGACAGGCGGCGGAAGACCTGATTGTGGCTGGCGGTGAGCAGCACCGTGTGGAACATGACGTCGGCATCGGTAAAGCTTTCCGGGTCGCGAGCGCTGTCGCGCATCTGCCGCCAGGCATTGTCGAGATCGGCGATCTCCTGGGCGCTGGCGCGCTCGGCGGCATATTCGGCGGCTGCCGGCTCGATGGTGCGGCGGGCCTCGAGAATGCAGCCGAGCAGGTCGAAATCCTTGATATAGGGACCCATCCATTCAAGCACGTCAGCGTCCAGGATATTCCAATCGTCCTTGTCGCAAACGGTGGTTCCGATGCGTGGCTTACCGCGGACGAGGCCTTTGGATTCCAGCACTTTCAGCGATTCGCGAATGACGGTGCGGCTGACGCCGTAGAGCTCGCAGAGATCGTTCTCGCGGGGCAGCGGTGAGCCCGCGGGATAGCGGTCCGCACAGATATCCTGAGCGATCGCCGCCGTGACGTTGCGGCGTACGCGCGGGCGGCGCTCGATGCGGCGGCTTTCGGCCCCGCTCTGTCGCTCGATTGTTTCCAACTCACCTCTCCGCTCTGTCTCGCGTGCGAAGCAATCGAACCTGATTATCCGAATTCGATCCGCTTTGCGACGCTTCCTCCCGGCATCTCGTCAATAATCCTATTATTCCAATCATCATACATTGGCAATTGACTGGTATGATGATTTATCATAATTCAATGGACGTTGCCTGGGAGGCAGCTGCTCGGTTTTTGAGAGTTTAGGGAGAGAGACATGCGCTTGTTCAAAGCAGCCATTCTGGCTGGCACTTTCGCCATTCTGGCGGCCGGCTCGGCATTTTCCGCGGACGTCAAGATAGGGTTCATCGTCAAGCAGCCCGAGGAGCCTTGGTTCCAGGACGAATGGAAATTCGCCGACCAGGCCGCCAAGGAAAAAGGCTTCACCGTCGTCAAGATCGGCGCCGAAGACGGCGAGAAGGTCCAGTCGGCGATCGATAATCTCGGTGCCCAGGGTGCGCAGGGCTTCATCATCTGCACGCCCGATGTCAAGCTCGGCCCCGGCATTGTCGCCAAGGCCGAAGCCAACCAGCTGAAGCTGATGACGGTCGACGACCGCCTCGTCAGCGCCGACGGCAAGCCGCTGGAAGACGTGCCGCATATGGGCATTTCAGCCACCAAGATCGGCGAGACCGTCGGCCAGGCGATCGTCGACGAAATCAAGAAGCGCGGCTGGGACATGAAGAATGTCGGCGCCGTGCGGGTCTCCTATGACCAGCTGCCGACCGCCGTCGACCGCGTCGAAGGCGCGATGTCGGTGCTGAAGGCCGCCGGCTTCCCGGCCGAAAACATCTATGATGCGCCACAGGCGAAGACGGATACGGAAGCGGCGCTCAACGCGGCAACCACCGTTTTCAACAAACATGCCGACGTGAAATACTGGGTCGCCTTCGGCCTCAACGACGAAGCCGTCCTCGGCGCCGTCCGTGCTTCCGAATCGGTCGGCATTCCGGCGGCCAACGTCATCGGTGTCGGCATCGGCGGTGCGGAATCGGCGATCAACGAGTTCAAGAAGCCGGCGGCGACGGGCTTCTTCGGCACCGTCATCATCTCGCCGAAGCGTCACGGCTATGAGACGGCGCTCAACATGTATGACTGGATCGCCAACGACAAGGAGCCGGCAAAGCTGACGTTGACCTCCGGTTCCCTGGCACTGCGCGGCGATTTTGAAAAGGTCCGCAAGGATCTTGGCATCGAGTGATCGTCCTTCCAAGATGATGTCGTCCGGCGGCCGCCTAGCGTGCCGCCGGGTCCTTCTCGGTGGAGCAATGATGGCTTTCCTCGAATTCAGCAATATCTCCAAGGGTTATCCCGGCGTGCAGGCGCTGGCGAATGTGTCCTTCACTGTCGAGAAGGGTGCCGTCCACGGCTTGATGGGTGAAAACGGCGCCGGTAAATCGACGCTGATCCGGGTACTGTCCGGCGATCAGGCCGCCGATGCCGGCAACATCCTCATCGACGGCGAGGAGCAGAGATACGGGTCCGTCCGCGACGCCTTCCATGCCGGCGTCATCGTCATCCATCAGGAACTGCAACTCGTTCCGGAGTTGACCGTCGCCGAAAATCTCTGGCTCGGACGCTTTCCGGCCAAGGGCGGCGTCATCCATACGAAAGTGCTGATCGAGACGGTGCGGTCGAAGCTCGAGGAGATAGGCATCGATGTCGATCCGTCGGCCAAGGTCGCCTCGCTTTCGATCGGTGCGCGGCAGATGGTCGAGATCGCCAAGGCCGTCATGCTCGATGCACGGGTGATCGCGCTCGACGAGCCGACCTCCTCGCTTTCCTCGCGCGAAAGCGAAATCCTGTTTTCGCTCATCGACAGGCTGAAGGCGCAGGGAACGGTCATTCTCTACGTCTCGCATCGTCTCGATGAGATCTTTCGTCTTTGCGACAGCCTGACGGTGCTGCGCGACGGCAAGCTTGCCGCCCACCATCCTCAGATCGCCGAAACCACGCGCGAGCAGATCATCTCGGAAATGGTCGGACGCGAGATCAGCAATGTCTGGGGATGGCGCGAACGTCCGTTCGGCGGCATTCGGCTGGAGGTCAACGGCCTGTCGGGGCCGAGGCTGCGCCATCCGATCAGCTTTTCCGTCCGCGAGGGCGAAATCCTCGGTTTCTTCGGCCTGATCGGCGCTGGCCGTAGCGAGATGGCGCGGCTGCTTTACGGCGCCGATGCCAGGCATCAGGGCCAGGTGACCATCGACGGCGTTGCCGTTTCGCCGAACAATCCGAAAGCGGCGATCAATGCCGGCATGGTGCTTTGCCCCGAGGACCGCAAGTTCGACGGCATCGTCCAGGGCCGATCGATCGAAGAAAATATCGCGATCTCGTCACGCCGGCACTTTTCGCCCTTCGGCATTCTGAGCCCGAGACAAGAGGCGGCGCTGGCAGATCGGTTCATCGCCAAGCTTCGGGTGCGAACACCGTCGCGCAAGCAGGACATCATCAATCTATCGGGCGGCAACCAGCAGAAGGTCATTCTCGGCCGCTGGCTGTCCGAGCAGGGGATCAAGGTGCTGGTCATCGACGAGCCGACGCGCGGCATCGATGTCGGGGCGAAATCGGAAATCTACGAAATTCTCTATGAGCTTGCGGCCGGCGGCATGGCGATCGTGGTGATCTCCAGCGAGTTGCCCGAAGTCATGGGCATCTCCGATCGCATCATGGTGATGTGCCAGGGCAGGGTGGCGGCCAACGTCGCCCGTCCGGATTTCGACGAGCGCAGCATCCTGACGGCAGCGCTTCCCGACAAGAATGCCGCAGGCACCCTTTAGAATTGGGAATACGGACGATGAATTCGTTGAAAAAAATTCTCCTCGGCGAACAAGGGCTGGTGGTGATCTTTGCTGCCGCCTTCGTGATCGTCTCGCTCTTCGTTCCGAACTTCCTGACCGAGCGAAACATGCTGGGGCTGCTGCAGTCGGTCGTCACGATCGGCATCGTTGCCTGCACGATGATGTTCTGCCTGGCGTCGCGCGATTTCGACCTTTCGGTCGGATCGATCGTCGCCTTCTCCGGCATGATCGCGGTGATGGTCTCGAATGCGACGGGCTCCATTCCCGTCGGGCTGCTCGCCGCCCTGCTTTGCGGCGCTATCGTTGGTTTCGTCAATGGTATCGTCATTGCCCGCTTTCGCATCAATGCGCTGATCACCACGCTTGCGACCATGCAGATCGTGCGCGGGCTGGCGCTGATCGCTTCCGATGGCCGCGCCGTCGGCATCAATGATCCCGCTTTCTACCAGCTTGCCCTGTCGCGATTTCTCACCGTGCCGACGCCGATCTGGATCATGCTGATCCTTTTCATTCTCTTCGGTTTCGTGCTCAACCGCACCGTCTTCGGCAAGAACACCCTGGCGATCGGCGGCAATCCCGAGGCCTCGCGGCTTGCCGGTGTCAATGTCGTCAACATGCGGGTCTGGATCTTTGCGCTGCAGGGGCTTGTCTGCGGCATAGCCGGAATTCTGCTTGCCTCCCGCATCACCTCCGGCCAGCCGAATGCGGCGACAGGGCTTGAGCTTTCGGTGATTTCGGCCTGCGTTCTTGGCGGCGTTTCGCTGGCCGGCGGCCGGGCGGCGATGAGCGGCGTCATTGTCGGCGTGCTGATTATGGGCATCGCCGAAAACGTCATGAACCTCTTGAATATCCAGGCGTTCTATCAGTATGTGGTACGCGGGCTGATCCTGCTGATCGCAGTGTTGCTCGACAATTTGAGGTCTTCGGCTGCGGGACGGCGCGGATGAACCAGGGACAAACCGGCGATGACATCGAACTGAGGCACGGCGATCTCGCCGTCCGGGTCAGCCGTCGGGGTGCTGCCGTCACCGCCGCGACCTATCGAGGCATGCCCTTTCTCGTGGCGGCCGGCGGCCCTGAAGGAATGATGGCGAATTTCGCGATGGTGCCGTTCGGCAACCGCGTGGAAGGCAATATCATGTCCTTTGCCGGACGCGACTATGCCTTCCAGCCGAATACTTCCGATCCGCTCTATCGGCACGGCGACGGCTGGCTCAGCCTCTGGCAGCTTGAAGACTCCAGCCCGGAGCATGCGCAGTTCTGCTTTTCCCGGAGCGCCGACGGGGTTTCACCCTATGCCTATCTTACCCGGCAGGAGATCCGTCTCGTCGGCGATGCGTTGGTGCTGACACTTTCCGTGGAAAACCGCGGCGAAACCGCTCTTCCCTTCGGGCTCGGTCAGCATCCCTTCTTCGCGCGCACGCCAAAGACGCGACTGACGATTGCGGCCGATCGCTATTGGAGCGAGCGGCCGGACCATCTTCCGGAGATGCCTGGCCCTGTGCCGCACTATTTCGATTTCAGATCCGAAAAGCTTTTGCCGCAGAGATGGATGAACAATGCCTTCGAGGGTTGGAATGGGCGGGCTGCAATGGCCTGGCCGGAACTTGGAATCCAGGCGGCGCTGGAAGCCGACGGTGCGCTCGATCGCTTCATGCTGTATATGCCGGTCAACCGGAGCGACTTCTTCTGCCTCGAACCGATGAGCCATCTGCCGAACGGCCACCATCTGCCTGATTTCGGTGGGCTCGCGCCGCTTGCGCCGGGGGAGGCGCTTGCCGGCACGGTGACGATCCTGATGTCGGCGCTGCCGGTTCGGTCGGAGGAGGGATAGATGGGCGGCCGTCTGCAAGGCAAGAACATCCTGATAACAGGTGCTGCGCAGGGTATCGGGCTTGCGATGGCGAAGGCTTTCATGCGGGAGGATGCCGCCGTCTTCCTCGTTGATCGCGATGCGGCGCTGCTGGCGCGGGCGGCGAAAGAGCTCCAGAGCAGTGGTGGCCGGCTTGGTTATCTGCCGGCCGATATTACCGATGCCGGGACGATCACGACATTGGTCGCTCAGGCGAATGAAGAAATCGGACAGCTGAACGCGCTCGTCAACAATGCCGGGGTGAATGTCTTTGCCGAACCGCTCGAGACGACGGACGAGGAATGGAACCGCTGCTTCGACATCAATTTGAAGGGCGCATGGAACTGCTGCAAGGCGGTGCTGCCGGGCCTGATCGAACAGGGCGGCGGCGTTATCCTCAACATCGCCTCGACGCACGCTTTCACCATCATCCCGCACACATTTCCCTATCCGCTGGCAAAACACGCCCTGCTCGGAATGACGAAATCCTTGGGGCTCGAATATGCCGCCCGCAATATCCGCGTGAACGCGCTGGCGCCGGGCTATGTCTCGACGCAGAAGGTGATCGATTACTGGAACGGCTTTCCCGATCCGGAGGCGGCAAAGGCCGAAACGATGAAACTGCATCCCGGCGGTCGCATCGCGACGCCGGAGGAGATTGCCATGGCGGCCGTGTTCATGATCTCCGACGAGTGCCCGTTCATCAATGCCACCTGCCTGACGATCGACGGCGGCCTCAGCGTGCTGCAGCATCCTGCCTGAAGGGCTTCGATCCCGCTATTTTTACAAGCCTGTCGTCTTCTCGGGATAGAGCATTATATTGCCCATCGGGAAGGCTATCTGATCTCCCGCAGGCACGGAGCGGCCCCCGCCGCTTTCTGGAAACAGTTGGAGCATGATGTTGTCCGAAAACCGCGCACGCTTTTCGACATCATGCTCTGAAAGCACAATCGAAAACAGGAGGACGGCATGCAGATCAATCGCACGGCTTCGGCTCATTGGACCGGTGGCCTCAAGGACGGAAAAGGCCTGATCTCGACGCAGAGCGGCGCCCTGAAGGATTACCCCTACGGCTTTGCGAGCCGCTTCGAAGGTGTTGCCGGCACCAACCCGGAAGAACTGATCGGTGCCGCCCATGCCGGCTGCTTCACCATGGCGCTGTCGTTGATCCTCGGTGAAGCCGGCTTTACCGCCGAGCATATGGAAACCTCCGCCAAGGTGACGCTCGAAAGCGTCGAGGGCGGTTTTGCCATTACCGCCATCCATCTCTCGCTCTCCGGCCGTATTCCCGGTGCCGATGAGGCGACCTTCACCGAACTCGCCAACAAGGCAAAGGCCGGCTGCCCGGTTTCGAAGGCGCTCGCCTCCGTTCCGATCACACTCGACGTCAAGGTCGTCTGACCCGTCACTCCATTGACGAAGTGCCGCGCGCTTCTCGCCGCGGCACTTTCCATTTTGCTGCCCCCATCGTCAGGGTCCGCCTATTCCGACGTCATCGGCTGTCGGACAGGCCTTCTCACCATTCATCGAGTTATCGCTTCCGCCGGGCTCGTCCGGCGAGACCTTGTGCTGCGCCTCAGTATATTGACAAGTAACGTCTGATATTTTATGACTGACGAAATTCGAAAATCGTCAGTCATAATTCGGGTCTCGAAAATCATGAACGACATCGCGGAAAATACGCTCGACATCACGCGGCAGGAGAATGTCACGCGCATTCTGGATGCAGCCGAGCGGCTGTTTCGGCACTATGGCTACAGCAAGACGACGGTGGCCGACATTGCCCGCGATCTCGGCATGTCGCCGGCCAATATTTATCGTTTCTTCGCCTCCAAGGTCGAAATTCACCAGGCGCTCTGCGGGCGCATGCTCGCCACCGCCTATCAAATCGCTTACGACATCCGCCATCAGCCGATCAGCGCCAGCGAGCGGCTGCGCCGCTATGTCGAGACCCAGCACCAGTTGACGCTGGATCTGATGCTCGACGAGATGAAGGTGCACGAGATGATCATCGTCGCGATCGATCGCGACTGGCACGTCATCGAAAAACACATCGATCGCATTCATGATCTCATCGCCGAAATCATTGCCGAAGGCATTGCAGCCGGCGAGTTCGCCGAGCAGGACCCGGTCGTTGCGTCGCGCTGCTTCGGCGCGGCGACGAACACGCTCTGCCATCCGCAGATGGTGGCGCAATGTCTTGCCAAAACGAACCGCGCGAGCGTCGACGAACTGATCGACTACGTGATCAGGGCGCTGAAGAAATAATGGACGGCAGCCGCCGCCGAAACCCCAAACGATCCAGGAGTGCGGAAGATGTTTTCGCTCAAGACCCTCAGCCATCGCATGCCGTCCGTCTCCACTCTCGTGCTCTTCGGCGCCATCGGCATCGGCGTTTCCGCCTGCTCGGAAGAGAAGGCCGAGGTCAAGCAAGTCATCCGGCCGGTGAAGGTCGTCGAGATCGCCAAGGCCGGCGACACCCGCAAGCTCGACTATTCGGGCTCGGTCAAGGCGCGCACCGAGATGAACCTCGGATTTCGCGTCGCCGGCAAGATCACCGAACGCCTCGTCGATATCGGAGACAAGGTGAAGCCAGGCGACGTGCTCGCTCGGATGGACTCCACCGATTACCAGCTGGCGGTCAAGACGGCGGAAGCCAATCTCGCAGCCGCTGAAAAGGGCGTCGAAACCGCCGATCTCGTGAACAAGCGCAATCAGCAGCTGTTCGACAAGAATGTTTCGCCGAAATCCCAGCTCGAGCAAGCGTCGCTCAGTTACGATCAGGCCGTTTCAAGCCGCGATGCCGCCGTCTCGGCGCTCGATCAGGCGAAGAACCAGGTGAGTTATGCGGAGCTGAAGGCCGACCACAACGGGATTGTCACGACGATCAATGCCGATGTCGGCCAGGTCGTTGCGTCGGGCACTCCCGTCGTCGCCGTTGCCGTCGACGGCGAAAAGGAAGTGCAGATTGCGGTTCCAGAAAACGACATTGCCGAATTCAAGCCGGGCAAGACAGTCAAGGCCAGCTTCTGGGCTGACGACAGGCTGGTGCTCGACGGCAAGGTGCGCGAGGTTTCCGGCAGCGCCGACCAGCAGTCGCGTACCTTTGCGGTTCGGGTGAGCCTGCCGAACGATCCGCAGGTGTTGCTCGGCATGACGGCGACGATAGAGGCCGATGTTAGCAACGGCAACAGCTATGTCTCGATCCCGCTCAGCGCCCTGGCTGAAAAGGACGGCAAGCAGATGGTCTGGACCGTCGACCGCGACACGGCGACCGTGCACGGCCGTGACATCAAGGTTGCCGACTTCACCGGCGACGGCGTGCATGTGACCGAGGGTCTCGATACCGGCGATCTCGTCGTTTCGGCCGGCGCGCAGTTCATGAGCGAAAACCTGAAGGTGAAGGTGCCGGACCAGCAATCGGCCCTGGCCGCCACGGACCAGACCGTCCGCTGATCGCGCCATAGGATAGGGACAAAGACCATGGACGCCACCACCGAGAAGCGGCCCTTCAATCTGTCGCGCTGGGCAATCGGACATCCGAGCATCGCCCGTTTCCTCTTCGGGCTAATCATCATCACCGGCGTGCTCGGCCTGATGCGCATGGGCCAGCGCGAGGACCCCGAATTCACCTTCCGCGTCATGGTCGTTCAGGCGATCTGGCCAGGTGCTTCCATCCAGGAAATGGAAGACCAGGTCGTCAACAAGATCGAGCGCAAGCTGCAGGAAACGCCGCATATCGACTGGGTCAAGTCCTATACGCGGGCGGGCAGTGCGATCATCACCCTGCAGGTCAAGGGCGACACGAATTCGCAAGAAGTGGCGGATGCCTTCTACCAGGTGCGCAAGAAGGTCGGCGACATCTCCAACGAGCTGCCGCAGGGCCTGCTCGGCCCCTATTTCAACGACGAGTTCGGCGACACCTTCATCACGCTGCATTCGATCAGCGGCGACGGCTATTCCTATCCGGAACTGAAGAAATTCGCGATCCAGGCGCGCGACATGCTGTTGACGACGCCGGGCGTCGAAAAGGCCGTCATCATCGGCGACCAGCCTGAGAAGATCTATATCGACGTCTCGTCCAAGGCGCTCTCCGAGCGCGGCCTGACGATCCTCGATCTGCAGAACGCCATCAAGGGCCAAAACAATGTCGATCCGGCAGGCTCGGTCGATACCGGCCTGCGCTCGGTGCGCATATCGGTCGAAGGCGACGTGAAGAAGGCGGCCGATATCCGCGAGCTGCGCCTTCGCGCCGGCGGCCAGGTAACGCGCCTCGGCGATATCGCCACCGTCAGTTCCGGGCTCGAAGATCCCTACCAGCGCAAGTACCGTTTCAACGGCCACGACAGCGTTCAGGTCGGCGTCGTGATGGCCAAGGGCTTCAACGTGACCGATGTCGGCAAGGGCGTGGAGGCGACCTATCAGCGCTTCGAGGAGGCGCTGCCCTATGGCGTCGCCGTCGATCAGATCGCCAACCAGCCCGACGTGGTGACGGATGCGGTCAGCGAATTCATGCATGCGCTCGGCGAAGCTCTCATCATCGTGCTCGTCGTCTCGTTCGTGTCGATCGGCTGGCGATCGGGCCTCGTCATCGCCATCGCCATTCCGCTGGTGCTGGCTGCCACCTTTGCGCTGATGTACGAACTCGGCATCGATCTGCAGCGCATCTCACTCGGCGCGCTGATCATCGCGCTCGGCCTGCTTGTCGACGATGCGATGATCGTCGTCGAGATGATGGAGCGAAAGCTGGAGGAGGGGCTCGTCAAGATCGACGCGGCAAGCTTCGCTTATTCCTCGACTGCCTTCCCGATGTTGACGGGCACGCTGATAACCACGGCCGGCTTCATTCCGGTCGGCTTCGCCGCCTCGACGGCCGGCGAATATGTGCGCTCGCTGTTCTACGTCGTCGGCATCGCGCTTGTCACCTCGTGGTTCGTCGCGGTCTACTTCACGCCGTGGCTCGGCTATATGATCCTCAAGCAGCGCCATCACGCCGGCGAGCATCACGACGCCTTCGACACCGGCTTCTATCGCCGGCTGCGCGGCACGGTCGGCTGGGCGGTGCGCCACCGCGTCATCGTGCTGCTGCTGACGCTCGGCACCTTCGTCACCAGCCTCTGGGCCTTCCAGTTCATTCCGCAGAATTTCTTCCCGCAATCCTCGCGGCCGGAAATCCTCGTCGATCTCTGGCTGCCCGAGGGCACCAGCATCAAGGAAGTCGAGGTGCAGGCAAAGGCACTCGAAACCAAGATGATGGATGATCCCGACAAGCGGTTTATCGCCACCTATATCGGCGAAGGCGCGCCGCGCTTCTTCCTGCCGCTCGACCAGCAGCTGCGCAATCCGAACTTCGCCCAGCTGCTCGTCATGGCCAATGACGAACCGGCGCGCGAGCGGCTGATCGTCAAGCTGCGGACGATCCTTGCGGAAGACTTCCCCGATATTCGCGGCAAGGTCGACCGCCTCTTCCTTGGTCCGCCGACCGGCTGGCCGGTGCAGATGCGCGTGATGGGGCCCGACCGTCAGGAAGTCAGGGAGATCGCCGATCAGGTAAAGGCGCGCTTCCAGGCCAATCCGGAGCTCGGCGCCATCCATGACGATTGGCTGGAAGAGGTGCCGGCGATGAAGCTGGTGATCGACCAGGATCGCGCCCGGGCACTCGGCGTCACCTCGCAGCGTGTCCGCCAGATGTTGCAGACCGCCATGTCAGGGACTGCGCTCGACGATTTCCGCGATGGCGAGGAGACGGTTTCGATCGTCGCCCGCGAGCCGGATGCCAACCGCTCGCTGCTGTCGGCAGTCAACTCGGTCTATGTGCCGACGGATTTCGGCGGCTTCGTACCGGTCTCGCAGGTCGCCAAGGTCGTGCCCGTCATGGAGCAGGGCATCGAATGGCGGCGCAACAGGCTGCCGACAATCACCGTGCGCGCCACGCTGCCTGACGATGTGCAGCCGAACGACGTGGTGATGAAGATGTATGCCGACATGAAGGATCTGCGCGACAGCCTGCCGGCCGGCTACAAGGTCGAAATCCAGGGCGGCGCCGAGGATGCGGCGGAAAGCCAGATGTCGATCGCCGCCAAGGCGCCGATCATGCTCGCCGTCATCATCCTACTGCTGATGGTGCAACTGCAGCATTTCGGCAAGGCGATGCTGGTGCTCGCCACCGGACCGCTCGGGATCATCGGTGCGGCGGCCGCATTGCTGATCAGCGGCGCGCCTTTCGGCTTCGTGGCGATCCTCGGCGTTATCGCGCTGCTCGGCATCATCATGCGCAATTCGATCATCCTGGTCGATCAGATCGACCAGGATATCAAGGCCGGCATGCACCGGCAGGAGGCGATTGTCGGCGCGGCCGTGCGACGTTTCCGGCCGATAATGCTGACGGCGCTGACCGCCGTTCTGGCTCTCATCCCGATCTCGCGCGGTGTTTTCTGGGGTCCGCTCGCCTACGCGATGATGGGCGGCATCCTGGTTGCGACCGTGCTCACCATTCTGGTTCTGCCCGCCGGTTACGCTCTTTTCTTCGGCCGGGAGCCGAAGGCTAAGGACGAGCCGGGCGAGCATGCCGACGCCATCCAGGAAGAGGCGGATGACAGACATCCGCCGGCGTTGGCAGCAGAGTGAGGACGGCGCGGCGAAAGCCGCGCCGTTTTCCTTGGCTACAGGTCCTCGTGCGCCGATTCCATTGCCGCCTCGAAAAAGCTAAGCTGCCAAAGCATGCCGGGATACCAACCGCGATCCCGGCCACTCAGCGACGAGGCAGAGCACGACCATGGCCGATTACCATCTGGAAGCAAGCTGGAGCCCGATCGAGGGCAGTTTCGGGCGCCTCACCTTCATGCTTTTCAATCTTTCGACCGAGCCGCTGTCCGGCTTCTCGCTCGCCTATACGTCAGAGACGCGGGTTGCCGACAAACATGTCTGCGACGGCGGCAGCCTCAAGCGGCGGGTCGCGCATTTCCAAGAATTCCTGCCGCCCGAAGACCTGAGCGTGCCGCCCGGTGGGCGCTGGCGCTTCACTGTCGAGGGACTGACCAGGGAGCCGAAACATGTCACGGCCGGCGTCAAGTCGGCCTATCTGACACTTGGCGACGGACGCCACTTTCCTGTTGGTTTCGGCGATCTCATGCTCGAAGGCCGGGATGGTGGCGTGGCGCCGCCGCTTCTGCCGCCGGGCCGGGCCGAGGAACCTTATTCGCTACTGCCCTGGCCGCTGGCGCTCGGGTTGAAGGCGGGAGAGCTGCCGGTCGTGCTTTATCCGGCCGAGCGGACGCGCCCTGATGCGGTCAAGGCGCTCTCGCTGATTCTGGAGCTCTACCAGCGGCTCTACCCGGCCGACAATATGCCGTTTTCCCTCGGTGCCGTCGAAGGCGGGCGGGGCATTCGTTTCGTCACCGAATCGTCGATCGCCGCCTTCGCTTACGAATTGCGTTTTACCGCGCATGAGATCGTGCTTTCGAGTGCGGATGCCGCCGGGCGGCATTACGGGCTGATCAGCCTGGCGCAACTGCTGCACGGCGCCCGCGCCGATCCCGAGCGCTTCAAATTCCCCAATTTCGGCGCGATCGCCGACCAGCCGCGTTATGACTGGCGCGGCTGCCATCTCGATGTGTCCAGGCAGTTCTATCCGGTGGCAGACGTCGTGCGGCTGATCGATATTCTCGCCTGGAACAAGCTCAACATCTTCCACTGGCATCTGACCGATGACGAAGCGTGGCGGCTGGAGATCAAGGCCTATCCCGCGCTGACGGAGATCGGCGCCCGGCGCGGGCCGGATGAAGTGCTCGTGCCGCAGCTCGGCGACGGGGCGCAAACGCGCTCCGGTCATTACACGCAGGAGGATGCCAAGCGGATCGTTGCGCATGCAGCCTCGCTGCATATCGAGGTACTGCCGGAAATCGATATTCCGGGCCACAGCATGGCGACGCTGTTCTCGCTGCCCGAGCTCGTCGACGGCCAGGAGGCGCCGGATAGTTACCGCTCGGTGCAGGGTTATCCGAACAACGCCCTCAATCCGGCGGTGGAATTCACCTATGAATTTCTCGGTAAGGTGTTCGACGAGATGGTGACGCTGTTTCCCGGCGAATATCTCCATATCGGCGGCGACGAAGTGGCGCACGGCTCCTGGCTTTCCTCGCCGCTCTGCAAGACGCTGATGGAGAGGGAGAAACTTGCCGGCACTGCCGAGCTGCAATCCTATTTCCTGAAACGTATCAAAGCCATGCTGTCGGATCGCGGCAAGAAACTCGTCGGCTGGAACGAGGTTTCGCATGGCGGCGGCGTCGACCGCGACGGCACGCTGCTGATGGCCTGGGAAAAGCCCGCCGTCGGCATCGAGCTGGCACAGGAGGGCTACGACGTGGTGATGACGCCGGGCCAGGCCTATTATCTCGACATGGCGCAAGCGGAAGCCTGGGGCGAGCCCGGCGCGAGCTGGGCGGGCTTCAGCCTGCCGGAACACACCTACGCTTACGAGGCCGAGGGCGAGCTGCCGGCGGCGCTGCAGGAGAAGATGCGCGGCATCCAGGCCTGCATCTGGACTGAAAATTTCCTCTCGCGTGCCTATTTCAACCGGCTGGTTTTCCCGCGTCTCCCAGCGGTCGCCGAGGCTGCTTGGACGCCTTCTGCGCGCAAGGACTGGGATCGGTTCGCAGCGATCGTGCGGATGTGGCCGGTGCTTTAAGCCGCCGTCTCGGCCTTCAGCCCCAAAAGCGCTGCGCCGATCAGGCCGGGTTCGATGCGGCATTCGCTGCGCACCACCAGCGGGCGATCGAACTTGCGCAGGATGCGGGCGCGCACGGCGTGGTCGAGCTCGGCAAGCAGCGGCTCGACATTGGAAAGCCCGCCTCCGACCGGCACAATGGTCGCTCCGGTGATGTTGATCGTCAGCGCCAAGGGCGAGGCGACGAGATCGACATAGACGTCGATCGTCCTTGTCGCCTTTTCCTCCCCACGCCCCCACTGAGCGATGATCTCCTCGCTGGAAAGGTCGAGATCGTGCAGCGTCTGGTGCAGCCGCTCCAGGCCGCGGGCACCGCCGACGGTGTCGACGCAGCCCCTCTGGCCGCAGCCGCAGGCATAGGCGGGAATGGCGACGGGCGGATTGCCGGCCGCAGATGCGATGATCGGCCCATGACCCCATTCGCCGGCAAAGCCGCCGGCCTCGTTGACGAGGCGCCCGTCGGCAACCAGGCCGCCGCCGACGCCGGTGCCGAGGATGGCGCCGAAGACGATGCGGTGGCCGCGGCCGGCGCCGAGACCGGCTTCGGCCATCGCGAAACAGTCGGCGTCGTTGGCGATCAGCACCGGCAGGCCGAGCTCGACTTCGAGATCGGCGCCAAGCGTACGGTGGTGGATGCAGGGAATGTTGGCGCAGATCAGGCGCTGCGTATCGGGATCGACGACGCCGGCGATGGAGAGGGCGATGCGGCTCGGCTGTTCGCCGGTTTCGGCGATGATGTCGCGCAGGGTCTCGACGAACGCGGCAAAATCATCCTTGGGCGTCGGGCGGCGGCCGAGGGGAAGGATGTCTATCTCGGAGTGGGCGATGCCGCCCTTGATAGCGGTGCCGCCGATGTCGAATGAAATGATCATTGCCACTCTGCCGTTTTTCTGGTCTCCCACCGTCTGCTTGCATTGTTGGCGGGGAATTTCAAGCGCTCATTCGGCGGTGGTGTCGCCGGCTTTAGGGTCGTGTCGTGTGCTACCCCGTCTGTTCTGCTTGACATCTCTCCCGCAGGTGGGGAGATCGGATAGGCGCGACGGTTTTCCGTCTTTCATTCCGTCATGGCAAGACGTTGGAGAAATCCGGTGAGCCCAAGCCCATCGGCTTCGATCGCGGCCGCAATTTCTAACCCCACAAGTCATTCAATTGGCATATTGCATCGCCAGAATCCGGCCCTACACTTTTATCAACTGCCGGACCCACGACCATAGATACGAGAGAAAACAGTACCATCCGAAGACCACGTCCCAAAGGCCGCCGCCTTTCATCCATTTTGCGGCAGATGGCCGCCGACCAGAGCCGCGAACGGATCTCGATAGGCGATCTGTTCGATACTATGGGTGACAGGGCGATCAGCGCGTTGATGCTGATCTTCGCGCTGCCGAATGCCTTTCCCACTCCGCCGGGCACCTCGGCAGTGCTCGGGGCGCCATTGGTCTTCCTGGCAGTGCAACTGACCTTCGGGCTGAAACCCTGGCTACCGAAGGTGATTGCCAACCGTTCGATGCGGCGGGAGGATTTCGAGACCATTGTCGGCCGCATCCATCGCTGGCTCGCCTGGGCCGAACGCATGCTGAAACCGCGGCTTGCGATCTTCGCCGAACCGCCGGCGGAATATCTTGCCGGGGCGGCATGCCTGCTGCTGTCGATCGTGCTGCTGCTGCCGGTCCCGCTCGGCAACATCCTGCCGGCGGTCACGATCTCGGTCTTCGCCTTCGGCATATTGGGCCGTGACGGGCTCTTCGCGCTCATCGGCTTCGTGATGACGGCCGTGTCGCTCGTCGTCGCCGGCGGGGTGATTTACGGTCTCGTGAAGGCGGCGATCTATCTCGTCGTGCAATGGTTTGCCTGAGCGGGTTTGCCGGAGTGATGGCGGTTATTTAGCGGTCCACTTTGCAACAGGCTCGACATTTGCCGGAATTTTGTTTTGATCTGGCGATACAGACTCAGATCATGTTCGGCGGCGGCACGCCGGCTCACTTCGCGCGGTAGGCAGTAAATGGTAAAAAGATCCGAGACCCCTGCACGGCTCGACGATGCGGCGCGTGCCGGCTGGCTCTATTACGTCGCCGGGCGCACGCAGGACGAAATCGCCGCTGCGATGGGCATCTCGCGGCAATCGGCGCAGCGGCTGGTGTCGCTGGCGGTCGCCGAGCGCCTGATCAAGGTGCGGCTCGATCATCCGATCGCCGCCTGCCTGGAGCTCGGCAGTCAGCTGCGGCGGAAATTCGGGTTGAAACATGTGGAAGTGGTGCCGAGCGATCCCGCATCGTCGTCGACGACGGTCGGTATCGCCGAGGCGGCCGCGGCCGAGATCGAGCGGTGGCTGAAACGGCCGGAGCCGATCGTGCTCGCCATCGGTACCGGCCGCACGCTGAAGGCGGCCGTCGACCAGCTTCCGGCGATCGAATGTCCCAATCACCGCATCGTTTCGCTGACCGGCAATATCGCCCCGGACGGATCGGCGGCCTATTACAACGTCATCTTCAGCATGGCCGATGCGGTGAAGGCGCGGCACTATCCGATGCCGCTGCCGGTGCTCGTCACCTCGGCGGAGGAGCGGGAGCTGCTGCATGGCCAACAGCTGGTGCGCTCGACGCTGAATATGAGTGCGCAAGCCGATGTCACCTTCGTCGGCATCGGCGAGCTCGGCATCGATGGGCCGCTCTGCGTCGACGGGTTTCTCGAGAAGGACGAGATGATGGAGCTGATGCGCGGGGGTGCTGTCGGCGAGATCTGCGGCTGGATCTTCGATGTCGATGGCAGGTTGATCGACAACCCGATCAACGAGCGCGTCGCGTCGGCGCCGATCCCGTCCCGCGACGCGTCGATGGTCATTGGGCTGGCCAAGGGCAAGCGCAAGTTCAAGGCGATCAGGGCTGCGGTTGTCGGCCATCAAATCAACGCTCTGATCACCGACGAAGAGACGGCTGAGTTTTTGCTCAGGAGCTGAGCAAAAAATATTCTCGTTAAATCAATAGGATGACCATCGCCTTCGGCACCGCAGCAACGATTGTCGATTGACATTCCTTATTGTTTATTGAGTAATTGCCCATGAGCGAAGCGAATGCTCACACCCCATCTTCTGGGAGGAAGATTATGACATTGAGAACTTTTCTGCTGGGCGCCTGCTCAGCACTGGCGTTTGCCGGTATGGCTTCGGCCGAAACGCTGACAATCGCGACCGTGAATAACGGCGACATGATCCGGATGCAGAAGCTGACGGATGATTTCAAGGCGAAGAACCCCGGTATCGACCTTGAATGGGTAACCCTGGAAGAAAACGTGCTGCGCCAGAAGGTCACGACCGATATCGCGACCAAGGGCGGCCAGTACGACGTTCTGACGATCGGCACCTATGAAGTTCCGATCTGGGCAAAACAGGACTGGTTGCTGCCGCTCGACAATCTCGGCGCCAATTACGACGTCGACGACTTGCTGCCGGCAATTCGCAGCGGCCTGACTGTGGACGGCAAGCTCTATGCTTCGCCGTTCTATGGTGAAAGCTCGATGGTCATGTACCGTAAGGACCTGTTCGAAGCTGCCGGCCTGAAAATGCCCGACGCGCCGACCTGGGACTTCGTTGCCGACGCTGCCCGCAAGATCACCAACAAGGACAAGGAAATCTACGGCATCTGCCTTCGCGGCAAGGCCGGCTGGGGCGAGAACATGGCCTTCTTGACGGCCATGTCCAATTCCTTCGGCGCACGCTGGTTTGACGAGAAGTGGAAGCCGCAGTTCGATCAGCCGGAATGGAAGGACACGCTCGACTTCTACGTCAAGCTGATGAAGGACGCCGGCCCTCCGGGCGCCTCCTCCAACGGCTTCAACGAGAACCTGGCGCTCTTCCAGACCGGTAAGTGCGGCATGTGGATCGATGCAACGGTTGCCGCTTCCTTCGTCGCCGATCCGAAGCAGTCGCAGGTCGCCGACAAGGTCGGCTTCGCGCTCGCCCCGGACAAGGGCCTCGGCAAGCGCGGCAACTGGCTCTGGGCCTGGAGCCTCGCCATCCCGGCAGGGACCCAGAAGGCCGAAGCTGCTGAGAAGTTCGTTGCCTGGGCAACCAGCAAGGAATACAGCAACCTCGTCGCCGAGAAGGAAGGTTGGCTGAACGCACCTCCGGGCACCCGCAAATCGCTCTATGCGAATGCGGACTACCAGAAGGCGGCTTCGTTCGCCAAGATGACGCTCGACTCGATCGAGTCGGCCGATCCGACCAAGCCGACCGTCAAGCCGGTTCCCTATGTCGGCGTCCAGTTCGTGGCGATCCCGGAATTCCAGGGCATCGGCACGGCGGTGGGCCAGCAGTTCTCCGCAGCTCTTGCCGGCCAGCTCTCGGTCGACCAGGCCCTGCAGGCAGCGCAGCAACTGACCACTCGCGAAATGACCAAGGCCGGCTACATAAAATAAAACCTCCTGAGCAAGAGGCGGATCCTTGACAATCCGCCTCTCTGGGCCGCCGATTGCCCGAACTGCATCGGCGGCCGCTTTTTTCCAGACAAAGCTGCCTTGCGGCCGCTCCCCGCTTCAGTCCAGATCGGTGATTGCCATGGCAACGTTACACACCCGCTCCTCCGCGCGCCTGATGATCGCGCCCTCCGTGCTGCTGCTTTTTGCGTGGATGATCGTCCCGCTGGCGATGACGATCTATTTCTCGCTGCTGAACTACAATCTGCTCAGCCCCGGCATGGAGAGCTTCGTCGGTTTCCTGAACTACGAATATTTCCTGTCGGATCCGGCCTTCTTCGCCGCGCTGATCAACACGCTGCTGCTTGTTGCCGGCGTGTTGCTGATCACCGTCATCGGCGGCATCGCCTTTGCGCTGCTGCTCGACCAGCCGATGTACGGCCAGGGCATCGTGCGCATCCTGGTGATTGCACCGTTCTTCGTCATGCCGACGGTGGCAGCACTGGTCTGGAAGAATATGTTCATGAACCCGGTCAACGGGTTGTTTGCGCATCTTGCCAAGGCGCTCGGCCTGCAGCCGATCGACTGGCTGGCGAATGCGCCGCTGTTTTCCGTCATTCTGATCGTCGCCTGGCAATGGCTGCCGTTTGCCACCCTCATCATGCTGACGGCGCTGCAGTCGCTCGACGAGGAGCAGAAGGAAGCCTCCGAGATGGACGGCGCCGGACCGATCTCGAAGTTCATCTACATCATCCTTCCGCACATGGCGCGCGCCATCACCGTGGTGATCCTGATCCAGACGATCTTCCTGCTTTCGGTCTTTGCCGAAATCCTCGTCACCACCAATGGCGGGCCGGGCACCGACAGCACCAACCTCACCTATCTCGTCTATGCCCAGGCGCTGCTGCAGTTCGATATCGGTGGGGCATCGGCCGGTGGTATCGTGGCTGTTATCCTCGCCAATATCGTCGCGATCTTCCTCGTGCGCCTCGTCGGCAAGAATCTGGAGGCTTGAGATGGCCAGAAAAGTCACAACCAAGCGCAAGCTCATCGTCACCGCGATCGCCTGGACGCTCGGCATCCTGATCTTCTTCCCGATTCTCTGGACGTTTCTCACCAGCTTCAAGTCGGAAGCCGATGCCATCGCCTCGCCGCCGCAGTTCCTGTTCTTCCACTGGACGACGGAGAACTACGCGGAGGTGCAGAGCCGGTCGAACTATCTCAGCCACTTCATGAACTCGGTGATCATCTCCTTCGGCTCGACGCTGATCGGCCTGATCATCGCCATTCCGGCCGCCTGGGCGATGGCGTTTTCGCCGACCAAGCGGACCAAGGACGTGCTGATGTGGATGCTGTCGACCAAGATGATGCCGCCGGTCGGCGCGCTGATCCCGATCTATCTGATGTTCCGCAATTTTGGCCTACTCGACACGCGCACCGGCCTGGTGATCGTGCTGACGCTGATCAACCTGCCGATTATCGTCTGGATGCTCTACACCTACTTCAAGGAAATCCCCGGCGAGATCCTCGAGGCGGCGCGTATGGATGGGGCGTCGCTGATGAAGGAGATCGTCTACGTGCTGACGCCGATGGCCGTGCCCGGCATTGCCTCGACACTGCTTTTGAACATCATCCTTGCCTGGAACGAGGCGTTCTGGACGCTCAATCTCACCGCCTCGAAGGCGGCGCCGCTGACGGCCTTCATCGCTTCCTATTCCAGCCCCGAGGGTCTGTTTTACGCCAAGCTCTCGGCGGCATCGACGATGGCGATCGCGCCGATCCTGATCCTTGGCTGGTTCAGTCAGAAACAACTCGTCCGCGGCCTGACCTTCGGCGCTGTGAAATAACATAAAAGGGAGAGAAACATGGGCAGCATTACCCTTCAGAAGGTTTCCAAGGTCTTCGGCGAAGCCAAGGTCATCCCTTCGATCGATCTCGACATCAAGGACGGCGAGTTCGTCGTCTTCGTCGGTCCGTCGGGCTGCGGCAAGTCCACGCTGCTCAGGCTGATCGCCGGGCTCGAGGACGTCTCCGGCGGCAAGATCGTCATCGACGGCAGGGACGCCACCGAAAAGGCGCCGTCCGAGCGCGGCCTTGCCATGGTGTTCCAGTCCTATGCGCTTTATCCGCATATGAGCGTGCGCAACAACATCGCTTTCCCGCTGAAGATGGCGGGCATCGACAAGGCGGAGATCGACCGCAAGGTCAGCGATGCCGCCCGGGTGCTTAACCTCACCGACTATCTCGAGCGCAAGCCGCGCCAGCTGTCGGGCGGCCAGCGCCAGCGCGTGGCGATCGGCCGCGCCATCGTGCGCCAACCTTCGGCCTTCCTGTTCGACGAACCGCTGTCGAACCTCGATGCGGCGCTACGCGTCAACATGCGCCTCGAAATCAGCGAGTTACATCAGCAACTGAAGACGACGATGGTCTACGTCACCCACGACCAGGTCGAGGCGATGACCATGGCCGACAAGATCGTCGTCCTGAACCGGGGCAATATCGAGCAGGTCGGATCGCCGCTCGAACTCTACAGCCGTCCCCTGAACCTCTTCGTCGCCGGCTTCATCGGATCGCCGAAGATGAACTTCATCACCGGCCAAAACGCCGCCGCGCTCAATGCTCATACCATCGGCGTCCGGCCCGAACATGTGCTGCTGTCGATGGAAAGCGGCGACTGGAAGGGCAGGGTCGTGGTCGCCGAACATCTTGGTTCCGACACTTTCCTGCATATCGATGCCGATGGCATCGGCATGCTGACGGCGCGCGGCAGCGGCGATTTCGCCGCCAAAGCGGGCGATACGGTCTTCCTGACGCCGGACCGTTCGCGTATTCATAAATTCAACGAAGGCGGTCTTGCCATCTGAGGCAGCCGGCCGGGCCGGAGGGCAGGCATGCGAGCCGGACGATGGCGCCCGGCCGTCTCGGCAAGACCTTCAAGAGGACTGAAACATGACGTGCAAACTATCGCTGGCAACGCTTTCGGATGTGGCGCGCACTGCTGCCATCCCTGGATATGACAGGGCGTCGCTGAAGGCCGGCATCGTGCACTTCGGCGTCGGCAATTTCCACCGTGCCCATCAGGCGATCTATCTCGACGATCTCTTCAACGCGGGCACGGATCACGACTGGGCGATCGTCGGCGCCGGCGTGCTGCCGTCGGATGCGGCGATGCGCGAAAAGCTTGCGGCGCAGGATTTCCTGACGACGGTGGTCGAACAGGACAACAACAAGACGGCGGCGCGCGTCACCGCACCGATGATCGACATCCTGCCGGTCGGCGATGCCGCTGCGATCATCGCCAGGCTTGCCGATCCCGAAATCCGCATCGTTTCGATGACGATTACCGAGGGCGGTTATTTCATCGATGCCTCAGGCACGTTCAATCCGGCCCATCCGGCCATTGCCGCAGACGGAGAGAACCCCAACGCGCCGAAGACGGTGTTCGGCCTGATCGTCGCCGGCCTGAAGGCGCGCAAGGACAAGGGCATCGGACCTTTCACCGTCATGTCCTGCGACAACATTCCCCATAATGGCATCGTCACCGCCAATGCCGTCGTCGGCACGGCGGCACTTTCGGATCCTGCCTTTGCCGACTGGATCCGGGCGAATGTCGCCTTCCCGAACGCCATGGTCGACCGAATCACGCCGGCGACCAGCCAGCGCGAGATCGATTTCCTCAGGGACAATTTCCAGATCGAGGACAGTTGGCCGGTTTATTGCGAGGAATTCAAGCAATGGGTGCTCGAGGATAAGTTCACCGCCGGCCGGCCGGCGCTGGAAAAGGTCGGCGTCACCTTCGTTGCCGATGTCACGCCTTACGAGCATATGAAGATCCGCATCCTCAACGGCGGGCATGCCGCGATCGCCTATCCGGCGGCGCTGATGGACATTCACTTCGTGCATGATTCCATGGAAGACCCGCTGATCCGCGCCTTCCTCGCCAAACTCGAGAAAGACGAGATCATTCCGATCGTGCCGCCGGTGCCGAACACGTCGCTGACGGATTATTTCGCGCTGATCGAACATCGCCTGCTCAATCCGAAGATTGCCGACACCATTCCGCGGCTGGCGCAGGACGGCTCGAACCGCCAACCGAAATTCATCCTGCCGTCGACGCTCAACAATTTGAGTCAGGGCAGGGACGTCGTCGGTCTGGCGCTGGTTTCGGCACTCTGGTGCCGTTATTTCGCCGGCAAGACCGACAGCGGCAAGGATATCGTCTTCAACGACGCGAGCGCAGAGCGCCTGCATGCGGCAGCGCTGAAAGCCAAGGACGATCCATCGGCCTTCCTCGTCTTCGACGATATTTTCGGCGAAGTGGCAAAATCCGAACTTTTCCGCAAGCGTTTTGCCCATGCTCTCAAAACCCTGTGGGAAAAGGGCACGCGGGAGACGCTGCAGCTCTATCTCGACGGCAAGCTCGCAGTGTAAGAAATTCGGTGGCGGTCTCTACTGCCGCCATTCATCCGGCCTTGCGAGTGAAGCGGGACGGTAACGCGTCCGAATTGAACTCAGGTTGGGTCTTGCATGGCTGATGCTGAAACACGGCTGGTGATCTTCGATTGCGATGGCGTACTCGTCGACAGCGAGCCGATCTCGATCAGCGTGCTCGTCGGGGCAATGAACGATCTCGGCGTCTCGATCACCGAGGACCAGGCCTATGAGCGTTTTCTCGGCCGCAGCCTGTCGACCCTCATCGATACGCTGGAAACCGAATTCAACGTCCATGCCGACGAGGAATTCCTCGAGCGTATCCGCATCGAACTCTACGCTCGTTTTCGCACGGAACTGAAGCCGATCGACGGTATCGCCGCGGCGATCGACAGGCTGGGCGTTCGCTGCTGCGTTGCCTCCTCCAGCCAGATGGAGCGAATCCGGTTGTCGCTGTCGGTGACCGGGCTTCTCGACAGGCTGCCCGACATCTTCAGCGCAACGATGGTCAAGCGCGGCAAGCCGGCGCCCGATCTCTTCCTGCATGCGGCGCGTGAAATGCAGGTCGAGCCGGCTCATTGCCTTGTCGTCGAAGACAGCCCGGCCGGCATTGCCGCCGCCAAGGCAGCAGGCATGACGGTCTTTGCCTTCACCGGCGGATCACACGCCAATTTCACCGGATATCGTGCCGAACTCGACCGCCTTTCGCCTGATGTGGTGTTTGACGCCATGCCGGATTTGATACACCTTGTCCGCAACCATAAGCTGGACGGGACCAAGACTTGATGCGTGATCATGTGGTTGCGGTGGATATCGGCACGGGCAGCGCGCGCGCCGGCGTCTTCGATGTACGCGGCCGTCTGCTCGCCAAGGCCGAGCATCCGATCGTGATGAACCGGCCACGCGAAAACCATGCCGAGCATGATTCCGAAGACATCTGGTCGGCCGCCTGCACGGCAGTGCGCAGGGCGGTGGAGCAATCCGGCATCGCCGCCGCCTCGGTCGGAGCGATTGGCTTCGACGCCACCTGCTCGCTCGTCGTCCGTGACATCGAGGGCCGGCAGCTCAGCGTTTCCACAGGCGGCGACCGGCGTTTCGACACGATCGTCTGGCTCGATCACCGGGCGCTGAAGGAAGCCGATTTCTGCACGGCGACGGAGCACAGGGTGCTCGAACATTCCGGCCACGTGATGTCGCCGGAAATGGAAATGCCGAAGCTGATGTGGCTGAAGAAAAAGCTGCCCGCCACATGGGAAACGGCCGGCTACTTCTTCGATCTCGCCGATTTCATGACGTGGAAATCGACCGGATCGGCCGCCCGTTCGCGCTGCACGCTGACGGCGAAATGGAACTATCTCGCCCATCTCGAAAAGGGCTGGCAGCAGGATTTCCTGGAGCGGATCGGCCTCGAGGACCTTCAGGCGCGCGGCCACCTGCCGGATGAGACCACGCCTGTCGGAGACAGCGTCGGCCGGCTGACTGAGGAAGCGGCAGAAGCGCTGGGGCTGACTGTGGACTGCCGTGTCGCTGCCGGGATGATCGACGCCTATGCCGGCGCACTCGGCGCGCTCGGCGGCTATGCCGCTGATCCTGTCAAACGCGAGCACCAGCTGGCGCTGATTGCCGGCACATCGAGCTGCATCGTTACGTTCTCGCGGGAGCGCAAGCCGAGCCATGGCATGTGGGGTCCCTATTACGAGGCTGTCTTCCCGCAATCCTGGCTGGTGGAGGCCGGGCAATCGGCGACCGGCGCGCTGCTCGACCACATCGTGCGCATGCATGCGGCCGGCGGCGAGCCAACGGCGGCGCTGCATCAGAGGATCGTCGCGCGGATCGCCGAATTGCGGGCCGAGGAGGGCGATGCCTTCGGTGCGCGGATCTTCGTGCTGCCGGATTTCCATGGCAACCGCTCGCCACTCGCCGATCCGCATGCGGTCGGCGTCGTCAGTGGACTGACGCTCGATACGTCCTTCGACGGGCTCTGCGCGCTTTATTGGCGCTCTGCGGTGGGCATTGCGCTCGGCATCCGCCATATTCTGGAAATGATGAAGCAATACGGTTACATGACCGATACGCTGCATATCGCCGGCGGGCATGTGAAGAACCCGGTGCTGATGGAGCTTTATAGCGATGCGACCGGCTGCAAGGTCGTGGTGCCGAAGATGAACGAGGCAGTGCTGCTCGGCACGGCGATCGCAGCATCCGTCGCCTGCGGCCTGTACAAGGATCTGGCGGCGGCCGGCGAGGCGATGTATCCGGGCGCCGACGAACGGCTTCCCGACAAGGCGAAGCAGGCGCTCTACGACCGCGACTACCGCCGACTTCTCGCCATGCACCGGCACCGCGCCGAATTGGAAACGATGCAATAGAGCGCCGCGCGGCGCTCCATCACTTTGAATCTGCGCATGATCCTTTTAAAATTAGTGGTTCGCCGTCTCGCCGAGCACGGTCGCGAACTCCATCATGCGGCGGCGGCGAAGTGCCGCCTCTTCTCCGACTTGGAGGATGACGGATTCCGACAGGCAATCGAGCAGCGCGATCAGCGGCGGAAGATTGTCGAGATCGGGTGCACGAGCGGGCGGCAGAGGCAGCATGACGTTCGACTGGTCCGCCATCCAGTCCGCTTGCTGCGGCGAAATCAGCACGACCTTATAGCCGTAGCGCCGCGCCGTTCTGGCAAGCAGCCGCGCCTTGGCGAAGCGGCGACAATCGATGATGACGAGCAGTGCGTCGTCGACCGCCAGCCGGGCGAAGAGTTCCGCAAAACGGTTGTCGGCGGCGTCGAGCGTGCGCACGCCGTCGCGGGCTTGTGTCAGCCGCTGGCAGAAATGATTGGCCAGGCTTGCGAGCCGCGCATGCGTGGCGATCGACACTTCGCGGGCAGTGCTGATCAAGCCGACGGCTTCCGACCAGTGCGGCTGCGCCGTCAGATGATAGATATGATGGAGGGCCTGGATCTGTTCGGCAACCAGCACGGCCAGCGGTTTGCCCTCCGCGGCGTCGGCATGCAGCTCGCTCATGGCGCTCTGTAATTGCGCCGGCGATGTCGTCACGGTCTCGCGAATCTCCACCTTGACGCTGTCCAATCCCTGATAACCGAGCGAGCGCAGAAAGCGCCCGACGGTCATCGGCGAGAGATCCAGCCTGTCGGCAACGGACGCAGCCGTCTCGAATGGCAGGTCGTTCAGATGTTCGGTGAAATATTTCGCGATACGGCGCTCGGCGGGTGTGCCGGTTTTTGCGTATTGCCTGAGTTTTTGCACAAAGTCTTCCACGGCAGCCTCCCCATCTTCCTCAGAGGCGTTCCGTGGATGCGCTGTTGCGACCCCTTGTCTTTGCAACTATTTCGGAAGCTGCTTCTCAGGCCCGTGCGTATTTCATGTATGCCACAATATTATATTAGTATTTGGTTTTCGACAAGTTTTCTATTACTGAATGCAATTTTATTCTCTCTTGTCGGTGGCCCGCATCTTCCCTACATCTTCGGCGCAACCGGAGACGCCTGAGACATGATTCTTGACGCCGCTCGACTTTCGCTCGCCAATCTGTTCGCATCGGAAACACGCTCTGTCTTCTGGAAGGTGCTCGGCCTGACGGTTCTCGTGCTTGTCGGCCTCTGGTTCGCGCTGCGCGGGGCCTTCATGGCCTTTCTCTTTCCCTGGCTCACGAGCTTCTTTCCCGATATGCCGGATTGGGCGGGGTGGTTCGCTCTCATCTTCGCAATTTTTGCCGGAATCGGCCTTGCTCTCATGCTGGCGCTGCTGCTGTCGCCGGTGACGGCGCTGATTGCCGGCCTGTTTCTCGACGACGTCGCCGAGGTCATCGAAAAGCGCGACTATCCCAAGGACGCGCCGGGCACCGCCATGCCGCTCGGTCCGGCGATGGTAAGCTCGATCAAGTTTCTCGGTGTGGTGATTCTCGGCAATATCCTGGCATTGCTGCTGCTGTTCATACCCGGCGTCAATCTGGTCGCGTTCTTTCTGGTGAACGGCTATCTGCTCGGACGGGAATTCTTCGAATTCGCCGCCATGCGCTTCCGTTCGCCGGATGAGGCGCGGCTCTTCCGCGCCAAGCATGCCTCCACCGTCTTTCTCGGCGGGCTGATGATCGCCCTTTTCCTGGCGATCCCGATCGTCAATCTTCTGACGCCGCTTTTTGCCGCCGGTATGATGGTGCATCTGCACAAGTTGGTTTCCGCTAAGGACACCGGTTTGCGTGCCTAAGACTCAAGCGGGCAGGGCGGAGGTGTCGTACATCGCCGCGAATTCGGCGCTCGGCGGGATCGGCTTGATGATGTCGATCAGCACGCCGTTCGGATCGGCGGTGATGAAATGCCGCTGGCCGAAATCCTCGTCGCGGATTTCTCTCAGAATTGGCAGGCCGGCGCTCCGGCAGGCTGCATAGATCGCATCGACATCGCCGACCTCGAAATTGAGGAGAAGGCCGGACACCCTGCCGCGGGCTATGGCCGGGATGGTCTCGTGGCTGCCGTCAAGGATGGCAAGCGCGATATGCTCCTCCTCTGCCGATTGCAGGTGAACATACCAGTCGCTTTCGAACAGAGCTTTGAAGCCGAAATGCGTGCAATAGAAGCTGGCGGTGCCGGCAACGTCGTCGGTCATCATGACAGGATAATAGCTCGTCGATTTCATCTCGTTTTCCTCCTTTTTTACATACAATCTGTATGTTTTTGTCTATTAACATACATTCTGTTTGTATGTAAAGAGGTGTGCATGGGCCGCAGCAATCGCGAGAGAACGGAGCAGACGAGACAGGCACTGATCGATGCCGGTCGACGTCTCTTCGTCGAAAAAGGTTATGCCGAAACCGCGACGCCGGAGATCGTCGCGGCGGCGGGAGTGACGCGTGGTGCGCTCTACCATCATTTTGAAGACAAGAAGGCGCTTTTTAGGGCGGTTATCGAATGCGAGGCGAAAGCGGTGACCGCGGCGATCGAGGCGCGTTCGGCGTCCTACGACGCGCCGCGTGCCATGCTGATCGCCGGTGCCTCGGCCTATTTCGATGCGATGATGGGGCAAGGGCGCACGCAGCTGCTGCTGATCGAGGCACCTGCCGTTCTCGGCCCGCTGGCGAGTGCGGCGATCGATGCAGAGAATGCGGAAGCGACGCTGCGGGCAGGGCTTGCAGCGATGCTTCCAGAGGCCGGCGCCATGCTCGAACCGCTGACGTCGCTGCTATCGGCGGCCTTCGATCGCGCGGCGATCGCGATCGAGGCGGGCGCTGAAAGGCGGCATTACGAGCAGGCGATCGCAGTCCTACTCGACGGCCTCGCCGATCACCTGCGGCGGTAGCTCGACCAGCGGCGCCGGCACATCCCAACTCTTCTCCGGCGATTTGCAGAGGTCGGCGATGATACAGCGCTCGCATTCGGGGCGGCGCGCCTTGCAGGTATAGCGACCGTGCAGGATCAGCCAGTGATGGGCGTGATAGAGGTAATGGCTCGGGATCACCTTCATCAGCCGCGCCTCGACCTCGTCTGGTGTCTTGCCGGGGGCAAGCCTGGTGCGATTGGCGATGCGGAAGATGTGTGTGTCGACGGCCATCGTCGCCTGGCCGAAGGCCATGGAAAGCACGACATTGGCGGTCTTGCGGCCGACGCCCGGCAACCTCACCAGTTCGTCGCGCGTTTCCGGCACCTTGCCGCCGAATTGGTCGATCAGCATCTGCGAGAGCGCGATGACGTTTTTCGCCTTGTTGCGGTAGAGGCCGATCGTCCTGATGTAATCGCGCAGCCGCTCCTCGCCGAGATCGAGCATCTTTTCCGGCGTATCGGCAACCTTGAAGAGCGCGCGCGTCGCCTTGTTGACGCCAACATCGGTCGCTTGCGCTGAAAGCGCGACGGCGACGACGAGCGTGAAGGGGTTGGTGTGCTCGAGCTCGCCCCTCGGTTGCGGCCGCTGCACCGAGAAGCGGCGGAATATCTCCTCGCGTTCGGTCAGCGAATAGGCCGTGCGCACCGCTGCCGCCGGTTTGCGGCGGGCAATCACATTCGTGCCCTGCGGCGTCTTGGTAACGGATTTGAGTTTCGGATTCGCCATGGAAACTCTATACTCAGCAGCCATGATGGAAAGCAACGCCGACAGCTTCAATGAGCAGCCTGTTTTCGCTGCCGAGCTCTTTCCCCACCGGTCGCTCGGCCGCCGGGGCTTCAAGGTGCTGCTTGCCCTATCCGGTGCCGTCTGCTTGCTTTACGGCACGTTCTTCATCGCGACGGGGGCCTGGCCGATCGGCTTCTTCTTCGGACTGGATTTCCTGCTTCTCTACGGCGCTTTCTGGCTGAATTACCGCTCCGGGAAAGCGCACGAACAGGTGACGGTGTCACGTACGGACGTGTCGGTGCGCAAGTTTGCGCCATCAGGACGGATGGTGGAGCATCATTTCAATCCGTTCTGGGCACGCTTCCTCGTTCGCCGGCACCAGGAGATCGGCATCCTTTCCATGCATATCTTCGGCGAGGGCCGGCGCACGGATATCGGCTCCTTCCTCAATCCCGACGATCGCGAAAGCTTCGCCAAAGCCTTCAAGGGAGCGCTGGCGACGGTCAAGCAGCGGATCTGAACCTATCCGGCGGATGCGCAAGAATCGGGTGGTTTGCTCACCCCCACTTGACTATCTCCTTGTTACAAGGAGAAAGACGATGAATATGATTGCCAACCTGCAGACAGACATCACGCCTGACGGCCCTGATTATGACATTGTCCGTCGGGTGATCGAACTCATCACCGAGGATTACCGCGACCAGCCTTCGCTGGAGGCGATCGCGGCGCGGCTCAACCAGTCGCCGACCCAGCTGCAGAAGACCTTCACCCGCTGGGCAGGACTATCGCCCAAGGGCTTCCTGCAAGCGGTGACGCTCGACCACGCCAAGCGGCTGCTGCGCAAGGAAGACATGCCGCTGCTCGAGACCTCGATCGAGGTCGGCCTTTCCGGGCCGAGCCGGCTGCATGATCTTTTCGTCACCCATGAGGCGATGTCGCCCGGTGAATGGAAGGCCAAGGGCGGCGGTCTCATCATCCGCTACGGCTTCCACATTTGCCCCTTCGGCGTGGCGCTGATCATGGTGACCGACCGCGGCCTTGCCGGCCTTGCCTTCAGCGATTCCGGCGACGAGAGGGCCTGCCTCGAGGATATGACCTGCCGCTGGCCGAACGCCGAATATGTCGAAGACCTGCAGGCGACGGTCCCCTATGCCGCCCGGATCTTCGAGCCCGGCAAATGGTCCTCGGACCAGCCGCTGCGTGTCGTGCTGATCGGCACGGACTTCCAGGTACGCGTCTGGCAGAGCCTGCTGAAGATCCCGTTCGGCAAGGCCGTCACCTATTCCGATATCGCCAACGATATCGGCAGCCCGACGGCGCAGCGCGCCGTGGGTGCGGCGGTCGGGGCAAACCCGATCTCCTTCGTGGTGCCCTGCCATCGGGCGCTCGGCAAGAACGGCGCACTGACGGGCTACCATTGGGGCCTCACCCGCAAGCGGGCGATGCTCGGTTGGGAATCGGCGCACGCCTGAGGGGCCTGCCGCAATTAGTCGAAGTCAAAATTGTTGATCCGGGCGATAATGTCGTCGTCCAGATTCAATAGGGCTTCGGCGATGTCGATGTGACCTTTCGCGACTGCTTGGGCTGCGCCTGCCGAGAGGAGCGTCGATCTGCTCCAGGTTTCATGGCGGTGCAAGCTGACGCAGTCAGTCATCGATGTGATCGCGTGGTGGTAGGCCTCTTCCAGATCAGCAGGTATTTCCGGTCCCCGCCCGGTCATCCGGGCAATTTCGATGCTTGCCGGCAGTTGGTAGAAAGAGAAGTCGATCGGTGCCGTCGTCGCAAGCCCGATCCTGACGATATGAGGGACCGCCGCGTATGAAGCAGTGTAGACGTCGCCTTGATGACAGAGGCTTGACCATAGGCTGAACCAAGGTTCCGCATCGGGAGACAAGTCCGGTCCGGCCGGCAAGTCCAATGCTCTCAGCAGTGCCGGAGTATCGGCTGCCGGGCCATAGCAATGGCTCAACTCACCCCAACGCTTGTTGTCAAGTGGGAGCATGTGTTTCTATTCCGCCAATTCCAGCAATGCCCGGGCAGCACTTTCATCGGTGATCAGCGTGTTGCAGCCGATGCGCTTGATCGTCGCACGGATTGCCACGGCCCGATGGGCGCCACCGGAGGAGAGCACGATGTGCTTTGCCTCCTTCAGCGTGTCGAGATCGACGGACATCACGCGCCGATTGATCGAGTGGTCGACCGAATTGCCGTCCCTGTCGAGGAAGTTGAACATGGTGTCACAGACGCAGCCGGCATCGATCAACTCCTGCAGCTCGGCCTTCGAGATCCAGCCCTCCGACAGCGAGGTCGAATGCGGGCCGATATCGCCGCAGCTGACGATCGCCAGATCAAGATTTTCGGCGAGACGGTAGATCGTGTCCAGCCCGCATTTCTCGATGAGGTTGCGCTTGGTCTCGATGGAGTCGACCAGAAGCGGCGCCAGGAACATGTAGCATTCGGCGCCGAGCTGGTTAGCCAGCCGCCAGGTGTAATCGATCGGGTTCGTCTGATGCACGGCGACGATGCCGCCCAGCAGCGAGACGACCTTGCAATTGGCGCGGCGCGGCGGCCGGAAGCTCGACAGCGAGGCGGTCATGGTACGGCCCCAGCCGACACCGATGGTGTAGTCGTCCGGAATGGCTTCGGAGAGGAACTGGCCAAGCGCCAGGCCGACATTTCTCGCCAGCGAATTGACGTCGCCATTGACCGGCGCAGGGACGACGATCGCCTCGTCGAGGCCATAGGCACGCTCCAGCTTCACCGAGAGTTCAACGCAGTCGCCGATCGAATCGTTGATCCAGATCTGGACTTCGCTGCGTTTCATCGCCTCGTCGAGCAGGCGGATCACCGTGGTGCGGCTGATGCCGAGCTGTTCGGCGACGTCCTTCTGGGTAAGGCCCTCGTTGTAATAGAGCCATGCCGCCCTGAGCCGTAGCGAGGATGCCTCCGAATAGGCCGTGTGCGTGCCGCGTTTGAGCTTGACCACATCTCCTCCGCACGATTTCCTGCCCTAGATCCCTCATGGGATGAAAGGCCTTAGCGACGCTTTTGTTGCCGGGGGATAATGACGGGTGTGACACTTATGTCAATTGAAATGCACAAATGTCCTTGACTTTTCGCAAGGCGAATGGCGATAGTCCGGGTGACACAAGTCGTTCTTGTCCGTCCGAGGAGGACATAGTGCGGGCATGCCGAAAGTCACGACCGGCCTTCCAGCCGCAAGCGGTATCGCTTGCGTTTGAGCAGCCGTTCGTTTGCGGCCGGAACACGGCCACTGTCCTTCACGTTTATGAATCATCCGTGACGGATGCGCGCATTTTCGCCTGCAGCATGCAAACAACCTGTCGGTAGATCACCTTTGCCCGGCGGAACTCGCGCCGGTCGCAGCCCAAGTTCAACAAGGATTATTGACCATGACATCCAAGCTTGACCAACTCCGCGAGATTACCACCGTGGTCGCCGATACCGGCGACATCGAAGCCGTCGCCCGCCTGAAGCCGGTCGATTGCACGACGAACCCGAGCATCGTGCTCAAGGCCCTCGGCACGCCGATGTTTGCCGACGCCATCAAGGAAGCCGTTACCTGGGGCAAGAAACAGGGCGGCAATCCCGAAGCCGTTTCTTCCGCCGTCGCCGATCGTCTCGCCATCTCCGTCGGCGCAGCCCTGGTGAAGCTCGTCCCGGGCCGCGTCTCGACCGAAGTCGACGCCGATCTTTCCTTCGATACCGAGGCTTCGCTTGCCAAGGCGCGCGCAATCATTGCCGCCTACAAGGATCGCGGTATCGACCAGGACCGCATCCTCATCAAACTCGCTTCCACCTGGGAAGGCATCCGCGCCGCCGAAGTGCTGCAGAAGGAAGGCATTGACTGCAACCTCACGCTTCTCTTCAGCAAGGCCCAGGCGATCGCCTGCGCCGACGCCAAAGTGTTCCTGATCTCGCCCTTCGTCGGCCGCATCCTCGACTGGTACAAGAAGTCGACCGGCAAGGACTATACGCCTGAGGAAGATCCGGGCGTCATCTCCGTCCGTGAAATCTACAACTACTACAAGGCAAACGACATCAAGACGATCGTCATGGGCGCCTCCTTCCGCAGCGCCGGCGAAATCGAAGCCCTTGCCGGCTGCGACCGCCTGACCATCAGCCCGAACCTGCTCGACGAGCTCGCCAAGGATGAAGGCAAGCTGGAGCGCAAGCTCTCGCCGGAGAGCCGCAAGCCGGATCCGAAGGTCTCCGTCGACGAGAAGACCTTCCGCTGGATGATGAACGAAGACGCGATGGCGACGGAAAAACTCGCCGAAGGCATCCGCGCCTTCGCCAAGGATCTCGGAACGCTGCGCACCATGGTGCAGAAGGAACTGCAGCTCGCCGCCGCCTGATAAGGCTCGGCCACAATCGGAGGCGCGGCTGCCGGCTGGCAGGCGCGCCTTTTTCATGCTGTTATCAAGGGCATATGCTGTCGGAGACCGATATGGCGGATGAGGAACGGGCAAATTCGCTTGCAGCATTTGCCTACAAGCATGCGAGCTTCATCTTTGCCGTTGTTGCCGGACTGGTGGTCTTCTTGGCGCTGACCTCACGCGAAGTCAGCGCCGGCAATATCCTGTTCGGCTGGAATGTCAGCGCCGGCGTTTTTGTCGCGCTCAGCTGGCGCAAGATGCTGCGGGCGACGGTTGAAAGCATCCGGAAACGTTCGGAGGATCTCGATTTCTCCGACACCGTCCTGCTGGCTCTGTCGATCGGTGCCGCACTTGCCAGCATTGCCGGGATCGGCCTCGAGCTTCATTCGATCAAGGAGGCGGCACCTGACGTCGCGCTGGCGCGGGCAGGTGTTGCGGTTCTGACGATCCTGATTTCCTGGATCTTCCTGCATACACTCTTCACCATCCACTATGCCCATTATTTCTATGGCGGGGCGGACGAGGAGGGTGGGCTGAAGTTTCCGGACGGGATCGAAGAGCCCGGCTACTGGGATTTCCTCTATTTCTCCTTCACCATCGGCGTTGCCGCACAGACGGCGGATGTCGCGGTCAGTTCGACCAGCATGCGCAAGCTGACGCTGCTGCATGCCGTGCTGTCGTTCCTGTTCAATACGACGATCCTGGCGCTTGCGATAAATGTCGGGGCGAGCCTGCTATAATGCGCCTTGCCTTGAGCGGGCTAACCACCTGCTCTTCAAATCGGAGGGTATGATGGAAAGCGCCTCAAGCCGGCCCCGACTGGCCGATCTCATTCTTCTCCTCGGCAGGCTTCTGCTGTCGCTGATCTTCCTGCACGAAGCTTGGTCGCTCGCGGCAGATATCACCGCGACTTTCGACATTTTCGCAAAACTGGGGCTGTCGGCGCCGGTCGCGCTTGCCACCATTGCCCTGCAGATCGGCGCCGGCCTTTCCGTCGCGACAGGCTTCCTCAGCCGGCTTGGGGCATTGGCGCTGGCGCTCTTCTGCCTGGCGACCGCCTTGCTCTTTCACACGAATTTTGCCAGCCAGAACGAACTGCTGCACTTCGAGAAGGACCTGGCGATTGCCGGCGGCATGTTCGTGCTCGCGGTTTCGGGTGCGGGATCGATATCGATCGACAAGCTGCTGAGAAAGCGAACGAACAAAATGCCTCCCTGGCTCAGGGCGGTATTGTCGTGAATGCCCCCGAAATCCGAAGACCTTCGGTGCTGAATTTGATGAATTTTGCGGGCGCTCCCTGGCGCAATAAAACCGAATAAAACCGAACAAACAGAAGCGTCGATGCGGGCTACACTTTTGGCGACAGGTCAGGAGTGTGCCAGTGATGTCTTCCGCGCAAAACAATCAGCAAAAGCCAATTCTCGTCTTTCTCGGAAAAGACGCTGCCTGCGATATCGTCTCGAAATTGAATGAGAACGGATATGTCGCGGCGGCTGTGTCCTCGGTGCCGGAACTTTTCGACGCCTTGCGTTCGGGCCGATATTTTCTGGCCGTAACGATGCGGTCGGATATCGACATGGTCCGAAACATCAAGCCGATACCGATCATCAATCTGGAGGTGTTTTTCCATGCCGTCCAGCCGGCCACGAAGGCGGTTCACTCCTCGAAGGAATTCGACAGCGATGCATTTCTGAGAAGGATCTCGGCCCTTACCGAGTCAAGGACAGGCAGAATTGCTGCAGTCCAGAGAGCCCCTGCTGCGAACGAGACGGTGATTGCAGGCACGGCGAAGGCATCCCGGTGGCGTGCCGCCACCTCCCTTCTTTTAAGCCGCCGCGCTGCGCCCAGCGCAGAACGAGCCGATTAGAGGTGACCGAATTCCCGTCGCCGACGGACCGGTCTTCGCCTGATTCAGATCCCGATGACCCGGCCCCGTCTCTCCGGCCGGCCACGCTGCGCCTCGTTCCGGACGATTCCTATGAGCATATTTCTACCGGGTTTCGGCGGCTTGAAAACGTCATTCCGAGACCGGAGCTTTTTACGTGGTGCGGATGTCTTCTCATGTTTCAGTTGCTCGGTGCAGCATCGGCAAGCGGATATATCATCACGGCATTGTTCCTGCTGGTGGCGATCGGTCGTCTCGCCAGACGCGCTCTCGATAAGCTCACCGCAGGGCTCCAGAAGCGCTCGGCGTTGAAATTTTATACGACGGCGGTCGTCTCTCTGGTGTTCTTTTGCCTGCTGGTCGTCCGGATGTGTTTCATCGCCACGGTCATCATTGACAGCGCCATCCTAGGTGACAAGGTGGAAATCAGCGGCGATCCCGAAAGCCAGTTTTGACGCCGGACTCCGCATTGGCAGTCCCGCAACATATCTCAACATTATCGAATATAGCATTGCACGATACTTGATATCCTGAAGGCGGAGACCGCGTCGGCGCGGCGACCGATATCGTGTGGTGTCTGATTGACTGCGGAGATTAGCCGCCGCGATTGACAGTCGACGAGGCCGCCTGACCGAGACACGGTGAACGTGGTAATTTCGCGCCAAGGGCATCTCCCGGCAAGAGAACGAATGACGATGGCATATGAAATGGCAGCTCCCAATCAGGCTCATATCCTCATCGTCGAAGACGATCCCGCCATCGCGGATATGCTGGTGGATCTTGTCCGAAGCAGCGGCTTCGAGGCCTCGTCGGTGGAAAGCGGCGCGGCTATGGATCGAATGATGGTGCGACAGCAATTCGATCTCATCGTCCTCGATGCGATGTTGCCGGGCGAGGACGGTTTCAGCATCTGCAGGCGGCTTCGTGCGGCGTGCTCGGTGCCAATCCTGATGTTGACGGCGCTCCAGGAGGATATCGACCGCATTCTCGGCCTGGAGCTCGGAGCCGACGACTATGTCACGAAACCATTCAACTCCCGCGAGCTTCTGGCCCGGATCAAGAGTATTCTCCGCAGGGCGTCATATGCGCATCATCAGGAGGAAGCACTTGGACCGATGATGTTCTCGGGATGGCGCATCGATCCAAAAAGCCGTCAACTCCACGACGCCGACGGCGCGCAGGTTTCCATGACAACCGCGGAGTTCGATATCCTCCTGGCCTTCTGCTGCAATCCCAACAAGGTTTTGACGCGCGAACAGCTGTTGTCGATGACACATGCCGGATCGGCGGGGCCGGTCGAGCGCAGCATCGACGCCCATATCAGCCGGGTCAGGCAAAAGATCGAACCAAATCTGAAAGATCCGACGTTCATAAAGACGGTGCGGCTGGGCGGTTATCTCTTCGCATCCAAGGTAGAGCGTCTCCCTTGAGAAATTTTCGGCGCGCTTCGATCCAAAGCCAGATCCTCATATTGGCGACCTTGCTTGTCGTGCTCGTTTCCGTCGCGGCAACCGCCATGGAGCCCTATATCTACGGCCGTCATGATCGTGGGTTTCAAAACGGCCTGTTTGCTGCCAGAGCGGCAATGGTCGCGGAGCAATTTGCCCAGGCAAGTTCAGCGCAGGACGAAGTCACCGTTCTCAAGAGAGCAGCGGCACTCGGCGTTGGGGTCGAAAAATTGTCCCTGGAGCAGCCACTTGCCGGCAAACAGCAGATGGTATCTCCCAGCGAATTGGTGGCGCGTATCAACACAATGCTTGCCGACAATATTTTTGCGGCATTTCATCGCTTCGTCATCGGTCAATCGCACCCAGATGTCCTGACTGTCGGAATTGACGACAAGCGCGCCCTCGTCTTTCAACTGCCGGTTTTTCCCAGCTATGTCTGGTTTGTTCCGGCCGCCGTGAGCGGGTTTTTGAAAATCGTCATCCCATTGGTGCTGCTTGCATATTTCAGCAGCTGGCTTATCACCGAGCCTCTGAGGCGCTTTGCCGCCGCCGCAAAGCGAGCAAGCATCGAGGGCAGTTGGGAAAAGCCTTTCGAACCGGACGGCGCAGCCGAGATTCGAAGTCTGGCGGAATCGCTGAACGTCATGAGCGATCGAATCCAGAGCATGGCGGAGGATCGAACAAGAATGCTGAGTGGCGTGGGGCATGATCTCAGGACGCCTCTGACGAGATTGCGGATGCGTGCCGAGCGTTCTGGCGAGCCCGAGCTTCGCGGCCTGATGCTGGCCGATATCGCCACCTTGAGTTTCATGATCGACGAGTGCCTGGCCTATTTCAAAGACGCGTCCACTGCGGAGACTGATCGAAAGGTCGATATCTCAAGCCTGCTGCAGACGATTGCGACAGACTTCTCCGACATGGGCGTCGATGTAGGCTTCACCGGTTCGCGGCGGCTGGCGTTTGTCTGCAAACCTCAGGCCCTGACTCGGGCAATCACGAATCTGGTCGACAATGCGTCTCGTTATGCAAAGCAAGTCGAAATCGATCTGCAAGAGAGCGACGATGGCGGGATCAAAATATCGGTGGGCGACAATGGTCCTGGTTTGACCGATGAGGCCAAGGCAAAAGTTCTGGAGCCGTTCTTCAAAGTGGATAAATCCCGCCAGATCGGTGCCCAGGGCGGCTCCGGGCTTGGGCTCGGCCTTCCGATCGCCAAAGGAATTGTCACCAAAGCGCATAATGGACAGTTGACGTTGCTGGACAGGACGCCAACCGGCCTGGTCGTCGTGATCGATCTTCCCGCCCCTCAGGCGAGCCAGCCCGAAGGCGCGCCGCCGATCCCTTCGTCACAATGACTTATTGCCCGGCCGTCGCGTCATCACGCGTCGCGCTGCCCGGAGCGAACACGGCTCACGAACATTTCCACATATCATGGCAAACACAGCAACATTCGAATTCCATAAAACCGCTGCCAGCAGATGCCATTCGGTATTTCCAAAGCTGGAGCCAAGTCATTGATAAAAACTTTGAAAGTCGGCGCCGCACTGATGCTCGCCTGTTCGAGCGTTGCCGCATGCACGGCCCCTGACCCCACGGTTTATTCCGGGCTGGCTTCGGCATCGCAGCTCCAGCCGAACAGCGAGGATAAGACCGGCCGCGTACCGTATCGCTATCAGACTAAAGTCAACTGGAGCCAGTACAGCAGGATCATCGTCGATCCCGTTGCCGTCTATAACGGTCCCGACAACCAGTTCGGCAAGGTCTTAGAAAAAGACAAAGCATTCCTTGCCAATTACATGCAGGTTCAATTCACGGAAAAATTGAAGACGCGCTTTGCTGTCGTCAGCACGCCTGCTCCAGCGACTCTCAGATTGCATCTGACGCTGACGGGCGCCAAGGCAACGACCGCGGTCCTCGGAACGGTCACGCGCATCGACGTCGCAGGCGGATTGTATAACACCGTCCAGGCCGTTCGCGGCCGGGAAGGCTCGATGATCGGCTCGGTGAATTATGCCGTGGAGATCTATGACGCTGCGAGCAATCGCCTCCTGTCTTCCTATGTCACCAAGCAATATCCCAACGCGATGAATATCGGCGCAAGCTTCACGGCGATGGATGCCTCCATGGTGGGCATCCGCAAAGGTGCCGATGCTCTGCTTGCCGAGTTGAAATAGGCCGCAGGGCTTAAAGGGCCTGTGGCGACAACAGACGGCGGGGGCCGCAAGCGCAAGGCGCAGCGGCCCCCGCGACCGCTCACAGGATCGCCTGGCCGGCCATCAGCGCAAGGACAAGGAAGATCAGGAAGATCAGCAGCGCGATGCCGAAGAGAACGCGTGCGATTGTCGCGGTCGCTGCGGAGACGCCGGAGAAACCGAAGAAGCCGGCGATGATCGAAATGACAAAAAATATCAGAGCCCATTTCAGCATGACATCATCCTTTGCGTTTGCTTGGGAAAGACGCGGCAACCGGGAAAATGTTCCAGATCGCTTGAATGGAATGGCGATCTCTGGGGAGCACCCTCCCGGTGCTACCGATGGGCATTGCGTCGAATTTCGTACCCTTGCCTTTCCTGCCGGTCAGCCGTGATTGATCATCACGTGGCGTACGGCGGTGTAGTCCTCCAGTGCGTAGACCGACATGTCCTTGCCGTAGCCCGACTGTTTGAGGCCGCCATGCGGCATCTCGTTGGTCAGCATGAAATGGGTGTTGATCCAGGTGCAGCCATATTGCAGGCGGGCGGCTGTCTTCATGCCGCGGCCGATATCCTTGGTCCAGACGGAGGAGGCCAGGCCGTAGTCGCTGTCGTTTGCCCAGGCAACGGCGTCGTCGGCATCGGAAAAGCGGGTGACCGAGACGACCGGGCCGAAGACCTCGCGCCGGACGATCTCGTCGTCCTGCAGGGCGCCTGCAATGACCGTCGGCGTGAAGAAGAAACCCTTGTCGCCGGAAACCTTGCCGCCGGCGGTGATCTCCATGTGCTTGTGTTCGGAAGCGCGGGCGACGAAGCTTTCGACGCGGTCGCGCTGGCGCTTGGAGATCAGCGGGCCGATCTCGTTTTCGGTATCGTCGGCCTGGTTGAAGCGGATACTCGAGACGGCTGAGGAGAGGTCGGCGACGAAATTGTCGTAGACCCTGGCATCGGCATAGATGCGGCAGGCGGCGGTGCAGTCCTGGCCGGCATTGTAATAGCCGAAGGTGCGGATGCCGGCGACGACCGCATCAATATCGGCATCATCGAAGACAATGACCGGGGCCTTGCCGCCGAGTTCCAGGTGGGTGCGCTTGACCGTCTTGGCCGCGGCCTGCAGTACCTTCTTGCCGGTTGCGATATCGCCGGTGATCGAGACCATGCCGATCTTGGCGTGATTGATCAGGGCGTTGCCGACACTTTCACCACGGCCGAGGATGACGTTGACGACGCCTTCGGGAAGGATTTCGGAGAGCAGCTTCGCCATTTTCAGCGCCGTCAGCGGCGTCTGCTCCGAGGGCTTGAAGACGACGGTATTGCCGCCGGCGATCGCTGGCGCCAGCTTCCAGGCCATCATCATCAGCGGATAGTTCCACGGCGCGATCGAGCCGACAATGCCGATCGGATCGCGGCGGATCATCGAGGTGTGGCCGGGCAGGTATTCGCCGGCCGCCGGTGCGTGCAGGTTGCGCACGGCGCCCGCAAAAAAGCGATAACAATCGACGATCGCCGGGATTTCGTCGTTCAGCACCGCATTGATCGGCTTGCCGCAGTTCAGCGCCTCCAGTGCGGCAAAGCCGGCGGCATCCTTTTCGATTGCATCGGCGATCTTCAACAGGTAGCCGGAGCGCTCGCCGGGCGTTGTCTGTGACCAGCTCGTGAAGGCTTTCTCGGCGGCGTCGACTGCAGCGTCAACCTGGGAAAGCGACGCTTCGGCAAGGTCCAGCACCGTCTCGCCCGTCTTGGGGTTCAGGACGTGCTCTTCCGTTTCCGTGCCTTTTTCAAAGCGGGAACCGATCAGCATTTGGATATCCATGATGTTCTCCCTTTTTATTTACCGGCGCCGGCGATCTGGTCGCCATCGCGGGTGAGGTAATAGGCTGCCAGGATCGGCAGGAAGGTGACGAGCACGACGACCATGGCGACCACATTGGTGACAGGGCGCTGGCGCGGGCGGATGAGTTCTTCGAGCATCCAGATCGGCAAGGTCGATTGCTGGCCACCGGTGAAGGTGGTGACGATGACCTCGTCGAAAGACAGCGCGAAGGCAAGCATGCCGCCGGCAAGAAGGGCGGTGCCGATATTCGGCAGGATGACATGACGGAAGGTCTGGAAGCCGTCGGCGCCGAGATCCATCGAGGCCTCGATCAGCGAACCGGAGGTGCGGCGGAAGCGGGCGACCGCATTGTTGTAGACGACGACGACGCAGAAAGTGGCGTGGCCGAGCACGATGGTCCAGACCGAAAACGGGATGTCGAACAGGCTGAAGGCGGAGCGGAGCGCAATGCCGGTGATGATGCCGGGAAGGGCGATCGGCAGGATGACCAGCAGCGAGATCGCCTCGCGGCCGAAGAACTTCGTCTGGCTGACGGCTGCAGCACAGAGCGTGCCGAGGACCAGCGCGATCGCCGTGGCGATGACGGCGACCTGCACGGAAAGCCCGAGCGCCGACCAGACGTCCGGCCGGTTCCAGGCGACCTCGAACCATTGCAGCGTCAGGCCAGGCGGCGGCCATTGATAGCTCTTCTCCTCCGTCGTGAAGGCATAGACGAAGATCAGCAGGATCGGCAGATGCAGGAAGAGCAGCCCGCCGGCTGCGGCGACCTTCAGCGCAAGTGGCGATGTCTTGAGGTCAGAGCGCATCGAAAGCTCCCTGTTTCTTGGCGAGCCAGAGATAGAGCGCCATGATGACGATCGGCACGACGGAAAAGGCGGCAGCAAGCGGCACGTTGCCGGCCGTTCCCTGCTGGGTATAGACCGCCTGGCCGATGAAGAGCCTGGACGAGCCGATGATCTGCGGGATGATATAATCGCCCAATGTCAGCGAGAAGGTGAAGATCGAGCCGGCGACGATGCCGGGCAGGGCGAGCGGCAGCAGCACCGTTCGGAAGGTCTGGCGCGGCGTGGCGCCGAGATCCGACGAGGCCTCGATCAGGTTGCCGGGCACACGCTCGAGGGCTGCCTGCGTCGGCAGGATCATATAGGGGAGCCAGATATAGACGAAGACGATGAAGGTGCCGAGGTAGCTGACCGAGAGCGAATTGCCGCCGATGACGGGCAGGTTCAGGATGCCGTCGAGCAGCCAGGAGAGATAGAGCTTCTCGAAGATCCAGGTGAGGATGCCTTCCTTGGCGAGGATCAGCTTCCAGGCGTAGATCTTGACGAGATAGCTCGACCAGAGCGGCAGCATGATGCCGAGATAGAAAAGCGCCTTCCATTTGCCTTGCGCATAACGCGCCGTGTAGTAGGCGATCGGGAAGGCGATCAAGGCGGAAGCGACGGTCACTAGTGCCGCCATGACGAAAGTGCGGATGATAATGTCGAAATTCGTCGGGCTCAGAAGCTGCGCATAGGTCGCAAGGGTGAATTCGTAATTCACCAGGCCTGAGAAATCGTCGATCGAAAAGAAACTCTGCAGAAGCAGGGCGAGCAGCGAACCGATATAGATGATGCCGAGCCAGAGCAGCGGCGGCGTCAGCATCAGGAAGAGCAGCAGTTTCGGGTGCCGCCAGAAGGCATCGGACAGCCGGCCGAAGAGGCCGCCGCGCCCCGGAAGAATCGATGTCGCCTCATTGGTGGTGATGAAGATCGCCGTCATGCCGCGTCATCCATGTAGTGGATATCGTCGGGCTGCCAGGCAAGGCGTATGCCGGCGCCGACGACAGGCACATCTGCGCCCGCCGGCAGCATCACATGCAGCCGCGCCCCCCGGAGGCCAACGGTGAGGCGCGTGGCTGCGCCGAGGAAGCTCGCATTGTCGACCTGCGCCGCGACACCGTCGCCTGCCAGCCGGATTGCTTCGGGACGGAGGCTTGCCCAGCGTCTTTCGCCGCCGAGTGAGGCCATCAGATCAGGTGCGATGACGTTCGACGAGCCGACGAAATCGGCGACGAAGCGGTTCTTCGGGCGGCGGTAGATATCCTGCGGCGTGCCCTCCTGGACGATATTGCCGTCGTTGAAGACGGCGACGCGATCGGCCATGGACAGCGCCTCACCCTGATCGTGGGTGACGAAGACGAAGGTGATGCCGAGTGCGCGCTGCAGGCTCTTCAGCTCCTCCTGCATCTGTTCGCGGAGCTTCAGGTCGAGCGCGCCGAGCGGCTCGTCGAGCAGCAGCACCTTCGGCTTGTTGACCAGTGCGCGGGCGAGCGCCACGCGCTGGCGCTGACCACCGGACAGCTGGCCGGGGCGGCGGGCGCCGTAACCCGGCAGCTTGACGAGCTCGAGGGCATCGCCTGCCGCTTTCATCCGCTCCGCCTTGCCGACGCCTTTGACCATCAGCCCGTAGGCGACATTGTCGAGGATGTTGAGATGCGGGAAGAGCGCGTAGTCCTGGAATACGGTGTTGACGTTGCGGCGATAGGGCGGAACGCCGTCGGCCGTCTCGCCGAAGATCTGGATATGGCCCGCGGTCGGCTGCTCGAAGCCGGCGATCAATCGCAGGCACGTCGTCTTGCCGGAGCCGGACGGCCCGAGCATGGCAAAGAATTCGCCGGGCGCGATCTCGAGATCGACGCCGTCGACGGCGCGAACCTGGCCGAAATGGCGTGATACCTGCTGGAAACGGACGGCGGGTGTCATGAGGGCTCCGGCTTCTTTGCTTTTAGAGAGGCTGCGGTCTTGGTTCATATGACTCCGCCCAAACCCCTCCCCACAAGGGGGAGGGGCTTAATCTGCCGTACCCCTTTCGCAAATACCTTGGCGTTTCGGCAGGAATTCGGCGGTGCCATTCAAGGCCCCTCCCCCTTGTGGGGAGGGGTTGGGGAGGGGACTTTACCCAAGCGGATCGGCCCGGTTTACCGCCCGCCGATCACGCCGATATAATCAGACACCCAACGATGGTACGGCACGCATTCGCTCTGCGTGGTGCATTTGGCGACCGGGGTCTTCCAGAACTTGATCTTGTCGAAGTGATCGAAGCCGTTGGTGGCGCAACCGCTGTCGCCTATCAGCTCGTTGCCCTTGCAGGCAGCGGGAACGGAGGGCACGGCGCCGAACCAGGCGGCGGCGTCGCCCTGGACCTTGGCCTTCAGCGAATGTTCCATCCACATATAGGCGCAGTTCGGATGTTCGCTGTCGGCATGCAGCATGGTGGTGTCGGCCCAGCCGGTGACGCCTTCATCCGGAAAAGTGGAGGCGATCTTCTGCTTGTCGGCTTGCAGCAGGTTCACCTGGAAGGGCCAGGAGCCGGAGGCGACGACGCCTTCGTTCTTGAAATCGTCGATCTGGATCATCGCGTCGTGCCAGTAGCGGGAGACGAGCTTGCGCTGGCCGCGCAGCAGGTCGAGGGCGGCCTTGTACTGGTCCTCGTTCAGCTCGTAGGGATCCTTGATGCCGAGATCCGGCTTATGGGCCATCAGATACATAGCGGCATCGGCGATGTAGATAGCGCCGTCATAGGCCTGGACGCGGCCCTTGTTGGACTTGCCGTCGGGCAGCGTCTGCTCTTCGAAGACGACGTTCCAGCTGGTCGGCGCCTTGTCCTTGAAGGCATCGGTATTGTACATCAGCACGTTCGGCCCCCAGAGATAGGGCACGCCGTAATGCACGCCGCCGACCGTATACCACGGTCCGTTCTGCAGACGCTCGTCGACGGTCTTGAAGCTCGGGATCAGGTCGGTGTTGATCGGCTGGACACGCTTGCCGGCGATAAGGCGGAGCGAGGCGTCGCCCGATGCCGTGACGAGATCGAAGCCGCCTTCGTTCATCAGCGACACCATTTCATCCGAGGTGGCGGCGGTCTTGACTGAAACCTTGCAGCCGGTCTCCTTTTCGAAATCGGTGACCCAGTCGTAGTTCTTGTCGGTTTCGCCGCGTTCGATATAGCCGGCCCAGGCGACGATGCTGACCGCACCTTCGCCTTTGCCCAGAGCCTTCAGCGGTTCGGCGGCGATTCCCTGCGTCGCGAAGCTGAGGCAAGCGAGCGCTGCCGTGCAGGATTTCAACAGATTCGTCATCATCCGTCTCCCGGTTTGCCACTTTTGTGGCGGTTTGTTCCCGGATGAAAAGGTGACGCGAAAAAGCCGCTTTCGCAAATTCATTTATCAGAAAGGCGATATCGGAAATTCCGATATCATCGGATTCGGCCGGAGCGCAAGCTTTCGGCGATGCCGACGAAGTCGCGCGCCGCCTGCGGCAGGCTGGAGCCCTTGCGCCAGACCATGCCGACCTGGACGACCGGCAGCGAACCGGAGACGTCGCGGCTCTCGATGCGGTCGCCTTCCAGCGACCATGGACGGTAGACAAGATCGGGAAGCAGGGCCACGCCGGCGCCTGTCGCAACCAAACTGCGCACCGCCTCCACCGAGCGGGTGCGGAAGGCGACATGCGGGCGGGCGCCGAGGGCTGAGAGCAGCTTGCCGGTATTCTCCTCGATTTCGTCGACCGTCAGCATGATCAGCGGTTCGCGGGCGATGTCGGCGACCGAGATGATGTCGGCCGATACCAGCGGATGGCCCATCGGCAGCCATAGTCGATAGGGCGAGGTCTCCAAGATCTCCGCCTGCAGCGCCATCCGGTCGCGCAGATTTGATATCACCATCACGGCGACATCGAGTTCGCCGCCGACCAGGAGATGTTCGAGGTAACCACCATTGTCCTCGATGGCGCTGACCTCGATATCAGGACAGGCGCGCCGGTATCGCGCCAGCAGGTCGGAGAGCACGTAGCCGGCGACAAGCGAGGTGACGCCGATGTTCAGCGTGCCGGAGAGGGCGCTTTGCTGGCCGGAAAAGCTGGTCCGCGCATCGGAGACGGAGGCCAGGATCTTCGTCGCGTGGCGCAGGAACTGGTGGCCGTTATGGGTGATGGTCAGGCCGCGCGGATGGCGCTCGAAGAGCGCGACGCCGAGGTCGGTTTCGAGCTCCTTCAGCGCTTCCGTCACCGAGGATTGAGAGATCGAAAGGTTCTGTGCGGCGCGCGTCACCGAACCTTGTTCGGCGACGGCGACGAAATATTGAACCTGGCGAAGCGTGAAGGCCATGGGGGTTTAGAGCATGGCGGAACAGGCTGTGGCAAGCGGCCCGGAAAGCGGACCTTTTTTGGTGTTTTCTCAAAATGGCGCAGGCTTCACACGCCCACTTAAACTTTCGGAAACGTCATTTCTTTAGCGTTCTTAGCACTTGTCCTGCGTTGGAGTTTCAGATGGCGGAGCAGTTGGCGTGAAGGCCTTACTGCGCATCTTCCGGCCTTCCCGGAAATTGGCAATCATCATCGGTGGAGTCGCTCTTCTCATGGGCGTTTCCGGCGGTGCGGCGGTCTATGTCGGCAAGGACAGGCTGATCGGTGCCGCCGGTGGTGGATACGGGCTCGAATGCAGCGACGTCAACCTGGTGACGATCCGGAAGCAGGACCACGTCTGGGTACGCAAATACATCAAAACCGAACCGACCGACGGGATGACGCGCGTCAAGACTGCGCTTCGTGTCGCTCAGGCCGTCTATGCCGCGCAGAAGCCGGATCTGGTCCAGGTGGTGGTGCTCGACGAAAACGGACCGACGTTACGCGCCGACATTCGCGGCCGGGCGATCGGCGCCGATGTCGTCTATATCCCGCATCCCGACAAGACCGTTCCCGGCCTCGACGACAAGGCCTATACAGCGCGCTACTATGACGGCAAGGCCAGTGAAAATGGGCTGTTCTTCGGCGAGCGGATAGAGATGCCGTTCGACGAGGTCGCCATGATCAGCGCCGCCTTCAAGGACCCCGAGGATTGCGTCGACCCGGTCGCGGTTGGCTCCACGAAGGGTGAGGGCAAGGCAGCAGGCGGTGGACACGGCGCAGCACCGGAGACCAAGGATCCGTCTGCTCAGGAGCAGGCTGCCAAGGATGCAGCCACTCCAGCGGAAGACGCTCCCGCAGAAGAACCGCAGGCCAAGAGCGGGCACTAAACCCAAAAAGCATCAGGCGGCAGGCCTGATATTTTCCCTCATCAGCGAGGCGTCGCGCGCCGGCGGCTGGCCGAAGAAACGTGCATATTCCCTGGTGAATTGCGAGACGCTTTCGTAGCCCACCGAATAGGCGACCGAGGAGGCGTTTCCGGATTGGGAAATCAGAAGCTGGCGGGCCTGCAGCAGGCGGATACGCTTTTGGAACTGGATCGGGCTCATCGCCGTCACAGCCTTGAAATGGCGATGAAAGGCCGAGACGCTCATGGCGGTGAGGGCGGCGAGTTTTTCGACCTCGACCGCTTCGGCATAATGCTCGCGAACCCAGCGAATGGCGAGCCGTATCCGCGACAGGGCGCTATCGGGTGCTGCGATATCCCGCAGCATCCAGCCCTGCGGTCCTTGCAGCACGCGATAGAGGATTTCGCGTTCGTAGGCCGGGGCAAGGGCAGGGATATCCTGCGGGCGCTCCATGAGTTGCAGCATCCTCAGCCAGGCACCCGGAAGTTCCGGCGTCATGCGACAGACGGAATAGCCACCGCTTTGTCCCTCCTGATAGGATTGCGGCGGAAGATCCAGGAGAAGCGCTGCGACCTTTACAGGATCGAGCGATAGGCTGACGCCGATATAGGGCCGGTCGGGACCTGCCTGCTGCACCATGCCCGTCGCCGGCACATCGATCGATATCACGAAGTAGCTCGCTGGATCGTAATAATAATCCTGCCCGGCGATCGTCAGCGTCTTGCTGCCATCAAGGATCAGGTTGACCATTGGCTCATAAACGGCGCCGAGCTTGTGTTCGGGGATCTCCCCCTTGACCATCAGTATGCCGGGTATGCCGGTTTCCGTCGGGCGGTTTTCAGCGTGGGCCGTCAAGCGGCGCATCTCTTCGAGCATTGTTTGCATGGCGAAATCCTGCCCCAGCAAGTGACACGGCACAAGGCAAAAGCAGGAATAGGCAAGAACGAGGCAGTTTCCGGCGGAGTGTAGGCCGGCTGTTTCCCATAGCTTCCGGCCATCGAAGCAAAGGAGACAGAGATGAAAATCGCAATCATTACCGGCGGCAGCCGTGGCATTGGTCAATCGGCAGCGCAGGAATGCGCAAGGCGCGGCATGGGTGTCATCCTCACCTATAACAGCCACAAGCCAGGTGCGGATGAAGTCATCGCCGCGATCAAGGCAGACGGTGGTCAAGCTTTTGCGCTTGCCCTCGATGTCGGTGATGCCGACAGCTTTCCGGCCTTCGTGGCGGAGGTGAAACGGCTGCTTTCCACTTATTGGGGCCGGGATGCGTTCGATTGCCTCGTCAACAATGCCGGTTTCGGCATGTTCAATCTCATGGAGATGGTGACGACGGGCCAGTTCGACGCTCTGATGAATGTCCACCTGAAAGGGCCGTTCTTCCTGACGCAGGCATTGCTGCCGCTGATGGTCGATGGCGGCGTGATCCTCAATGTAACGAGCGCTTCCGTTCGCGTCGCAACAGCAGGTGTTGCACCCTATGCAGCCCTCAAGTCCGGACTTGAGACGTTGACCCGCTATCAGGCGAAGGAGTTCGGCGATCGCAGGATCCGCGCCAATGCTATCTCGCCCGGTCCTATCCGCACCAATCTTGCCGACGCTGCGCTGGACAAGAACCCGGAATTCGCCGCGTTGCTTGCCTCACAGACGGCTCTCGGCCGTATCGGCGAAGCCGAGGATGTCGGCCGCGTCATCGCCATGCTCGCGTCCGACGACGGCGCATGGATCAATGCGCAGACAATCGAGGTCGCCGGCGGCTACATGATCTGAGTGTGACGACGAACGCGGTCATAACAAAAACCAACGAAATACCAGTCTGCTTAAAACAAAACGGAGCGTCCTTTCGGGCGCTCCGTTTCTTCATTTTAAGGAATGTGGTTCTCAGTCGGCTTTGTTGCGGCGGGCCGGGAAGAGGATGACGTCGCGGATCGACGGCGCGTTGGTCAGAAGCATGATGAGACGGTCGACGCCGATGCCGAGGCCACCTGCCGGCGGCATGCCCTGGTCGATGGCGTCGAGGAATTCCTCATCCAACTGCTTTTCCTTTTCGCCGCGGGCATGCGCCTGTTCGAGCTGCTCGACCATGCGGCGGCGCTGCTCCTCGGGATCGTTCAGCTCCGAGAAGGCGTTGCCGAGTTCCCAGGCGTTGCAATAGGTCTCGAAGCGCTCGACCAGGCGCGGCTCGCCCGGCACTTCCTTGGCGAAGGGCGAAATGTCCTTCGGGAAATGCGTGACATGCGACGGCTGGATCAGCGTGGATTCGACCTTTTCCTCGAAGATGAAGGCGAGGCATTCGCCCCAAGTCCAATCCTTCTCGACCGCAAAGCCGGCAGCCTTGGCGGCGGCGCGCGCCTCTTCATCGGTCTTGATGGCGAGGAAGTCGATGCCGGTCGCTTCCTTGACGGCGTCGGGCATCGGGACGCGCTTGAACGGACCCTTGAAGGACATGGTCTTGTCGCCGAAGGGGAATTCCGTCGCACCGTGAATGGAGAGTGCCAAGCTCTCGAACAGCCGCTCGACGAGGTCCATGATGTCCTCATAATCGGCATAGGCCCAGTAACACTCCATCATGGTGAATTCGGGATTGTGCCGGGTGGAGACTCCTTCGTTGCGGAAGTTCCGGTTGATCTCGAACACCTTGTCGGTCAGCCCCGAGACCAGCGTGCGCTTGAGGAACAGTTCCGGTGCGATGCGCAGGTACATGTCGAGTTTGAGCGTGTTGTGATGCGTCTTGAACGGCTCGGCGGTGGCGCCGCCATAGACCGAATGCAGCATCGGCGTCTCGACTTCCATGAAGCCGTCATTTTCCATGAAGCGGCGGATGCCGGAGAGGATCTTCGAGCGCTGCTGGAAGCGGAGCTTCGAATCCTCGTTGGTCATGATGTCGAGATGGCGCTTGCGATAGCGCAACTCGATGTCGGAGAGGCCGTGCCACTTTTCCGGCATCGGCAGCAGCGACTTCGTCAGCATGGTGATTGTCTGCGCGTTGATCGTCAGCTCGCCGCGCTTGGTGCGGCGCACGATGCCGGTGACGCCGATGATGTCGCCGATGTCGATCATCGGCAGCAGGGCGCGGGCTTCTTCCGGGGTCGTGTCCTTGTGACTGAAAATCTGGATCTTGCCGCCGGCATCGTGGATGTCCATGAACATGCCGGAGTTGCGCGACGAGTAGACGCGGCCGGCGACGATGACGACATCCTGCGTCTCGACGTCAGATTCCAGGTTCTCATATTTCGCGATGAGCTCGGCATTGGTCATCGTGCGGTGGAAATGCGCCGGATAGACCTCGCCGATCTGCTCGCGCAGCAGCTTCAGCTTCTGGGTGCGCACTTCCGTCGCGTCGGAGGAAAGGGTGTTTTCGGTCTTGTTGTCAGCCATTGTCGAAATCCTCTGACTGTTCTTACTTCGAGCCGACGAGGGCGGCGACCGCCTGCGAGGCGAGCTTCAGGCGCTGACGCACAACGGACCGGCCGAGGATCGCCATGGAATCGAAGAGCGGCAGCGAGCGCGACGAGCCGGACACGGCGACGAAGAGCGGCGAGACCACGACCTTCAGCTTCTTGCCCATGCGGTCGGCGATCGCGCGCAGCTCCGCCTCGATCGTCTCGACATTCCATTCCAGGATCTTTTCGAGATCCGGCTGAACGGTGTTGAGGATCTCCAGGATCTCTTCCGGCGGCGACTTGATCTTGGCGAAGTCGGAAGGCTGCAGGCCGAGATCGGACTTCAGCAGGAAGCCGGCAAGATCGGGCAACTCACCGAGCTTGGAAATGCGTGTCTGCGACAGGCGCAGACCTTCCTTCAGGCGGTCGTTTTCCATCGCCCAAGTCAGCACACGCGCCTGGAATTCCTCCTCGGAGAGCTTCTCGCGGATCCAGCGGCCGTTCAGCCAGTCGAGCTTCTGAATGTCGAAGATCGCACCGGCCTTGGAGAGGTTTGCCGGGTCGAACTTCTCGGAGAGCTCGTCCATACCAAGGAGCTCTTCGCCCTCGGCGATCTGGATGAAGAACAGGCCGAGGAAGTTCATCAGCGCTTCCGGGATATAGCCGAGCGCGGAGTAATAGGAGATCGAGGTCGGGTTCTTGCGCTTCGACAGCTTCGACTTGTCGGCATTGCGCATCAGCGACAGATGCATGAAGACCGGCTGATCCCAGTCGAAATAGCGATAAAGCAGGATGTGCTTCGGCACCGAAGCCAGCCATTCCTCGCCGCGCGCCACATGGGTGATCTTCATCAGATGGTCGTCGATGACGTTGGCCATGTGATAGGTCGGCATGCCGTCGGCCTTGACGAGCACCTGCATGTCGACCGAATCCCACGGAATGGAGACATCGCCGTAGACGCCGTCGGTGAAGTCGCATGAGCCTTCGGCAGGAATCTTCATGCGGATGACGGTCGTCTCGCCGGCGGCAATGCGCGAGGTGACTTCCTCGGCCGTGAGGTTGAGGCAGAGACCATCGTACTTCGGCGGCTTGCCGGCGGCGCGCTGGGTTTCGCGCATCTGCTCCAGCCGCGCGGGTGTGCAGAAACAGCGGAAGGCATGGCCCTTATCCAGCAATTCCTGCCCGTAAGGCTGGTACATTTCCTTGCGGTCGGACTGGCGATAGGGGCCGTAGGGGCCGCCGATATCAGGGCCTTCCTTCCATTCCAGCCCGCACCATTTCAGCGCGTCCAACACCTTCGTTTCGAATTCCGGGGTCGAGCGTGTCGCATCGGTATCCTCGATGCGCAGGATGAACTCGCCGCCATGCTTCTTGGCGAAAAGGTAGTTGAAAAGAGCGATGTAAGCGGTGCCGACATGCGGCTCGCCGGTCGGCGAGGGAGCGATGCGGACGCGGACGCCGGTGGCTGTCCCGGAAACTGTCATTGTGTGTGCCCGTCAATGAATGCCGGACGGCTTTCATGGGAAAGCGACGTACGGCCGGAAGGATGCAGATAGCTTCATCGGCAAACCGGCCGGAAAAAGGGCATAAGCCCGCACTATCCGCCGATCGTCCGTTCGGCTGGCCTTAGGCCATATTCAACCGGGCGCGTCAAGAAAAACACGCCAGGAACGGCCTGATGGCAATGCGTGAGGGCGCGCCGGTTCCGCCGCGCCCTCCTGCCCAAGCCTCAATGCGCGGCGTCGCGTTTTCGCTTGCGGGCGTTGCGCGCGAACATGTTCAGCACCTCGACCAGCGCCGAGAAGGCCATGGCGGCGTAGACGTAGCCCTTCGGCACATGGAAGCCCATGCCTTCGGCGATCAGCGTCGTGCCGATCATCAGCAGGAAGGCGAGCGCCAGCATGACGATCGTCGGGTTCCTCTCGATGAAGTTGGCAAGCGGGGTCGCGGCGACAAGCATGACGGTGACTGCGGCGACGACGGCGACCACCATGATCGGCAGATGTGGCGTCATGCCGACGGCGGTGATGATGCTGTCGACGGAGAAGACGAGGTCGAGCAGAAGGATCTGGCCGATGGCCGATGCAAAGCCTGTCGTGGCCGAACTTGCGATGAAGTCCTCGCCGTGATCTTCCGGATCGACGCTGTGGTGGATTTCCTTGGTGGCCTTCCAGACGAGGAACAGACCGCCGGCAATCAGGATCAGATCCTTCCAGGAGAAACCGTGGCCGAAGGCTTCAAACAGCGGTTCGGTCAGCTGCACGATCCAGGCGATGGTGCCGAGCAGGGCGAGACGCATGACGAGCGCAAGACCGATGCCGATCTTGCGGGCCTTCTCGCGGTGCTCGGGCGGCAGTTTGTTGGTGAGAATGGAAATGAAGATCAGGTTGTCGATCCCGAGAACGACTTCCATCACCACCAGCGTGATGAGCGCCACCCAGGCGGCCGGATCCTGAATGAGCGTCATGATTTCCTGCATCAGCATATATCCCTTTTGCGCCACATGAGTAATGACGCTCGCAATGTAATGTCGCCGGCCTGCCAGGCAAGCGCCGCAAGGGGGTATACGAAACCGATGTGACTTTTATTCCCTGGAACAGGATTTAAGGCCGGGTCGGCCTTAAAATTGAATCTTGATTAGAGAGTTAGAGCATGATGTCGTCCGAAAACCGCTCGCACTTTTCGGCATTATGCTCTGATCGGCAACCAGATTTCGGTGACGCCCATGCCGGTATAGGGGTCGAAGCGCTCGTCGTAGCGTTCGAACATGTCGGGTGTCTCGCTGTGCTCTAGGCCCGAGGTCGGCCACCATGCGCCAAAAATGCGGTTCATCGTCGCCGGAATGCCGGAGACGTGGCCGCGATGGGCAAAGACGACGTAGCGCTGGCCTGGAAGCTTGAGCGTTGCAAAATCCGCCGGCAGATCACCCGCATCGGAGATCTCGACCGCGGCCATATAGCGGAATTTCTCCGCTTCTCCGTCGATATGCGTACAGATGCCGTAGGCGACATTGCCTTTCTGACCGGAGATATGTCCGAAATGGGCATTGAATTTCTGCCAGAGAGAGGGGATGGCGGCATTGCCGCCATAGGGGTAGATCTCCTGCAGGCCGGCAAACAGCATCGGTTGGAGGGTTTCGAAACGGGGCGGTTCGAGGTCGTTGAGGTGGGCGGGGTCCATTCTGATCGGCTCCAGCAAGACAAGGTTACAGGCGTGCCCCTGTCTGCGCACCGCATCCGGCGTCATGCCGAACTGGTCGCGGAAGGCACGGGTGAAGGCCTCGTGCGAGCCGTAGCCCGCGCAAAGCGCAACCTCGAGAATGGTGGATGAGCTGCCGACCAGTGTGGGCACGGCGCGGCTGAGGCGCCGCCCTCTTATATAGCCGCTGATCGAGTAGCCGGTGACGAGCCCGAAGACGCGCGACAGATGGTAGCGCGACAATCCGGCTGCTTCCGATATCTCTTCCAGCGATATATCGCTTTCGAAATGGCTCTCGATGAACCAGATCGCCCGTCCGACAGCGCTCATCCTTATTCTCCTACAGCGCCGCGCGTCTTTTCCAGGCGCGCAAAGGACGCTGTAACACTTTGAAGTGCTGCATAATTTTATCCTTAAATCGATTCCGATTTAAGGAATTATGCAGTGTTGCGACTCTTCCTTAAAGAAAAGTCGGCAGCCGGATTTGATCGCTATTGCGGGATTTTGGCCGACGGAACGCGGCAGTCAAGGATGCGGTCAGGCGGTCTCGTGCCGGCGCGCGCCATAGGCGGCCATGAAGACCCGGATCGCGCCGCGGATGACGCGCTCGATTTCGTCACGGGACGGCGGCTCTTCCATGCTTCCGAACAGGCGGAGCTTGAAGAAACTACCGCTGGCGAGATCGAGGAACTGGCCGGCGGCCAGATCGATGTCGTCGATCTCAAACCTGCCTTCGGCGATGTGGCGTTCCAGGAAGTCGCGCATG